>JAUXVE010000157.1 GCA_030680415.1 Rubrivivax sp.
ACCTCGCCGAGGTCCAGTACCGCTTCAACCGCCGCTTCAACCTGTCCACCATCTTCGCTCGCCTCCTGCGTGCTTCGGCCGTCACCAAACCACACCCGGAACGCCGCCTGCGGGCGGCTGAGCCAGGGGGCTAATCAGGAACTCCTTTGGAATTGCTGGAAAGAGTCGATGAATTTGCTAATCAATGGCCCCCGGCGTTCCGAAGCGCTCAAATGACGCGACCGGTGACGCATGTTGGTCCAGACACCGCGAAGCTTCCATCAGCGTGCATGACGCTGCAACGTGGGAAGTGTCTGACCGCGGTGCGTTGATGGTTGGGTCGACCTGCGTGCGCAAACGAACAGAGCGTCGTTCGTTGCCTCATTACGGTCCACCTTGTGCGCAAGGCACACGCCGTCGGTCACTCCGGCGCTCGACGCGCCCTGACTGCGCATGCCGATCCGCAACCTGTCCAGGACACCCCATGACTTGCACTGGGCCATGCCGGTCGCTGCAACGTTCGGTGCCGCACAGACGCAACCGATGCCGTCGGAGACCATTGCCGCCACGAGTCTGGGACGTCACTCAGCTCTTCCAAAATTGCTTCGGAGCGAGTCGAATGACTTCTTCATCTGGCTGGTTGCCGGCGGAGTGATCGGCTGGCTTGCCAGCGTGCTCATGAAGGCCAACCTCGTCAGGCCTGGCACCGCACGCTGCATCCCATCCGGCTCGATCCCGAGTCACACACTCCAAGGACATGACCATAAACAATGACCATCGAAACGTCGACGCGAACCGCGATCCGCTCACTGGTGCAACCGGCGCACACCCAGTGGGCACCGGCATCGGCGCTGTCGGGTCCGAGATGTCGAGCGATTGGGCCGCCAGCCGCGGTGCATCCAGCCTGAGCTGGGAGCGGGCCAGGCACGCGGCGCGAGATGCCTGGAATCGCATCAGCCCGTCGAGCTGACTGTGCGTATGAAACAGGTTGCCACCGATTCCGTTCATCGCCCATCCCTTGCATTGCTGGGCACGGAGCCGTTTCGTGCCGCGATGGAGTTTGCCTGCCACAAGCTCGGAAAATCGGACGACGCGAAGCCCGGTGACGGGCATCCTGTCGTGATCTTCCCCGGCCTTGGCGCACACGGTGGTTCGGTGGCCACCTTGCGCGAGCACTGCCGCTCGCTCGGCTACGACGCGTTCGACTGGGGTCAGGGGTTCAATACCGGCCCACAAGGTGATCTCGACGCTTGGCTGCACACCTTGAAGTCGCAGGTCGTCGATCGGCTCGCCGGCCACACCCAACCGGCCACTCTCATCGGCTGGAGCCTGGGCGGGCTCTACGCGCGCGAAATCGGCAAGCTGATGGCCCCGCGCATCCGCCAGGTGAGTCTGCCCACCCGGCACGATGAGCGCGGCGCAGGAATCCACAGCGATGCCCATGCCGGGGCAGAACAACGATCACTCGGCACCGCTCGGCCCGGCAAAGCGTGCCAGTTCGCCGTAGTGCCAACCGACACCCCATCTCCTTCAAAGGCCCTCACCATGGCTCTCGCCCACATCCACAGGCCACATCACCCGAACCACGACGTGCCCGAAGAGTTCGAGCGGGGTGCGCCGCCCGTCGAGCCCGACGAAGGGCCCGTTCCCGCCCACATCCCGGACGACCCCGAGAACGAACCCGTCATCGCCCCCGGGCCGAACCACGCCCGGCCGGCTAAGCGTACCCGTCGCCAAGACGAGGTGGCCACACCATTGCTTGGCGCGAAAGCGCCTCAGTCAGCGACTGGATTGGCGCTGCCTCACGAACGCGACGAATCGGCACCTGCCGCCGCAGTGGTGCCCGACCCGGTGATGGTCCAGGCCAAGCGCAACATCGATGCCGGCAGGGTCGACACCGACATGCGCGCGACCCCCGGCCTGGACGCGAAGCTCCACGCCCGTCTGGTTCCCCGCCCTGGCGGCAAGCCGGCGTCGACGGGCGCTTGATCGCCGCAGCCGGCGCTGGCTCCTCACCTTCCTTCCGCTGACGTGGGGCGCTGGGGCGCATCACCACATGCGGGCTACGCAACGTCCGAACCACGAGACCCAGGAGAGAGATCATGAAAGGCAAACGCGAAGCTTCGACCGCGACCCGTGGCACACCATCGCCAGACCCTCACTTGCCAGCGGAGCAGCTTGCAGCTGCGCAGGCCCTCGCAGCGGCGATGCCCTACAACGCCGACAAGGCGCAGGAGTTCGGCCGCGAGAACGCCGTCGCACCACCGCGCGGCGCCAGCACGGCCAGCGACTCGCCGGCAGCCTCGGCCAGCACGCTGAGCGAGCCCAACGTGTCGGCCAAGACCGGTGCGCTGGGTCCCGCCCGCTCGGACGCGTCGGGCCAGGCGATGACGACGAACCAGGGCGTGGCGATCGGCGACAACCAGAACTCGCTCAAGGCCGGGCTGCGCGGCCCGACGCTGCTGGAAGACTTCATCCTGCGCGAGAAGATCACCCACTTCGACCACGAACGCATTCCCGAGCGCATCGTGCATGCACGCGGCTCGGCGGCGCACGGCTATTTCGAGGCCTACGAGCCGATGACGGTGTTCACGCGCGCCGCGCCGTTCCAGGCCGCCGGCAAGATCACGCCGGTGTTCGTGCGCTTCTCCACGGTGGCCGGCGAACGAGGCTCGACCGACACCGCGCGCGATATCCGCGGCTTCGCCGTCAAGTTCTACACCGACGAAGGCAACTGGGACCTGGTGGGCAACAACATCCCGGTGTTCTTCATCCAGGACGCGATGAAGTTCCCCGACCTCGTGCACGCCGTGAAGCCCGAGCCGCACAACGGCATGCCTCAGGCCGCCTCGGCGCACGACACCTTCTGGGACTTCGCCTCGCTGATGCCAGAGACGACGCACACGCTGATGTGGGTGATGTCGGACCGCGGCATCCCGCGCAGCCTGCGCATGATGCAGGGCTTCGGCGTGCACACCTATCGGCTGGTCAACGCGCAGGGTGAATCGCACTTCGTCAAGTTCCACTGGAGACCCAAGCTCGGCACGCATTCGCTGGTGTGGGACGAAGCCGTCAAGATCTCGGGCGCCGATTCCGACTTCCACCGCCGCGACCTGTGGGACGCCATCGAGTCGGGCGAGTACCCCGAGTGGGAACTCGGCCTGCAGATCTTCACCGAGGCGCAGGCCGAAGGTTTCAGCTTCGACGTGCTCGACGCCACCAAGATCATTCCGGAAGAGTTGGTGCCGGTGACGCCTGTGGGCCGCATGGTGCTCAACCGCAACCCGGACAACTTCTTCGCCGAAACCGAGCAGGTGGCGTTCTGCACCGCGCACGTGGTGCCGGGCATCGACTTCAGCAACGACCCCTTGCTCGCCGGTCGCATCCACTCGTACGTCGACACCCAGATCACACGGCTGGGCGGCGCCAACTTCCACGAGATTCCGATCAACGCGCCGCTTGCCGCCGTGCACAACAACCAGCGCGACGGCCTGCACCGCCAGACCATCCCGCGCGGCCGTGTCGCCTACGAGCCCAACTCGCTGGGCGGCGGCTGCCCGTTCCAGGCCGGCGCCGCGGGCTTCGTCTCGTTCCCGCAGCCGGTCGACGAGGGCCAGGGCGACAAGCTGCGCGGCAAGCCGGAGAAGTTTGCCGACCACTACACCCAGGCCACCCTGTTCTACGACAGCCAGACCGCCGTCGAAAAGGCGCACATTGCGGGCGGCTTCCGCTTCGAGCTGAGCAAGGTCACGGTGCCGGCGATCCGCGAGCGCATGGTGTCGTCGCTGGTCAACGTGTCGCCCGAACTCGCCGCCACCGTCGCAGCGGGGCTGGGCATCGCGGTACCCCAGGCCATGCCGCGGGCACTGGCGAGTCCCACGACACCCGAGGTCATCACGTCGGCTGCGCTGTCGCTGACGGCCTTGCCGGGCGACGGCGGCATCCGGACGCGCAGCGTCGCCATCCTGGTGGCCGACGGCGTGGATGGGAAGTCGATCGCAGCCGTGCAGGTGGCGCTGCTGGCGGCAGGCGCCAAGGTGCACCTGATCGCAGCGCGCCTGGGCCCGGTAAAACCCAGCAGCGGCGAGCCGTTCGATGCCACCGGAACGCTGGAGAACTCGCCGCCGGTGCTGTTCGACGGACTCGTGCTGCCCGACGGTGCCAGCGGCGTGAAGGCCCTCGGCGCCCGCATCGAGGTGATGGACTTCATCTCGAACCAGTACCGGCATGGCAAGACCCTCCTCGCACTCGGGGCCTCGAGTGCGCTGATCGAGCGGGCTGGCGTCGCGGCGACACTGGCGAACGGCGATGCAGATCCTGGCATCGTGATGGGAGCCGCAGCTAAAGCGAAACACGCGGTGGCGGACTTCATCACCGCTTTGGGCAGACACCGTCATCCCGAACGCGAGGCGGGCGCGCTGGCACCCTGAGCGATGCACATCCTCGGTATCGGCAGCGCGAACCCGCCAGCGCGCTACACCAAGGCCGAGTGCCTCGTGGCGTTCGAGAAGTCGGCCTGGTTCGCGCGACTGGACGGACGCGCCCACCTCATCGCCAAAACGGTCCTGCAGCGTGACAACGGCATCGAGGCGCGCCGGCTGGCGGTCGACTCGTTGGACGAGGTCTTCGCGATCGATCCCAACACGCTGTCGGCGCGTTTCCTGAAGCACGCGCCGCTGCTTGCGGCGCAGGCGGGCGTTCGCGCCCTGGTCAAGGCTGGACTGCAGGCCTCGCAAGTCGATGCCGTGGTCGTCAGTACCTGCACGGGATATCTGTGCCCGGGGCTTTCCGGGCATGTCGTCGAGCGCCTGGGCTTGCGCCCCGATGTGCAGGCCTTCGACCTCGTGGGCCAGGGCTGCGCCGCGGCCTTGCCCAATCTGATGCTCGGCAAGGCCTTGCTGGCCACGGGCGACTGCGAGCACGTGCTGTCGATCTGCGTCGAAGTCAGCAGCGCCGCGATGTACCTCGACAACGACCCGGGCGTGCTGATCAGCGCCTGCCTGTTTGGTGATGGCGCCGGTGCAGCCGTGCTGGCGCAGCAGGCCGGGACTGCCGGTCGGCGCATCGAATGGAAGGACAGCACCTCGCTCGTGGACCCGGCTCAGCGCAGCGCGCTGATGTTCGAGCAACGCGACGGCATGTTGCGCAACATACTGACCCGCGCCGTGCCTGCCCTGGCGGCTGACTATGCGCAACGCGTGCTCGGCACCGTGCTCGGGCGGGCCGGCCTGCAACCCGGCGACATCGGCACCTGGGTCATGCATGCCGGTGGTCGCGACGTGCTGCGGGCACTCGAAGCGCGACTCGAACTGCAACCCGGCGACCTGCGCTACAGCGCGGCGATGCTGCGCGAGTACGGCAACCTGTCGAGCGCCTTCGTCTATTTCGTGCTCGAAGCCGCTCTCGACGATGAAGCCCCACCGGGCTGGTGGTGGCTGTCGTCCTTCGGGGCGGGCTTCAGCTGCCACGGTGCGCTACTGGAGGTGCGGTGACGATGACCCGAATCGTCGCGGCCGAGGTGCTGGATCACCTCGCGCCCGACGATCCCGCGGCCAGGCGGTCGCGACGCGACCTCGTGCGCGTGCATCGCGCGATGGGCACACGGCCGATCATTTCTCGCGGCTGGCGGAATCTGGTGTCGCCGGCACGCGCGCGCGCGCCACTGCGGATCCTGGAACTCGGCGCCGGCGACGGCAGCTTGCTGCTGGGCGTCGCACGGTCACTCGCTCCCGGTTGGCCACAGGTGCAGCTGAGCCTGATGGACCGCCAGGACATCGTCACGCCAGCCACGCTGGCGGGCTTTGCCGAGCTGGGGTGGGCAGCCCAGGTGCAGGTGGCCGATGTGCTGGGGTGGGCGGCCCGGCCCGATGACGCAGCGCCAGGCTGGCCATCGCCACGGTGGGACTTGATCACGACCAGCTTGTTCCTGCACCACTTCGATGGCGGCGAGCTCGACCTGCTGCTCGCCGCAGCGGCCTCGCGCTGCGATCGGTTCTTCGCCTGCGAGCCGAGCCGGTCGTGGTTGGCAATGGCGGGCAGTCACCTCGTCGGCGCCATCGGCGCGAATGTGGTGACCCGCAAGGACGCGGTACTGAGCGTGCACGCCGGCTTTCGCCGCGATGAGATCTCCGCGCGGTGGCCGCAGGCCGGCGGTCATTGGCAGGTGCGGGAATCCGCCGCAGGCCTGTTCAGCCACTGCTTCAGTGCGCAGCGACGCGGGGCCGCTCGATGACAGCCACCACCCGCACGACCTTCGATGCGGTCATCGTCGGCGCGGGACTGGCAGGTTCGACGGCGGCCATTCAACTCGCCCGCGGCGGCTGGGCGGTCGCCTTGATCGAGCGCCAGCGCTTTCCGCGGCGCAAGGTGTGCGGCGAATGCATCGCCGCCAGCAATCTGCCCTTGCTGCAGGCGCTGGGCGTTGGCGACGCCTTCCATGCCCTTGCGGGACCAGAGTTGCGCCGGGTGACCCTGCTGCAGGGCGAGCGCGCCGTCACGGCCGACCTGCCGCCCGCCGACCACGATCGTTATGCCTGGGGCCGGGCCCTCGGCCGCGACACGCTGGACGGCCTGCTGCTGGACCAGGCCCGTGCCGCCGGTGCGACGGTGTTTCAGCCCTGGGCCGTGCAGACCATCCGGGGTACGGCCGGGGCATGGCATTGCGAGCTTCGGGCGCTCGACTCTGCGGCGCTGCTGCGACTTCGCGCGACGGTTGTCATCGATGCGCACGGATCCTGGGAAGACCTGCCCGCGGATCGCCCCAGGCGCCGTCTCGCACGCAGCGCCGCAGACCTGTTCGCCTTCAAGGCCAACTTCACGGGCTCGTCGGTGCCCGAGGGCGCGATCAGTGTGCTGGCCCTGGACGGTGGTTATGGCGGCATGGTGGTGGCTGACGGCGGGACGACCACCGTCGCCTGTTGCATCCGGCGCGATCGCCTGAGCGCATTGCGTGCCGCGGCGCCCGGCCTGCGGGCCGGCGATGCGGTCGAGGCCTGGCTGCAGCGTGAGTGCGGTGGCGTGCAACGGGCGCTGCAATGGGCGGTGCGTGACGGGCACTGGCTGACCTCCGGGCCTCTGGACCCGGGCGTGCACCTCGAAGCCGATGACGGGATCTTCAGGATCGGCAACGCCGCGGGCGAGGCGCACCCGATCCTGGGTGAAGGCATGAGCGTGGCCCTGCAGTCTGCCGCGCTGCTGGGTTCTGTCTTGCTGGGCCGATGCGGCGCCGCGGCCGTGCCCGATGCCACCGTTCAACCCGAGTTGCAGCGTCGCTACGCAGCCGCTTGGCGCAAGGCGTTTGCGCCCCGCCTGCGGCTGGCAGCCGTCTTTGCCCACCTGGCGATGCGGCCCCGCAGTTCCGAAGCGCTGATGAAACTGGTACGGATCTGGCCCGGACTGCTCACAAGGGGCGCGCGCTGGGGCGGGAAAGTCCGCTTCGCCGAACCCACGGGCATGCTTGGACCTCGGGCTGCCGCCGAGGCCCGGCCTGTCGCCGGCAGTGCCATGCGGGCCCCCTGATACCGCCACGAGAGGACTCGACATGAACACCACCTTCGAACGCCTGTGCGCCATGCTGGTGAAGGACCACAAGCTGCCGCTGGACCGCCTGACGCTGGACGCGCCGCTGGAGAGCCTGGGCATCGACTCCCTGGGCACCGTCGAGCTGCTCTGGAACGTCGAGGACGCGTTCAAGATCAAGCTGCCTTCGGAGCCTGTGGAATTGCCGACCCTGCGTGACGTCGTTCACTACATCGATGAACTCGTTGCCGGTCAGGGCGCGAGACTGGCACCTGCGTTTCCCGTTGCGCCGAGCCTGCGCGCGTCGTGAGGCGCGTCTGGCCGGTGGGGACCGCGGCCGTAGGAACCGGCCTACCGGCGAACGGGACAGCCTCCGAGCGCGACACGACCTGATGGACGATCGCGAGGCTTTGTCTCCCCACATACGCTTGATATTGCCTGCACCGCGATGAGTCCACCACCAACGGTGGCCACGCAATTCACGCAGTCAGCCAAGGAGAAACCAATGAACGAACTGAAGAGCAGGACGATGAGAGACATCGACAAGACCGACGGTACGAGTCGCCCGGTTGCAACCGGTGTGGGTGCCGTGGTGGGCGGTGCTGCCGGCGGTATCGCAGGGGGTGCCGCGGCCGGTGCTGCCATGGGTGGCATGACGGGTCCTGTCGGCGCCGCGGTAGGCGCGGTTGTTGGCGCCGTGGCCGGTGCGTTGGCAGGCAAGGGCATCGCAAACGCTGTCGACCCTGACGCCGAAGATGCCTACTGGCGGGACAACTACACCAACCGTCCGTACGCAAGCGGGTCGACCTACGATGAATACCGTCCCGCGTATGGCTATGGGGTGGACGCCTACACGCGATATCCGAACCGCACTTTCGACGATGTCGAGTCGGAACTCGGACGCGACTGGAACAGCAAGCGTGGAAGCTCCGGCCTCGAATGGGACAGCGCCAAGCACGCGACGCGTGACGCCTGGCAGCGCGTGAGCGACACCGTCGAGCGTGCAACGCCGGGCGATTCGGACCGCGACGGCAAGTAAGGAATTGTTCACAAATAAGATGACTGCTTCAGCCCGGCCGAATTGAGTAGTTCCACTCGCCGTGAAACGGATCGAGCTCGAGCTTGATCGCGGCGAAGTCGGCGTCGCTTATGACCAGGCCCTTGGGGTACGAGTTGGCGTCGATCTCGGAGCGCACCTTCAGTCCGCTGCGCGTCTTGGTGTTGGCAATCAGTTGGACGATCACCTCGTGGCTGATCAACGGACGACCGCGCCAGTTCATCGTGATGAACGAGAACAAACGGTGCTCGATCTTGTTCCACTTGCTGGTGCCAGGCGGGAAGTGGCATACGCGAATGCGTAGCCCCGTCTCCTTGGCGAGGCGCCCCAGTTCAAGCTTCCACAGCCGAACCCGGTAGCCGTTGCTGCTGCCGCCGTCGGCAGTGATCGTCAACGCGGTGGCTTTGGGGTAGCGCGGACGTCCCATCGAGAACCACCAGCGCCGGATTGTCTGCACGGCAAACGCGGACGTGTCGTGATCGGTGCCGACGCTGACCCAGCCCTCGTCGGCGCCGATGTCGTACACACCGTATGGGTTGGCGCGGCCAAGCTCCGGATCGACAAAGGCGTGGACCTGGACGCTTTCAGGCTCGCCCTCGGGACGCCATTCGCGTCCGCCGTTCTTGTACAGACCCACCAGTTCCTTCTTCTTCGTGTCCACCGAGATCACGGGCTGCCCGGCAAGAAGGGCTGCCTTCACAGTGGCGTTGATGTGCTCGAACTGCGCGTTGCGATCCGGACTCTGGTTGCCCTCGATGACCTTGGCGTTGGCCTGCAGGCTGTAGCCCTGATCCTTGAGCAATCGCCCCACGACGACGTGACTGATCACATGGCCGCCGGCCTTGAGTTCGTCGGACAGAACACGCAGGCTTTTGCATGTCCAGCGCAGTGGTGATTCCGGGTCACCGCGCGAGGTCGGATCCACCAGCGCGAGCAGATCAGGCACCAAGCTCGGATCCTTGTGCGTTGCCGCCTTGCGTCCGCCGCCGCTGCGACGCATGGATCCGGCTGGCGCCAACGGCGCACCCGACACGAACTCGTTGCTCGAGCCCTCGAGTTCTTGCATCCCGGCCATGATGGTATTGCGCGCCACACCCGTGGCCGCAGCGACCCGCGACACACCGCCTCTTCCAATCACCTTCGCCTCGGCTGCGGCGAATGCACGCCGCTGGCGTTCGTCAAGGCGCTCGCGCATGAGTTCCCAACGCTGCGAAATTGGCGAGTCTGCTTCCATGTCAGCAAGACTAACCGCTTCAAATCAATGTGTCACTTTATTTGTTAACAGACCCTAAGGTGGATCAAGGGGCGTGCGCTCGTGTTGCATGCTCCTTGCCACGCGCGCCCTGTGCAAGCGAGCAGATGGTCGCCGAACCGCGCGCGCATGGAGGGTATCGTCGTCTTCGACTATGCCGCCCGTTGTCCGCCGGCGATAGCCGAGATGGCCGGCAACTTGAAAGCTGGCCGCATGAAGAGCAAGGAAAACGTGGTCGAAGGCGGTGTGGCGGCATTCCCCGATGCGCTGAACATGCTCTTCAGCAGCCGAAATTTCGGCAAGCTGGTGCTGAAGCTGGCCGGAACATGAGCCCTCGCCCCGGTCGTTCGACCACCGGCTTGCATCGTGGGGCGGAACGAGCCTGATCGAGCAGGTCGATCTTCACGCCCTGGACTTGGCCTGTGGCCGTCGACCGCACGCAAGACTTGATCCGCTCGCCTCTCTGGACCATTGGGGCCCCGCCGGGAGGCGGCGCCGTGCGCAGCCATAACGGGGCTTGTACAGTCAGCGTCGCGGCATCATTCCAACCACACCAGGAGACCTGAGCATGGCCACTGCGAAAGCGCACGCGAAGTGGACGGGAACGCTCAAGGAGGGCGCCGGATCGATGTCGGGTGCCTCGGGGCACTTGAATGCACCCTTCACATTCGCCACGCGGTTCGAGGGTGCGACGGGCGGCACGAATCCGGAAGAGTTGATCGGCGCGGCTCATGCGGGCTGCTTCTCGATGTTCCTGGCCGCCCAGCTCACCACTGTGGGCATCCTCCGACCAGCATCGAGACCACGGCCACCGTGCACCTGGGCGCGGGGCCCACGGTCACGAAGATCGAACTCGAGACCGTGGCCGTCGTCCCGGGCGTAAGCACCGAGGTCTTTAACGACAAGGTCGACTTCGCCAAGAAGAATTGCCCGATCTCGAAGGCCCTGGCGAGCATTCCCGAACTGACGTTCAGCGCGACGCTGAAGTAGGGGCTTCGGCCAGCACCGGCTTGCGACTCTGAGGAATCACCGGTACGCGAGAACGGCCAATCGGATCGCTGCGCCCGTGCCGCCATGGTCGGGCCAGAGGGTGCTGCGTCATCGAATGTGCGGCGCGATCTTCTGGTGCGGGACCTCACCATTCATGGTCTCGGTCCCCGTTGAAGGTGGCAGATTCTCGCCAGTTGAAGGCGCAGCCCTGACGAAGCGCCGTGCCGGCAGGTGCTGACGCCACAATGCGCAGCCACCGCAACGCATCTCCTCTCTAACCGTGACCCTGTCCGCCACGACCTTTCGAATTCACCGCTGGCTGGGCTGGCTGGTCGGCGTGCAGGTGCTGATCTGGGTCACCGGCGGCGTGGTGTTCTCGCTGCTGCCATTCCAGTCCTGGGTCAAGGGTGGCGACACCGTCAAGCCGCCGGCGGTGGTGCTGCCCCCGGGCTGGGCCGAGCGGGTGGCGCCGGCACTGCAGTCCGCGGCACGGCTCGGTCAGGTGACGGCCATCGCCGCGGTGGTCACGCCACAGGGTCCGGCGCTGCGCTTGAGCTACGCCGATGGGCACGAGCCGGTCATCGTGCCGGCCGACGGCTCGACCTGGACCCCGCCCGACGAGGCAGCGTTGCGGCGATTTGCGGCAAACCTGTACCAGGGTCGGGCGGCGGTGACGGCCGTGGAGCGCGTGGCGAGCGTTCCGCGTCGGCTGGGCATCGTCGCCGAGACCGGCGGCCGAGGTGACCTCTGGCGGCTGCGTTTCGACGACGCGCTCGCCACCCGCGTCTACCTGAACGGCCGCAGCGGGGAGTTCGTCACATCGCGCAACGAGGCCTGGGTCTGGTACGACTTCTTCTGGCGCCTGCACATCATGGACTATGCCGATGGCGAAGACTTCAACGGCACGCTCCTTCGTGCGGCCTCGGTCGCTGCCTGGGGGCTGGTGAGCGCCGGCGCGGTGCTGGCGCTGCTGGCGCTTCGTCGGCGCTGGCGTGCGGCTCACAAGCCGACGAGACGCTGACGCTCTCAGCAATGTGGGCGTCACCGCCAAGGGAGCCGGCATGGCCGGCGCTGCAAAAGCGCTGTCTGCCTCGATGCCGCCAGCCGCAACTTCCATCATGCTGCGCCACAAGGTGAAATAGTGGGACCGTCTTCATCCGCTTTGCCCGCGCTTCGCGGCGGGCTGCTGGCCTTGCTGGCCGCGGCGCTGTTCGGAGTCAGCACGCCCCTGGTGCAGCAGGCCGGTATCGGCCTCGGCGCTTTCAGCACAGCCGCCCTGCTCTACGCCGGTGCGGCGGCGGCGGGGGCACTCTCGCGCCAGCGCATCGAACGCGAGGCGCGGCTGCTGCGAGGCGACCTGCCGCGCCTGCTGGCGATGGCCGCCTTCGGCGCGGTCATCGGCCCGGTGGCGCTGGCCTGGGGACTGCAACACACCAGCGGCACCAGCGCGTCGCTGATGCTCACGCTCGAGGCGCTGTTCACTGCGGTGCTGGCCCGGCAGCTCTACCGCGAGACCATGGACAGACGGGTCTGGGCAGCGATGGCACTCCTGCTGACCGGCGGCATGGTGCTGGTGCTCGACCAGGGGCACGGCGGCGGCGCGAAATTGTGGGGCCTGCTGGCCGTGTTGCTGGCCACCGCCGCCTGGGGTGTGGACAACACCCTGTCGCGCGCGCTGGCCGAGCGCGACCCCGGGCAGGTGGTCCTGGCCAAGGCAGTGCTCGGTTCCGCCGCCACCACGCTGCTGGCGATCGCGCTCGGCGAGCCGCTGCCGTCGCTCGGTGCGGCGCTGGCGCTGTTGGCCATCGGCGCCACCGGCTACGGCCTGAGTCTGCGCTTGTACCTGCTGGCCCAACGTGCCTTCGGCGCGGCACGCACGGGATCGGTGTTCGCCTTCGCGCCATTCATCGGGGCGGCCTTCGCCGTCGCGCTGGGTGACCGTTCAGGCAGCGCGATGATGGCCGTGGGCAGTGTGTTGATGCTGGCCGGCGTGCTGCTTCACCTGGCCGAGTCCCATGGCCACGAGCACGAACACGAAACGCTCGAACACGAGCATGCGCACCGGCACGACGATGGCCACCACCACCATGTGCACGACCCCATGCCCATCGGCGAACACAGCCATCGGCATCGGCATCAGCCGCTGCGGCATGTGCATCACCATGTGCCCGATGCCCACCATGTCCACCGCCATTGAAGCGGCGGTCTGGCCGCTGCGCCGGGTGCAGCCCGTAGGCGTCGCCTGTTTCGGAACGTGCATGTACTGATGCAGAAGTCGAACTTGGCGCTCGCGCTCGCCGCCAGTGAGCCCGCACAGCTGCGCAGCGGTCAGCCTCGCGGTGTGGCGCGCTCGATGATCGCCGCACAGTCCACGCCGCGCGGCAGCGTGCCGTAGTTGCGATGGCCACCGTCTGCCAGGCGTGAGGCGCAGAACGCGTCGGCCACCGGCGCCGGCGCGTGCTGCACCAGCAGTGCGGCCTGGATCGCCAGCGCCATGCGGTCGACGATGCCGCGGGCACGGTACTCGATATCGGCCAGATCCTTGAACTCCGCCTGCAAGGCGCCGACCCAGCGATCGAGCAGCGCACTCGCGCCCTTCGCGGCCGCCAGTTCGCGGAAGAACGCCTCGACGACTTCCGGCGTCTTGTGCATCGCCCGCAGCACGTCGAGGCACTGGATGTTGCCGCTGCCCTCCCAGATCGCATTCACCGGCGACTCGCGGAACAGCCTCGGGAACGGGCCGTCCTCCATCACGCCGCTGCCGCCGATGCACTCCATCGCCTCGTAGGCGTGGTTGGGCGTGCGCTTGCAGATCCAGTACTTGCCGACCGCCGTGCACAGGCGCACCAGCAGGTCTTCGTGCCGGTCGGCACGGTGGTCCATCGCGCGCGCCACGCGCATCGTCAACGCGAGCGCGCCTTCGTTCTCCAGCACCAGGTCGGCCAGCACGTTGCGCATCAGCGGCTGCTGGTTGAGCACGCGGCCGAAGGCCGCACGGATCGAACAGTGGTGCAGCGCCTGCGATACCGCCGCGCGCTGGCCGGCCGAGGAGCCGACCATGCAATCGAAGCGCGTCATCGCCACCATCTCGATGATGGTGCGCACGCCACGGCCTTCGTCGCCGACCATCCACGCCAGCGCACCGCGCAGTTCGGTCTCGCTGGACGCGTTCGAGACGTTGCCCATCTTGCGCTTGAGCCGCAGCACCTGCAGCGGGTTCTTGCTGCCGTCGGGCCGCCAACGCGGCAGCAGGAAGCACGACAGCCCGCCGGGAGCCTGCGCCAGCGCCAGAAACGCATCGCTCATCGGCGCCGAGACGAAATACTTGTGGCCAACGAGCTCGTAGGCTGCGCCCGGCCCCCCGGCACCGACCGGGTAGGCCCGGGTGGTGTTGGCACGCACGTCCGATCCGCCCTGCTTCTCGGTCATCGCCATGCCGATCGTCAGGCCCTGCTTGGCGGCATCGGGCACGTTGCGTGGATCGTAGACGCGCGCGGTGATCTTCGGCTCCCAGAGCTGCGCCAGTGCGGGCGTCGTGCGCAGCGATGGCAGCGCGGCAAAGGTCATCGTGATCGGGCAGCCGTGCCCAGCATCGACCTGGGAGTGCATGTAGGTTCGTGCAGCGCGGGCGACATGTGCACCCGGGCCGGGGTCGGTCCACGGCGACGCGTGCAGGCCGTGCTCGATCGAGGTCTTCATCAAGGCGTGGTACGCGGGATGGAAGCTCACCAGGTCGACGCGGTTGCCGAAGCGGTCGTGGGTCTCGAGCTCGGGGCCGTATCGGTTGGCGAGCACGCCGAGTGCGAGGTGGTCGGCCGAGCCGGTGAGCTGGCCGAACGCCGTGAGGTCGTCGTGTGCCCAGGCCGCCCCTTCGCGCCGCACGGCCTCCTGCAGCGCGATGTCCTGCAGGTACAGGTTGGTGTCGACCAGTTCATGCGAGACGTTGATGACGTCGTGGGTATCGGCCAGGAACAGCCGGTCCTTCAGTTGCATGTCGGGTGCGTTCATGGTGTGGTCTCCAGCGATGAGGTCAGTGCGGGTCGTGCCCGCGAAGCGACGAGGCGCGGCCGCTGGGTGTCGAAAAAACGCTGCCAGGTCGCGTGGCCGGCGGCGTCGAAGCGCACCACGGCGTCGACGAAGCGGCGGCGCGCCTGGGCGTCCACCAGCGGCGCGGGCAACAGCGGATCGAACACCAGCGCGCGAATCGCATCGTTGCCCAGCAGGAACGATTCGCGGGCGGCGACTTCGGGCCCCAGCCTGCCGGCGCGGGCCAGCCAGCCGTCGAGATGCCGGCTCGTCTCGCGGTAGCGCTGCGTCAGCGCGCTGCCGTCCCAGAGCGAGCGGGCACGCTGCTCGCGAGCGGGGTCGAAGTCCCTGGCCACGAAGACCAGGGCGGCGGGTGCCAGCCCGAGCTTCAGCAGCCTTGCGCGCACGGCGGCCACGCCGCCGCCGAGGTTGTCCGGCCGCAGGTGCAATCCACGCTCGAACTCGCGCAGGCCCAGCAAGTCCAGCGCGCGATCGCGCGTTCGCAAGGCGGCCCGCTGGCTGCGCCCGAGCGCGCCGACATGCACCGCGATCCAGCCCCCGTTCCAGACGCCCACCCGCTGTTCGACACGCCGCCACGAAGCAACGTCGGCAGCCAGGCAAGCGGCCTTGGGCCCGAGCGCGTAGGCGCCACGGCTGGCGGCCTCGATCAGTCCGGCCGCCGCCAGGCGTGCCAGCGCAACGCGGGCGCTGTTCTCGCGCACGCCGAACAGGGCGCATGACGCCACCGCCTGGCTTGCCGACAGCGCATCGCCGCCGGCACCCAGCAGCAGGTTCAGGATCAGGTGTCGAGGATTGGTGATCACGTGCCGATGCACATTACATCGTGCGTCGTCTTGCGTCAACGGGAGTAATGTCCGCGAGCAATGTCCGCCGACTGAACGATCTGGCTGGGGCGTTGCAGGCGCGCCGGCGCCTCAGCGGAACTGCCGGCGAAAGCGCAGCAGCAGCCCGTCCTCGGCAGGGGGTTGCCGCAGCAGCAGCCACGCCGACGCCATGGCCGCCAGCACGACGGCGGTCACGGCCAGCAACACCAGCCTCGTTCTTCGCATGGCAGGGGGCTTGTCCCGGGCGTTCGACATGGCGGGCTCAGGGTTGGAAGCGCGCCCGACGAAGATGATCGCGCAAGGGCTCTCGCCACGTTTGCGCGCGGTCAACACGCGGGCATCCGATGCGCCTAGAGTCCCCTGGGCAGGTGATCGGATGCAGCCATGAACGCGTGTCCCCGTTGGGTCGGCTGGTGGACCTTGCCCCCCGCCTGAGTGCGATGGTCGAAATCGATGGCGCCCACGGCGAAGGCGGCGGCCAACTCGTGCGCACGGCGGTGGCCCTTTCCGCCGTCACCGGCGTGCCGGTGCGCATCGTCGACATCCGCGCCAGACGCCGCCGGCCCGGCCTGGCCGCGCAGCACGCTGCCGCCGTGCAGGCGGTGGCGGCGCTGTGCGACGCCCGCTGCGAGGGCGTGCAGACCCGTTCGACCACGCTCTCGTTCTGGCCGCACCGGCTGCATGGCGGCGTGTTCGAGGTGGACGTCGGCACCGCCGGCAGCATCGCGCTGGTGCTGCAGGCCATGTTGCCGGCCGCGCTGAGCAGCGGCCAGCATGTCGAGGTGGCACTGCGTGGCGGCACCGATGTGCCGATGGCGCCGCCGATGGACTACCTGCGGCTCGTGCTGCTGCCGCTGCTGGCGCGCATGGGCGTGCAGGCCGAACTGGACATGGTGCGCCGTGGCTACTTCCCGCAGGGAGGTGGCGAGGTGCGGCTCGCGCTGCGGCCGCTGACCCGCCTGACGCCGTTCGCGGTGGCGGAGCGCGGCCCGGTCGCGCACGTCGACCTGCTGGCGCATGTTGCGCATCTGCCGGGCGAGATCGCCCAGCGCATGGCGGCCGCCGCACGCGCTGCGCTGCCGCCGCAATTGCCGGTGCAGGCCGAGGTGGACGTCTGCGCGCCGGAGCTGGCACTCGGCCCGGGCGGGGCGATCGTGTTGCGCGCCGTGGCGGCCCGTACCACGCTGGGCGCGGCCGCGGTGGCCGCGCGCGGCGTGCCGGCCGAACGGCTGGGGCAGGCCGCCGCGTCGTCCCTGCGACGCGACCTCGACGCGGGGGCCACGCTCGACGTCCACGCGGTCGACCAGATGCTGGTCTTCCTGGCCCTGGCCGACGGGCCTTGCGCCTTCCGCGCCGCGGAACTGGGCTCGCACGCGCGCACGGTGATGTGGCTGCTGGAGAAGCTGACGCCGGCGCGCTTCGATGTCTCGCCGGCTGGAGCGGGCGTGCTCGTGCGCGTGCTGCCGGGCTCTCAGGGGCAGCTCGCTGAATCGGCCAGCACGGCGATCGCCTGCGCCAGGCCGTCGGCCACGCGTGCCATGCGCACATAGTCGATCTTCTCGGGCGTGTCCGACGCGGCGTGGTAGTGGGCGTAGCGGTAGAAGGCGGTATCGGTGACCATCACGGCGGCATAGCCCGCACGCCAGAACGACCACTGGTCGCTCCAGGCGACCCCGGGCACGATGGCCGGGCTGGCCAGTCGCTCGGCAGGGAAGTCCGAACGCGAGCGGAAAGCGCGCACCAGCGCGTCGAGGGCGCGGCGCGAGCGCAGGTTGGACACGAAGGCGATGAAATTGCCGCGCTGCGGATAGAACCAGCGCAGCAACGGCGGGTAGGCCTGGCTGCCGGGTGCATCCGAGTAGCAGCCGAGCATCTCCAGCGACAGCATGAGCCGGATGTCGTCGCCGCGCCGGCGCGCCGCGCTGGCGTAGATCCAGCTGCCCATCTGACGCGTGAAGAAGAACGGCGCCTCCTCGTTGACGAAGGCGACGAGCCTGACGGTGCGGCGCAGCGAGCGTGGCTGCAGCGCCCTGGCGATCTCGATCAGGCTGGCCACGCCGCTGGCGTTGTCGTCGGCGCCCGGGCTGCCGCGCACCGTGTCGTAGTGGGCGCCGACGACGATGATCTCGCTGCGGCCTGCGGTCCCCGGCAGCGTGACCTCGAGGTTCTCGCAGCGGACCCGGTGCGTCTGGTAGTACTGCGGCGCCGCCTCGCAACCCGCCTCGGCGAAGGCGCCGCGGATGTAATCGGCCGCCGCGTGCAGCGCATCTGGCCGCCAGACGTTGCGCTCGCCGATCGTTTGCGCGAGTGCCTGCACGTGGCGCCGCAAGCGCCGCTCCGAAACCAGCTCACGGCTCACGGACGATTCCTTCACACTCCGGGCGGGCAAGGCGATCACCGTCTGCATCCTCACACGGCCAAGGCGGGGCGAATTGCGCTGGCGCAACGCTGCCGGTGCGCGACAGGCGCAGACTGCCGAACACCCTTGCCGAGCCCTCATGAAGGCCCTCATCGTCAGCGCCGATCGATTCGAGGACAGCGAACTGCTGGAACCGGTACGGCGCCTGCGCGAGGCAGGCGTCGCGGTGGACATCGCCTCGACGCGGCGCGGCGTCGTCACCGGCAAGCATGGCCACCGCGTCGAGGTGGACAAGTTGGTCGCGGCGCTGGATGCCGCCGACGACGACCTGCTGCTGCTACCGGGCGGCGCGGCGCCGGCGGCGCTGCGTGGAGACGCTGCGGTGCTGCAGCTCGTGCGCAGCTTCGTGGCCGCGGCCAAACCCGTCGCGGCCATCTGTCACGGTCCGCAGTTGCTGGCCGCTGCCGGGGTGCTGCAGGGGCGCCGCGCCACCGGCTACCGCACGGTGGCGGGCGCGTTGCGCAGCGCCGGCGCCGCCCACATGGATCTCTTGTCGCCCTGGCCCGACAGCGTGGCGCGTGCCGTGGCGGCCTCCCCGAACAGAGCTTCGACGCGCGCGAACGGGACGCCCCCTTTGCCAGGATCGCCGCGTTCTACGGCCGCGAACGGACGCGGTAAGGCGGCGCCATGCGCGCGCCGCGCGGCCGGACCGACACGTCCTCATCTGAGGCCCGCAAGGCGCTGCGCGAACAGCCGATTGGCCGATCTCGAAGCACCGGTCACTCAGCAGCGGTGAGCGGCAGCGGCAGCACGGCGGATCAACCAGCTCGGGGCTGCTGAGGGTCGCCAAGAGACAGTCGCCTTTCGAAGTTCAGCGCCAAGAGAAACAGTCGCCGAGTCTGCGCGTCCAGATAGCCGCCGCTGACGGCGGGCTGCGCCCAGTTGCGGGCGCTCCTGACCGTCCGGTTCAGGCGCCCGGACCTGTGCCTCGCGTCTGGTGCGAGGCAATTGAGACATCGTTGACGCCCTGAGGTGGGCGCTCGGAAGCAGGCGCCCTCAAGGGTCAGCACGGGTCAACTGCGATACTTTGGATCAGAGTTGCTTGATGACGTGGAAGGTGTGCCCGTCGGCGAGCGCCAAGTAGATCGGTGCTTCGCTCATGCGCACTCCGCCGCAAACCGCGTGGCGCGCGCTTGCATAGCCCCTGCTGGGGAGAGGCCACCGATCCTCCAGCAGGGCTCCGAGAAAGTGCATCCCTTCGTAAAGCGACTGACCGATCGAATTGAGCGCAGGCGCACGGTCGCCAAACTGTGAGTGATAGCGTTCCTTGAACGCCGAGTTGGCGTCGGTCTCCAGCGCAGCGAAATAGCCCATCGCAACATACAGGTTGTCTGTATTCTCGGCACCGATGGCGAGCAGTTGGTTCTCCTCGATGGCGCACGAAAGCCGCAACACGCGTTGCTGCAGCCCGGCCCGGCCAAACGCGCGATTGAAGTCGACAGCGTCCTGGCCGACCATCGATATGAGTACGGCATCGGCCCGCGACGCGCGCAACCGGTCGATCACCTGAGAGTAGTCGCCGACGCTGAACGGCAGGAAGGTCTCGGCCACCACCTCGCCGCCCGACGCGGCGATGCTGCGCCGCGCAATGCCGTGTGAGACTCGGGGCCAGACGTAGTCATTGCCTACCAGCATCCAGCGTCGCGCCTGGCCGCGCTCGCTCAGCCAGGCGATCGACGGCGTCAGCTGGCGCACCGCGGTCTCGCCGATGGCATAGAGGCCGGGCGAAGCGTCGCCCCCTTCGTAGAGGCAGGTGTAGACGAATGGCAAGCGGCCGCCGATGGTGCGCACGATGCGCTGCCGCACCGAACTGATGCACATGCCCACCAGCGCGTCGATCTCGCCATCGTCGACCAGGGAACCCAATGTTCCCTCGACGTCCGGCGCCTCGTCGGACGTGTCCACGACGCGCAACTCGCACGGCCGGCCGGCAATGCCGGACCAGCGGTTGAGTTCCGCCTGCGCCAGCCGTGCCGAGGCGAGGCACGACGGTCCCCAGATGCCTTCCGGCCCACGCAGCGGGGCACACAGGGCAACGCGGAAGTCGCTTCCGGCTCGACGGCCGGTCGTAGTACCGCGATCGAGTCCTGTCGGCCACCGTCCGCGGGTTGGCACGGCGTGTCCCAGCAAACCCACGCGGAGCGCGGATCCACAAGCCGCGTCCAGATGCATGATCCCCTCCTCGCTGCGCGCTGATCCATCCGGGATCCTGGGCCGCCAGCCTTCCCGCCATGTCGCCGACAAATATTCCCGTGGCAATACTGCAAGTCTAGAATTTGCCACGCTCAAGGAGCATAGTGCAATCGCCATGCCCGATCGTGACCTCTCCCAGTACCTGGCTTACCTGCTCGCGTCGGCGCACCGCAGCATGCGCATCGGCCTGAGCCAGTCGATCGGTGACGAGGAGTCCACCGAGGAGCACTGGCGCATCCTGCACGTGCTGTCCGACGAGCAGGGCCACTCGATGGGCGAACTCGCCGAACGGGTGCTTCTCAACGGCCCGGCCCTGACCAAGAACATCGACAAGCTGGTGAGCCGCGGCCTCGTCCAGCGTGCGGCCGATGCCAGCGACAACCGCAAGGTCCTGGTCTTCATCAGCGATCTCGGGCTCGAGCTCGTGGCCAGGCTGAAGGAGCGCGTCGACGCGCACCACATCGGCATCGAGGAAGCCCTCGGCCCGCGCCGGACAAGTCAGCTCAAGCGACTGCTCGAGAGCTTCATCGAAGAATCGCGCGGCGGCTGAGCGCCGCCCGTTCCTGCTCGACGCTGTACCCGACGGGGCCGCCCGCCGTGGTGGCGCGGCGTCGCGGGGCCGCAACGCAATCATTCGCCGCGACGCAGTACTTGCTCTGGAAAGTACTTATTTCACTTGGAAAGTATCTCAGCCAAGCTCGCGATTGCCGGTTCGGAATTCGTCCACAGGAACGCCTATGCTCGTGCTCGCCTGGCTGTTCGGGATCATCGCCACGATCGTCGTGATCGCGGTGGTGGTGATCTTCCTCAACCGCTTCTACCGCAAGTCCAGCCGCGACGTCGCGATCATCCGCACCGGTTTCGGCGGCCAACGCACGCTGATCTCCGGCGGCTGCCTGGCACTGCCGTTCCTGCACAAGATCGACGAGGTGAGCCTGCGCACCATCCGCATTGAGGTGCGGCGCGTGGGCGAGAAGTCGCTGATCACGGAGGACCGCATGCGCGTCGACGCGGAGCTCGAGTTCTACGTGCGTGTGCAGCCCAGCATCGAAGGCGTGGCCACTGCGGCGCAGTCGCTCGGCTCCAAGGCCTTCACGCCCGACGGCATGCGCAACCTGCTCGAAGGCCGTTTCATCGACGCGGTCCAGGCCATCGCCGCCAGCCGCACCATGGACACGCTGCACGAGAAGCGCGCCGAATTCGTCGCTGCGGTGTCGTCGCTGCTGCGCGACAACCTGGCGCAGAACGGCATCCTGCTCGACTCGGTCTCGCTGACGCGGCTGGACCAGACGGCGTTTGCCGCGCTCGACGAGAACAACGCATTCAACGCCGTCGGCATGCGGCGGCTGGCCGAGATCATCGCCGTCAACCGCAAGCAGCGCGCCGAGGTCGAGGCCGACGCCGAGATCTCGGTCCGCCAGACCCAGCTCGAGGCGACCAAGCGCCGCCTGACCCTGGTGCAGGAAGAGGAGCAGGCACAGATCAACCAGCGGCTGGAGATCGAGAAGTTCAAGTCGCGCAGCGATGCCGAGGGCGCCCGCGCCCGCGAGGGGGCGATGGCGGCCTCCGAAGGGGCGCGCATCGGTCGCGAACAGGAGACGCGGGTGCGCGAGATCGAGAAGCAGCGTGCGCTGCGCCGCCTCGAGATCGAGGCGCAGCTCAATTCCGAGGTGGGCAAGATCGAAAGTGCGATCCTGCTCTCCGCCAAGCACGCCGACGAAGCGCGCGCCCAGGCCGCCGCCGAGCTGGCCCGCAG
Source organism: Rubrivivax sp. (assembly GCA_030680415.1). Lineage (GTDB taxonomy): Bacteria > Pseudomonadota > Gammaproteobacteria > Burkholderiales > Burkholderiaceae_C > Rubrivivax. The sequence goes on from JAUXVE010000157.1 coordinate 22,036, forward strand.
CGAGGTGATCCTCGCGCAGGAGCAGGTTCAGACCGAGCGCGAGCGTGCCGTGGCCGACCGTTCGCGCGAGATCGCCATCAAGCGTGTCACCGAAGCCGGCGAGGTGGCCGAGGCCAACGCCGCGACCGAAGCCGCCGTGCTGTTGCGGCGCGCCAAGGCCGAGGCCGAGGCCACGTTCACCCGCGCCGAGGCCGAACGCGTGCGCATGGTGGCCGAGTCCGAAGGCTCGCGCGCGCTCATCGATGCCGAGAACGCACAGAGCGGCGCGCTGCTCGACATGAAGCTGGAGAAATACCGCCTGGACCGCCTGCCGGAGATCGTCTCGCAGATGATGAAGCCGGTGGAGAAGATCGACAGCATCCGCATCCACCACGTGAGCGGATTCGGTTCGAGCCATCCGGGAGGCGGCAGCGTGGCGACCGACGGCGGCGCCGGCAATGGCAGGGCGCCGGTGACGCAGGTCATGGACAGCATTCTCGGCATGGCCCTGCAGTTGCCGGCGCTGAAGAGCATCGGCGACCAGATCGGCGTCGACCTGTCCGGCGCCGTGGAAGCCGGCGCTGGGCGCAAGCCCGTACCGGGCCCGGCCACCGGCAACGAGGCACCTTGAACTGTTCCCTGCGTCCCGGGCGTGACCGCCATGCGACCGCCTCCCTTTACCCGCCCCGGCACCCTGCACCCCACTCCCCCACCACCCTCAGGAGATGACCCCATGCGCTATTCCCGCCGCGACTTCCTGGCCTCCAGCGGTTCCGCCGCGGGCCTGACTGCCCTGGGGGCGACGATCCCCTTCGAGATGGCGCTTGCGCAGGGCGCGCCGATCAAGCTCGGCTCGGTCCTCGACAACTCCGGCAACCTCGACGCCTACGGCAAGCCGATGGTGATGGCCACGACACTCGCGGCCGAGGAGATCAACGCCGCCGGCGGCCTGTTGGGCCGCAAGATCCAGGTCGTGCAGTACGACTCGCAGTCGGACATCGCGCTGTACACCAAGTTCGCGCAGCAGCTGACGCGCGACGACAAGGTCGACGTGGTTCACGGCGGCATCACCTCGGCCTCCCGCGAGGCGATCCGCCAGACCTTCCGGCGCGCCAACACGCTGTACTTCTACAACGTGCTGTACGAGGGCGGCGTGTGCGACCGCAACACCGTGTGCACCGGCGTCACGCCGGCGCAGGCGGTCGCGCCCGTCATCGAGGTGGCGCTCAAGCAGTGGGGCAAGACGGCCTATGTGCTGGCGGCCGACTACAACTACGGCCAGATCACGGCCAAGTGGCTGGACCACTACATGAAGCAGGGCGGGGGCAAGGTGCTCAAGACCGACTTCTTCCCGCTCGACGTGGCCGACTTCGGTTCGACCATCGCCAAGATCCAACAGGAGAAGCCGGCCTTCGTCGTGGCGGCACTGGTGGGTGGCGCGCACATGTCGTTCTTCCGCCAGTGGGCGGCCTCCGGCATGAACAAGAAGATCCCGCTTTGCTCCACCACCTTCGGTCTGGGCAACGAGCAGCTGGCGCTGTCGGCGGCCGAGGGCGACGGCATCCTCATTGCCGGCTGCTACAGCGGCGAGCTGCAGAACCCGGCCACCAAGGACTTCCTGGCCAAGTGGGGCAAGCGCTTCGGCGACACCAAGGCCATCCACGAGATCGCGGTCACGCAGTACCAGGGCATCATGCTGTGGGCCGCGTGCGTGAAGAAGGCCGGCTCGCTGGATCGGGCCAAGATGCTGGCGGCGATCGAGTCGGGTGTCAGCATCCAGGGCCCCGGCGGCACCGTCACGCTCGACCCCAAGACCCACCATGCCATCCTCGACATCAACGTGATGGAGGTGAAGAACCAGAAGCTGACGATCAAGCAGCAGTTCAAGGCCCGCAAGCCGCTCGACACCGCGCAGTACTGCGACCTGTCCAAGAATCCGGACGACAACAAGCAGTACGAAGTCAAGATCTGACGCTGGCGCCAGGCCCGGCCCGCCATGGACTACACCGCGGTCGTCCTGCTCGAGATCATCTACATGATCGCCTTCCTCGTGCTCACCAGCGCGGGGCTGGCGGTCGTGTTCGGGATGATGCGGGTCATCAACCTCGCCCACGGCGAGTTCGTGATGATCGGCGGCTACACGACGATCGCGTGTGCCAAGGCGGGCCTCAACATCTATCTCGCGATGCTCGTCATCTCGCCGCTCGTCGTCGGGCTGTTCGGGCTGATCGTCGAGCGGCTGGTCGTGCGCCACCTCTATGGCCGCATGATCGACACCATGCTCGCGACCTGGGGGCTGTCTCTGCTGATGGTCGGGTTGGTGACGATGATCTTCGGCAACACGGCCGTCAGCGTGCCGGCCCCGATCCCGGGCTACCAGCTGGGCGAATTCCAGATGGGCGGCTACAACCTCTTCATCATCGCGGTGGCCACGCTGATGGTGATCTGCCTGTGGCTGGTGCTGCGCTTCACGCGCCTGGGCCTGGTCGCGCGCGGCGCCATGCAGAGCGCAGACGTGGCCTCGTCACTGGGCTACAACCCCAAGATGGTCTACATGTGGACCTTCGCCGCCGGCGCGGCGCTGTCGGGCCTGGCCGGCGGCGTGCTCGCGCCGCTGACCGGCCTGCTGCCCTCGTCGGGCGGTGCGTACATCGCCAAGGCCTTCATCACCGTCATCACCGGCGGCGCAGCGGTGATCGCCGGTACGCTGTCGAGCGCCGTGGTGTTCGGCGCCATCAACCAGATCGTTTCGTTCGGCTCGACACCCGTGATCGGCGAGATCGCCATGCTCGTGCTCGCCGTGGTGCTGCTGCGGCTCATGCCGCAGGGCATCACCGGGCGCTTCTTCCGCAATTCGGCATGACCGGCGAATTCGCGAGCGCCGGCCGCATGCGCTGGGGGTGGTTCATCGCCCTCGTGCTGATACTGCTGTTGCTGCCGCTGGTCAGCGACACGCACACACCCACGCTGCTGGCGATCTGGTCGCTGTTCGCGCTCTCGCTCGGCCTGATGTGGGGCTACGCCGGCATCCTGAGCTTCGGCCACGCGGCCTATTTCGGGCTCGGTGCGTATACCTACGCGATCACCGCGATGAACACCGGCGAGGGCACGGCGGCGCTGATCCTGGCCGTGCTGGTGCCGGCGCTCGTGGCCGCGGTCGTCGGCGCGATGATGTTCTACGGCCGCATCAGCGACGTCTACATGGGCGTCATCACGCTGGTGTTCGCGCTCATCCTCAACAAGTTCATGGGCGCCACGGCCGGCGACGCCTACCGCATCGGCAGCGCCAGGCTCGGCGGCTTCAACGGCATCCCGGCCTTCCCCATCCTCAACGTGCCGGGCGACCCGAGCACGCAGATCTACGGCACCGGCCTGTACTACGTGGTCGTGGTCTGCCTGCTCGGCTGCTACCTGATCGCCCGTTGGGTGCTGGGCAGCGCATTCGGCCGCACGCTGCTGGGCATCCGCGAGAACGAGGCGCGTGTCGAACTGCTCGGCTACGACGCCGCCGCCTACAAGACGGCGATCTTCTCGCTCACGGCGGCGATGGCCGGCCTGGCGGGCAGCCTCTTCGCCAACTGGGCCGAGATCGTCACGCCGTCGTTGTTCGGCCTGGGCCAGTCGGTCGAGGTCATCATCTGGGTGATTGCCGGCGGCATCGGCACGCTGATCGGGCCCGTCGTCGGTGCCGTGCTGCTGGGCATGCTCAAGTTGCTCCTGGGCGAGCAGACGCTGGTCGACAACTCGCTGGTGCTCGGCGCGATCCTGATCCTGGTCGTCCTGCTGCTGCCGCGCGGGCTGGTGCCTTCGATCATGGCCTGGCGCGAGCGGCATGCGGTGAGCGTCGCCGGGCGTGCGCGCAGCGGCGGCAGCAGCCGCCGGCGCCGGCCCCCGGCTTCCGGTGAACCGCGATGAGCGAATCGGTGGTCGAGACGCGCGACCTGTCGATGCGCTTCGGCGGCGTGCTGGCCGTGAACAACGTCAATTTCACGCTGCGCGAGCGTGAGCTGCGCTGCCTGATCGGCCCCAACGGGGCCGGCAAGAGCACGCTGTTCAAGTGCCTCACGGGCCAGCACCGCGTGAGCCACGCCAACGGCCGCATCTACATCCGCGGCCAGGACGTCACCGGCTGGCGGCCGTACGAGATCGTGCGCCTGGGGGTCGGCATCAAGACCCAGGTGCCCTCGGTCATGAACGGCCTGACGGTGTGGGAGAACATCTGGCTCGCGGCGCGCCGCATCCACGGCCAGCACGGCACCCGGCCCGAGGTGGAACGGGTCGTCGACGAACTCGGCCTCGGCGCCATCGTGCGGCGCAAGGTGGGCGAGCTCGCGCACGGCCAGCGGCAGATCGTCGAGCTCGGCCTCGTGCTGGCGCAGCAGCCCTGGCTGGTGCTGCTCGACGAACCCGCTGCCGGCATCACCGGCGCCGAAACCGAGCGCCTGATCGAGCTCATCCAGCGCATCAACGAGGCGGCGGCGGTGATCGTCGTCGACCACGACATGCACTTCGTGCGCATGCTCGGCGGCCGCGTCACGGTGCTGCATCAGGGATCGATCCTGATGGAGGGCGCCAGCAGCCAGGTACTCGAGGACCCGCGGGTGCGCGAGGTCTATATCGGAAGCCGGGCCAAGTGACGACGAGCACGCCATTGCCAGCCCCTGCGGATATCGACGAGACGCGGGACGGCGCGCCCGCGCGCGCTGATCTGGTGCTCGATGTCGCGGACCTGCGCGCCGGCTATGGCCACGTGCCGGTGCTGCATGGCGTGTCGCTGCAGGTGCACGAGGGCGAGGCGATCGGCATCGTCGGCCACAACGGCATGGGCAAGACGACCCTGCTCAAGACGCTCGTCGGTCTGCTGCCGGCCACCGGCGGGCGCATCGTCCTCGACGGCGTGGACGTGACCCGCGCGGCCGCTCACGAGCGCGCGCAGATGGGCATCGGCTACGTGCCCCAGGGGCGCGGCATCCTGCCCGGGCTGAGCGCATTGGAGAACCTGCGTCTGGCCTGGCGTGCCGACAGCGGCGAGACCGAGACGCAGGCGATCGAGCGCGTCGTCGACCAGTTCCCGCGCCTGCGCGAGATGCTCGACCGCCGCGGCGGCACGCTCTCCGGCGGCGAGCAGCAGATCCTGGCGCTGGCGCGGGCACTGGTGCCGACCCCTTGGCTGCTGCTGCTCGACGAGCCGAGCGAAGGCATCCAGCCGTCGATCGTCCAGGAGATAGGCGCGACGCTCGCCAGGTTGCGCGACGAACAGGGCCTGTCGATGCTCATCGTCGAGCAGAACCTCGACCTCGTACTCGACGTGGCCGACCGTGTGGTCGTCGTCGAGCGCGGCCGCATCGTGCGCGAGATGGCCGCCGAAGGCCTGCGCGGCGGCGCCTTCGCCGAACTGCTGGGCATGGGCGCGGCGCGCGTCACGCGCAGCGCCGAAGCGCCGGCGCCCGCCGTGTCGCGTGCCGCGGCCTCGGTGCCGGCCACCAGCGCCAGCGACACCGCTCGCCCGACGGCCCCACGCGACCTGCCCGTGTCGCGCGCCGCTGCACCCGCCACACGTCACCGAGTACAGGCCGCCTCGCAGGCGGCCGCCACACAGGCCCTGGGGCCAGAGGGAACCATGTCGACCGTCAAACGCCCGACCGTCGAGCAACTGCACCAGATTGTCGACTCGCTGCACATGAACATGTCCGCGCGCGAGGTGGCCGACTATCTCGAGATCCTCGAAGGCACCTTCCAGGCCTACGACCGGCTCACGCAGCTGCCCGACAACCTGCCGCCGGTGCGCTACCCGCGCACGCCGGGTGTCAAGCCCAGCCCCGCCGACAACCCGCTGAACGCCTGGGCGGTGAAGAGCGAAGTGCGCGGAGCGGCGCACGGGCCGCTCGCCGGCAAGCGCGTCGTACTCAAGGACAACATCTGCCTGGCTGGCGTGCCGATGATGAACGGCGCCTCGTCGCTGGAAGGCTACGTGCCCGACCTCGATGCCACCGTGGTCACGCGCATCCTCGACGCCGGCGGCACCATCGTCGGCAAAGCGCATTGCGAGTATTTCTGCCTTTCCGGCGGCAGCCACACCTGCGCCGCCGGCGCAGTGCACAACCCCTACCGCTACGGCCATTCGGCCGGCGGCTCGTCATCGGGCGCGGCCGCGCTGGTCGGCGCCGGCGAGATCGAGATGGCGATCGGCGGCGACCAGGGCGGCTCGATCCGCATGCCGGCGAGCTGGTGCGGCGCCTACGGCATGAAGGGCACGCATGGACTCGTGCCCTACACCGGCGCGATGCCGATCGAGGCGACGATCGACCACCTCGGTCCGATCACCGCCACGGTGGCCGACAACGCGCTGCTGCTCGAGGTGATCGCCGGCGCCGACGGGTTGGACCCGCGCCAGTACAACCCGCGGGTCGACCGCTACACCGCCGCGCTCGGCCGCGGCGTCGCCGGCATGCGCATCGGCGTGCTGCTCGAGGGCTTCAACCACGACAACAGCGAGCCCGACGTCGACCGCAAGGTGCGCGACGCGGCCGAGCGGCTGCGTGGGCTCGGCGCCATCGTCGAGGACGTCTCGGTGCCGATGCACAAGGACGGCCCGGCACTGTGGACGGCGATCGCCGTCGAGGGCCTGCAGGCGCAGATGATGAACGGCAACGGCATGGGCTTCAACTGGCGCGGCCTGTACACGACGAGCCTGCTCGACGCCCATGCCGCCTGGCGCGCGCGCGCCAACGAGCTGTCACCGTCGCTCAAGCTGTGCATGATGGCCGGCGAGTATTTCCAGCGCGACTACCGCGGCCACTTCTACGCCAAGGCGCAGAACCTGAGCCGCGTGCTGGCAAGGGCCTATGACGACGCGCTGCAGAAGTTCGACCTGCTGATCACGCCGACGCAGCCGATGAAGGCCACGCCGCTGCCGCCGGCGAATGCACCGCTCAAGCTCTACATTCAGCGTGCGCTCGAGATGGTCAACAACACCTGCCCGTTCGACGTCACCGGGCACCCGGCGATGAGTGTGCCCTGCGGCCTGTCCAGCGGCCTGCCGGTGGGTCTGCAGCTGATCGGCAAGCACTGGGCCGAATCGACGATCTACCGCGCTGCGCACGCCTTCGAGCAGTCGGGCGACTGGCGCAGCTTCTGAACGCCGGAGCTGCGGTGTCACGCAATCCGTTCAGCTCGGACTGGGTGCGCGGCGGCGCCGACGAACGCTTGCGCCCACCGGGAACGGTGTCGTACGTGGCCGGCGCCACCGACACGCCCTTGCGCTTCATGACCATCTCGCAGCTGCTCGACAAGGCCGTGGCGCGCCATGGTGCGCGCGACGCGGCGATCTTCTGCGCCGAGCGCCGTACCCTCAGCTGGTATGACCTGCAGCGCGAAGCCGACGACGTCGCCGCCGGGCTGCTGGCGCTGGGCATCCGCCGCGGCAACCGGGTCGGCATCTGGGCGCCGAACCGCACCGAGTGGCTGCTCGCGCAGTTCGGCACCGCGCGCATCGGCGCCGTGCTCGTCAATATCAACCCGGCCTACCAGAGTGCCGAGCTCGACTACGCGCTGAACAAGGTGCGCTGCCGCGCGCTGATCATGGCGCGCGGCCACAAGGCCAGCGACTACCTGGCCACGCTGCGCCGCCTGGCGCCCGAGATCGACCGCCCTGGCGGCGAGCCCCTGCTCGAATCGCGCCGGTTGCCGCACCTCAAGCATGTGATCGTGCTCGACGACGCAGCCCAACCCAAGGCACCGGTGCCGGCGCGCGCGCTGCGTTTCGCCGACTTCGTGGGCCAGTCCGGGCCTGCGCAGCGCCTGCGCCTGCCGGCGCTGGCGGCCACGCTCGACCCCGACGACGCGATCAATATCCAGTTCACCAGCGGCACGACCGGCGCGCCCAAGGGCGCGACGCTGTCGCACTTCAACATCGTCAACAACGCGCGCTTCACGGCCAAGGCAATGGCCTTCACGCCGGCCGACCGGCTGTGCATACCGGTGCCGCTGTACCACTGCTTCGGCATGGTGCTGGGCGTGCTGTGCTGCGTGGCCGAGGGGGCGACGATGGTCTTCCCGGGCGAGGGCTTCGATGCGCAGGCGACGATTGCCGCGGTGGAACGCCACCGCTGCACGGCATTGCACGGCGTGCCGACGATGTTCATCGCCATGCTCGCCCTGCCCACGCTGCGAGATCACGACGTGTCCTCGCTGCGCACCGGCATCATGGCCGGCGCACCGTGCCCGATCGAGACCATGCGCAGGGTCGTCAGCGAACTGCACATGGGCGAGGTGACCATCGCCTACGGCATGACCGAGACCAGCCCGATTTCCTTCCAGTCGTCGGTCGGCGATCCGCTCGAACGCCGTGTGGCCACGGTCGGCCGCATCCACCCCCATGTCGAGGTGAAGATCGTCGACGCCGAAGGCCGCATCGTGCCGGTCGGACAGCAGGGCGAGCTGTGTACCCGCGGCTACTCGGTGATGCGCGGCTACTGGGAGGACACGGCGCGCACCCGCGAGGTGCTCGACGAGGCCGGCTGGATGCACACCGGCGACCTGGCGACGATCGACGCCGAGGGCTACTGCAACATCGTCGGCCGCGTCAAGGACATGCTGATCCGGGGTGGCGAGAATGTCTTCCCGCGCGAGGTCGAGGCCTACCTCGAAACTCACGAGAAGGTGCAGGACGTGCAGGTGTTCGGCGTCCCCGACACCCGGTACGGCGAGGAGATCTGCGCCTGGATCGTGCTGAAGCCCGGACAGAGCGCCACGGCCGAGGAGATCGCGGCGTTCTGTCGTGGCCGCATCGCCCACTACAAGGTGCCTCGGCACATCCGCTTCGTGCCCGCGTTCCCGCTCACGGCCACCGGCAAGGCGCAGAAGTTCGCGATGCGCGAGGCGATGATGCGCGAGCTGGGTTTGCGTGAGACGAAGACCGCATGAGCCGCCCAGCCGCTCCGAAGGCGAATACCGGAGCGCTTCGGCGCGAAGGTATCCAATGAGCGACGACGAGCTGGCGTTTCTGGACGCCACTTCGGTGGCACGCCTGCTGCACTCGCGCAAGTTGTCGCCGCTGGAGTTGACGCGTTCGATGCTCGCGCGCATCGAGCGGCTCGATCCGAAGCTCGCGTCCTATGCGCTCGTCACGCCCGAGGTCGCGCTGGCGCAGGCACGCGAGGCCGAGCAGATGCTGATGCAGCACCGCATCCTCGGCCCCCTGCACGGCGTGCCGATCGGACTGAAGGACCTGTGCTACACGAAGGGTATCCGGACGATGGCGGGCATGCCGATCCGGCGCCACTTCGTGCCCACCTTCGACGGCACGGCGGTGGCCCGGCTGCGCGACGCCGGCACGGTGCTGCTGGGCAAGCTGCAGATGACCGAAGGCGCATTCGCCGATCACCACCCCGAGGTGCGTGTGCCCGTGAACCCGTGGCATGCCGACCATTGGTCGGGCGCGTCGTCCAGCGGTCCGGGCGTCGCCATCGCCGCCGGCTTGTGCTTCGCCGCCCTGGGCACCGACACCGGCGGCTCCATCCGCTTCCCCTGCGCCGCCAACGGCGTGACCGGCCTCAAGCCGACCTGGGGCCGCGTGCCGGTGTACGGCGCGTTGGAGCTCGCCGCGTCGCTCGACCACATCGGACCGATGGCGCGAAGCGCCGCCGACTGCGGCGCCATGCTCGGCGTCATCGCCGGTGCCGACCCACACGACCCGGTGGCCCTGCGCGATGCGGTGCCCGACTACCTGGCCGGCGACCCGACGCAGCTTGGCGACCTGCGCGTCGGCTTCGACCCCGACTATGCCAGCGGCCTCGACGAGACGATGCAGCGTGCCGTCGACGACGCCGCTGCCGTGCTGCGCGGCCTCGGCGCCGACGTCCGCAACGTACGCTTTCCCGATCCCGGCGACGCCATCCGCGACTGGCCCGTCGCCTGCGCGGTCGAGACCGCCGTGGCGCACGAAGCCAGCTTCCCGGCGCAACGCAGCGCCTACGGCCCCGGCCTCGCTGGCCTGCTCGACCTCGGCCGCACCACCAGCGGGCCAGACCTGCAGAAGGTCTGGCTGCGCCGCCGCGCCTTCGCCGGGCGCGTGACCGCGCTGATGGAAACCATCGACCTGCTGCTCGTTCCTGCGCAGCCCATGGCCTCGCCGACCGTCGCACAGATGGCGGCGCTCGGCTCCGATCCGGAGGGCTTCGCCCGGCTCGTGCGCTTCACCGCGCCGTTCGACATGAGCGGACATCCGACGATCACGCTGCCCGCGGGCTTCACGCGGCAGGGCACGCCGGTGGCGATCCAGCTCGTTGCTGCGCGTTTGCAGGAAGCCCGCCTTGTCCGCGCGGGAATGGCGTTTCAGCGCGTCACCCATTGGCACCGAGGCCGACCGACCTCAAAATGATCGTCGAATCGAGTCACTGCGCGCCAGCCTCGACAACGGCCTGCGGTGCAACCCGCGGACGGGTCGGGCCACGCGCACCCACCGGAACAAGCAAGGAGAACTGACATGGACCTCGGACTCAAGGGCAAGCGGGCCCTCATTACCGGCGGCACCAAGGGCATCGGCCGTGCCATCGCCGAAGCCTTCGCCGCCGAAGGGGCGAGCGTCTCGGTCTGCGCGCGCAATGCCGACGAGGTCGACGCGACGGTCGCCGCGCTGCAGGCCAAGGGGGTCCAGGCCTTCGGACGCGCGCTCGATGTCGCCGACGGGCCGGCATTGGCCGCATGGGTGTCGGCGAGCGCCGCCGCGCTCGGCAGCATCGACGCGCTGGTCTGCAACGTCAGCGCGCTGGCCGTCGGCGACTCGGCCGAAACCTGGGAGAAATCGTTTCGCGTCGACATGATGCACAGCGTCAATGCCGTGGCGGCGGCGCTGCCCTTCCTCGAGAAGTCGACAGCCGGCTCGATCGTGCTGATATCGAGCGTCTCCGGCTTCGAGGTGGATTTCGCCGCCGGCTCCTACGGCGCGTTCAAGGCCGCGCTGATCCACTACGCCAAGGGATTGAGCCGATCCCTCGTCGCCAAGGGCATCCGCGTGAACTGCGTGTCGCCGGGAAATACCTATTTCGACGGCGGCATCTGGCAGACGATCGAGAAGAACCTGCCGGATCTGTACGCGTCGACACTCAAAGTCAACCCGACCGGAAAGTTCGGCACCCCTGCCGAGGTGGCCAGCGGTGTCGTGTTCCTCTCGAGCCCGATGGCCAGCCGCATTTCGGGCACCAACCTGGTGATCGACGGCGCCCTGACCGTCGCGGTGTAGGAGATCGATCCATGAGCGCACATGCACACAAGCACCACACCATCCACCGAGAGCACATCCACCACGGCTGGAACAACGCGTTTGCTCCGCGCCTGAAGGTCGCGCCCGGTGAGACGGTGCACTTCGAAACCGTCGATGCCTCGTCCGGCCAGCTGACGCGGGCCTCGACCGCGGCCGACCTCGCGAAGCTCGACCTCGACCGCGTCAATCCGGTGACCGGACCGATCTACATCGACGGCGCGAAGCCGGGCGACGCGCTGAAGATCACCGTGCTGTCGTTCCGCCCGTCGGGCTGGGGCTGGACCGGCAACATTCCCGGCTTCGGCCTGCTCACCGACCAGTTCCCGGACGCGAAGCTGCACCACTGGAACTACGATTCCGGCCTCGCGCCCGCGATGTACGGGCCTGGCGGACGCGTGCCGCTCAGGCCGATGTGCGGAACGATCGGTGTCGCTCCGGCCGCGCCAGGCCTGCACAGCATCATCCCGCCGCGCAACGTCGGCGGCAACATGGATGTGCGCGACATCACGGAAGGCGTCGAGCTCTATCTGCCGATCGAGGTCGACGGCGCGATCTTCTCCGTTGGCGACACGCATGCGGCACAGGGCGACGGCGAGGTGTGCGGCACGGCGATCGAGACGGCGATCGACGTGGCCCTCAAGTTCGATCTGGTCAAGGGCGCCCATCTGCGCTCGCCGCGCTACGTCACGCCCGGCCCGGTGACCAATCACTTCGACAAGAAGGGCTACGAGGTGACGACCGGCATCGGACCCGATCTGATGGTGTGCGCCCGCACGGCAGTGTCTGAGATGGTCGAGCTCTTGAGCCGGCGTTTCGGCTATTCGCCGATCGACGCCTACATGCTTTGCAGTGTGTGCGCGGATCTGCGCATCAGCTCGATCGTCGACGTGCCGAACTGGGTGGTGTCGTTCTACTTTCCGAGAGTCGTGCTCGAATAGCTATTCCTCGACTGTCAGTCATCGCCGCGACCCTACAGACGCCAGTCATCAAGTTTCTCTGCCCTGGAACTGAAGCGACGCCATCAACATGCTCCGCACTCTCCGCCGAACGGGAGCTTCTGGGCAGCGAACTTTGCGACTTGTACTTCGGGATTGGGTCGGGTCCTGCCGGGCATCCAGGCCGACAGACGGCCGGAGACCGGCCATTCGCGGCCCGCATCGCGCAGTAGCAATCCACGCACTTTTCAGTTCGCGGTGAGCTCCGCGCCCAGGATCGCCGCGATGTCCTGGCGCTCACCCAACAACCTGACCACATCCAGGTGGTCGCCGCGCTCGAAGTAGAACCACAACAGCGGAAACTTCGCGACCTGCCACTCTCTGCCGCGGCCCTGCGAGTGATCAGCCATAGGCTGGCCCGATGCCGCCGGCCTTGTCGCGAGGCCGTCTTCATCGCCACCGCGGCGAGATTCAAAGTGATCGCCGTCGGCCGATTCGCGGTTGTTGGATGAGTGCCTGGGTCCCCGCAGGTGACTTTTCCCAATGCCAGCCACGTGGCGGCGAGTTTGTTGCCGCGAATGTCGCTGACGGGTCGAGGCTTGCCGGCCAGCAGCGCGACTTCGACGCCTGTCAGCCGTCGTCCAGCACAAGACGGCGCAGCGGCAGGGCTGAGTCAGCGCATTACGGCGCCAAGACCTTCACGTCCGGGAAGCCCATCAGCCTGAAGATGACGTAATTCACCGCCGCCTCGCCCAGTGCATCGGCGACGAGAACGATCTCGGCGTATCGGGGCACACCGGCCTTGGCCAGGGCACTCCAGATGTCCTTGGCAGCCTTGGGCGTCCCATCGGCATTCAGAAACTGGTCGTAGGGCAGGTGGAGCAGCGGGCCCTCCGGCGTCTTGACCGGCAGCTGCCGGCCCGAGGCGACGTAGACCTTGGGGTACAGACCTTGGGTGCTCTTCGCGTCGGTGACGAGCCTGTCTGCGCGCAGGCTCGCTGCATAGGGCAAGGCCTGCGTCGACCTTGGCTCGGGCGGTTTGCCCGAACCGGCCGCGGCAGCCGGCCTCGCCACCGCATGGCCGAGTTCGGCCCAGCGTTCGACGCTGTCCATGAAGATCGACACCTTCTGCTGGCCCAGGCTGTCCAGCATCAGATACGCCAGCGCCGAGCTCTCGTTCAGCCCGCCTTCCGAGACCACCACCGCCTCGTGTGAGCGGTCCACGCCGGCCTGGCCCAGCAGGGCTGCAAGCGCTTCAGGGCTGTGCGGGTGGTCCTTGAAGATCTGCGCGGGCACGTTCACGGCCAGGGGCACATGGCCCAGCTTGAATACGTCGGCGGGGCGCACGTCGACGATGCTCACCCGAGACAGGCCGAACGCCTTCAGCATCGGGCTGCCCCAGGCCTTGAGCCACGGGGTGTCCCTGACCAAGTACGGTGCGCCGTAGGTCCAGACGGGCAGCTCGCGCTCATCCTGCAGCCAGCCCAGCTGCGACTCCTGGAAGAGTTTGACGCGCGGGTAGTCGAGCACGAACTTCAGGGCGAAGAACGGCACGGCGGCAGCGCCGCCGCCGCCGCAGTAGGTGAGGATCTGCTGCCCGGGCTTCACACCCAGATGGTTCAACATCCGCTGCATTTCCGGCGGCGATTTGAAGGTCTTGTCCGGGTTGTAGAAGTCGTCACTCGGCATCAGGGTGGCGTGGGGCACATGGCCGGCCCGGTTGAAGAAGGCTGCGGCGCCGAAGAAGTAACTCGGTTCCAGGGCCTCCAGCAGGACGTTGTTGCGCGGGTCGCCGGTGGCCGCCAGGAACTCCGGCAGCTTCACCCTCACGTCGTGGTTCAGCGTCGTGACGCGCACCGTGCCGGGGCGCGGCGCCGGCGTCGGGTCGTTCGTCACCGCGCCGCCGACCGAGCGCCACTTGGCCATACCGCCGTCCAGGATCAACAGGCTCTCGGCAGGCAAGCCATGGTGCAGGAGGTCCCAGAACAGCCGGGTGGCCATGTAGGTGCCGCCCTGGTCGTAAATGACGATCTGCAGGCCAGGGCTGACGCCCCAGGAGCGCAGGCGCCTCTCGACTTCCGCCAGCGGCACATCCTGCGGGCCGAAGAGGAACATGTCCGCATTGACCGCGCCTGGGATGTGCTGCTGCTTGTACAGGCGCGCGGGCGAGGCATCGAGGATCAGCACGTCGCTGCGCGCCAGATTGTTCTCGAGCCAGGCGACGCTGGCCAGGCGGCCCTGAATGCCGTCGGCGGCGATGGACGGCTGCGCCATCGGCAAGAACGCTGCCATCGAGAAAAGGAACCAGACCTGCGACATCTTCAGCATGCTGACCTCCGGTGCGCGGGTGGCACGCCTGTGGCGCAATTCCGCGCAATCACGGTAGCAGCGCCCTGCTGCACCAGCCAGCGGCATGCGACGAACTGCAGTCCGACAGGTCCGAGTCGCCGTGGGCGGGTTGGTGCCGAGGCGCAACTCGGGCGCAGGCCGATCGGCCCCATGCAGCCGCCGGCGACCCCACCGAGGTTCTTGGGATCGCGCAGCGTCATCTGGCGTGGGTCAAGCTCGGCAAGGCGCGAGGCAGCGAGATCGCGTGCCGCGAGCGCGCCGTTGCCCGCCCATCGCATCAGACGCGCAGCACTTCGCCCTTCAGCGAGTACAGGATGGCGACGACTTCATTCACCTCGGTGGCCCCGACGGCCTGGCCGTTGAGGGCCGCGACGATGTCGTCCATCGTCGCCAGCAGTTCCTGCTCGCTGATGTTCATGCCGGCATGCGCGGTGCGCAGCCCGCGCCCCTCGTACCGCTGCGGGCCGCCGATGCCGGCGCAGAAGAACTGCGTGCCGAGTTGTTTCAACCGCGGCAGGTCCTTGTCGCGGAAACGTGGCGCCAGCACGGGGTTGACGGCATGGTGATCCAGGGCGTCGTCGATGATCGCGGCAATGCGCTCGGCCCCGCCGAGCCGTTGGTACAGGGTTTCGGCCATGGCGTTCTCCCAGGTGGGGGGGGTCAGGCGCTGAGCGCCCATGACTCGTACTCGATCGCGCCCGTATCCTGGGCCTGCCGCCCCTGGGCCTCACGCCGCAGGGAACGAAACATCTGGGCCATTGCCCTGTCCAGCGTCTCGACGGCTTCCAGCGTCATCGGCTCCGGGAAGGAGAGCGTCGCCTGACGCCCTTCCGGCATGGGGAACACCACTTGTCGCACGTTCATGGTCACTCCTGTTGCATGCGCCTGTCGGCGCGTGGTTGCTCGGCACGGCCCCGTCGAACCGGTTCGGTTCGTGGCTCGGGGTGAGGTCATGCAGGCCCACTGATGCCTGCTGGAGCCGAGCATCGACGCTTGCCGTTCCTGAACCGTTCCTGGCGGTTCGATGCGCTTGTTCCGGTGGGCAGGTGGTAGGACACTGTGGCCGATGGCCAGCTCGTGCAATTGCTGAGCCTCGCCGTCGGGCACGGTCTGCTTCGGGACCAGGTCATCGACGCCCTGTGGCCTCAGCTGGATCCCGAAGCGGGTTTGGCCAACCTGAGGAAGGCCGCGCACCATGCGCACCATGCGCGCCAGCGCACAGTGGCAACGGCTCGCCGTAGCGGAGCCGACCGACGAGCCCGCACATCGCGAGCTGATGCGCTGCGAGCTCGCGGCTGGCAACCGGGCGGCAGCGATGCGCTGGTACTCGCATCTGCGCACCGCACTGCAGCTGACGCTGGGCGTGGCGCCCGACCGCGAGACCCAGGCGCTGTACGACCAATGTCTCGCCGGCTTGCGGCTGTCCGGGCCGGCGTTTGTCGGTCGGCAGATCGAACTGGCGCAGGAGCAGGGCTGGAAGGTCGTCGGCATCCATGCCGTGCAGACCGGTCAGCCTTATGCGGTGCATCTGGTCGCCACCGGCCGGCGCGTGTCCGTCGTGCTCGCGATGCGGCCGCCGTCGGGCGACTCGCTCCTGGCACGTGCCCTGCTGCGCCTGGCGAACGGCAAGCAGTTGGCAGTGATCGGCCTCGGGCCTCTGCCCGACGGCGATGCCGCGCGTCGCCTGGCGCTGCTCGACGCGCCACCGGCGCTGGTCGCGCGCCACTGGCTGGCCGGCGGCAACCGGCGCCTGAAGGGTTCACGCCGGTCTACGCCGACGTCTGCGCCGAGTTGGTGGCCGGCAGGAAGACAAGCCACTGGATGTGGTTCATCTTCCCGCAGCTCAAGGGGCTCGGCCGCAGCGGCACGGCCCGGACCTACGGCATCGAGTCGCGCGACGAGGCCCTCGCGTACTGGCAGCACCCCGTGCTCGGCCCACGGCTGAAGCAATGTGCCCAGCTCGTCCTGAACACGGCCGCGAAGACGGCGTACGACATCTTCGGCACCCCGGACGAGCTGAAGTTGCGCTCCTGCATGACGCTCTTTGCCGGCGTCGAACCGGCGATGCGGTGTTCAACCAGGTCCTCGAGCGCTTCTGGCAGGGACAGCCCGATCAGAGAACGATGGCCTTGCTCCGCTAGCGGTCCTTCACCGATGCGGATCGGGTGTCCGTGAAGTCGGGGCAACTTCACGACAATCCCCACATGATCACCCCCTATCCCCACCTGCTGGCGCCGCTCGACCTCGGCTTCACCACGCTGCCCAACCGCGTGCTGATGGGCAGCATGCACACCGGCCTGGAAGACGGACGCAAGCACTTCCCGGCCATGGCGGCCTACTTCGCCGAGCGCGCGCGCGGCGGCGTCGGGCTGATCGTGACCGGCGGCTTCGCGCCCAACATCGAGGCCTGGGCCAAGCCTTTCGCGGGCACGCTGGCCACCTCAGGCGCGGCGCGCCGGCACCGGCAGGTGACCGACGCGGTGCATGCCGAGGGCGGCCGGATCGCGCTGCAGATCCTGCATACCGGGCGTTACGGCTACCAGCCGCTGTGCGTGGCGCCGTCGCGCATCCAGAGCCCGATCTCGCCCTTCACGCCGCGCGAGCTGTCGGCGCGCGGCATCGAGCGCCAGATCCGCGCCTTCGTGCGCTGCGCCAGGCTCGCGCGTGATGCCGGCTACGACGGCGTGGAGGTGATGGGCAGCGAGGGCTACTTCATCAACCAGTTCCTCGTCACCCATACCAACCACCGCAGCGACGAATGGGGCGGCACGTACGAGAACCGCATGCGGCTGCCGGTGGAGATCGTGCAGCGCGTGCGCGAGGCGGTGGGGGCGGACTTCATCGTCATCTACCGCTTGTCGATGCTGGACCTGATCCCGGACGGCAGTTCCTGGCCCGAGGCGGTGCTGCTGGCCAAGGCCGTCGTGAAGGCCGGTGCGACGATCATCAACACCGGCATCGGCTGGCACGAGGCGCGCGTGCCGACGATCGCGACCAGCGTGCCGCGCGGCGCCTTCGCCTGGGTGACGAAGAAGATGCGCGACGAACTGCACGCCGCCGGCATCACGACGCCGCTGGTCACCAGCAACCGCATCAACACGCCCGCGGTCGCCGAGCAGGTGCTGGCCGACGGCAGCGCCGACATGGTGTCGCTCGCCCGCCCCCTGCTGGCCGACGCCGACTTCGTGGCCAAGGCTCGCGCCGGCCGCGCCGACGACATCAACACCTGCATCGCCTGCAACCAGGCCTGCCTGGACCACACCTTCAAGAACCGGCTCGCCAGCTGCCTGGTGAACCCGCGCGCCGGGCAGGAAACGGTGCTGCGCATCGTGCCGACGCTGCAGCGCCGGCGTTTTGCGGTGGTCGGCGCGGGACCGGCGGGCCTGGCCGCGGCCACCACGCTGGCCGAACGCGGCCACGAAGTCGACCTGTACGAGTCCGCGCCGCAGATCGGCGGCCAGTTCAACATGGCCCGCCGCGTCCCGGGCAAGGAGGAGTTTGCCGAGACGCTGCGCTACTTCCGCCGCCGCATCGACGCCACCGGCGTGCGGGTGCACCTGAACGCGCGCGCCGCTGCCCAGGCGCTGATCGGGCAGCGTTACGACACCGTGATCCTGGCCACCGGCGTGAGCGCGCGCGACCCCAGGATTCCGGGGCAGGACGGCGCGCAGGTGCTGAGCTACATCGACGTGCTGCTGCACGACAAGCCGGTGGGCGAACGGGTGGTCATCGTCGGCGCCGGCGGCATCGGTTTCGACGTCGCCGAGTTCCTGGTCACGGCCCCCGGGCATTCGCCGACGCTGAACCTGCAGGCCTGGCTGGCCGAGTGGGGCGTTGCGGACCCGGCCGCGGTGCGCGGCGGCGTCGTGCGCCCCCGGCCCGCAGCGCCGGCGCGCCAGGTGACGCTGCTGCAGCGCAAGGCCGGCAAGCTGGGCAAGGGCCTGGGCAAGACCACGGGCTGGATCCATCGTGCGGCGTTGCAGATGAAGCAGGTCGAGATGATCGGCGGCGTCAACTACGAGCGCATCACGCCGGCGGGACTGTTCATCACCTACGGCGAACAGCGGCGCGACGGCCAGCTCATCGAGTGCGACACGGTGGTGCTGTGCGCCGGCCAGGAGCCGATGCGCGACCTGCAGGCCCCGCTGGTGGCGGCCGGGGTCCGGGTGCACCTGATCGGCGGCGCCGACGAGGCCGCCGAACTCGACGCCAAGCGGGCCATCGACCAGGGAACGAGGCTGGCCGCCAGCTTGTGAACGCAGCCGCGCTCGGTCGAGTCGCAGAGCCACTTGTCCAGGTCCCCGCAAGGAGACGAACGCCCTTCGTGGCGGCCGTCTCGCCGCCGAATTCGCGGCGCCTGCGCGACCCTCGGCTGAACGGCGAGTCACCGGTTGTGCCGTCAGGCCGCATGAGCCAATGTTGTAATTGTTATTACTTATTGAGTGGTATACGCTACGCGACATGTGGTCCATCCTGATCGTCACCCTGCCGACCCAACCGAACGCCGTGCGGGTGCGCGTCTGGCGTGCGCTCAAGGCGCTGGGGTGCGCGGCCCTGCGCGATGGCGCCTATCTGTTGCCGTCTGCGAACGGCGCCTTGTTCGAGCCCCTCGCCGCCGAGGTGCGCGAACACGGCGGCGCGGCCATGGTGCTCACCCTGTCCCCGAGCGACGATGCCCAGCGCGATGAGCTGCTGGCGCTGTTCGACCGCACGCAGGCCTACATGCAGTGGCGCGACGCGGCCAGCGCGCTGCAGTCCGAAGGGGCCACGCTCGGCGAGACCGAAGCCCGCCGGCGTTGGCGCGGCGTGTGCGAAGCCCTGCAGGCCCTGCGGCGCATCGACTACTACCCCGGCGCAGCCGCCGAGCAGGCGCAGTCCGAACTGGAAGCCCTGCACCAGGCACTCGATGCGCGCTTCTCGAAGGGTGAGCCGCGAGCGCAAGCCGACCATGGCATCGCTGCGCTCGATGTCCGCAAGTTCCGGGGCAAGCGCTGGGCCACCCGTGCGCGACCCTGGGTCGACCGACTGGCCTGCGCCTGGTTGATCCGACGCTTCATCGACCCGCGAGCCAGGTTTGTCTGGCTCGCCGATCCGGCCCACGCCACACCCGCCCCGCGCGGTGCGCTCGGCTTCGACTACGACGGCGCGCGCTTCACGCACATCGGCGCACGCGTCACCTTCGAGGTCCTGCTCGCGAGCTTTGGCCTGGACCATGACCCCAGGCTGCAACGCATTGCCGCTGCGGTGCACTACCTCGATGCCGGCGGCATCCCCGTGCCCGAAGCCGCCGGCCTGGAGAGCGTGCTCGGCGGGCTGCGCGAGCTGCACGCCGAGGACGATCCATTGGTGGCCGCGGCAGCGGCCGTGTTCGATGCGCTCTATGCGTCACCGCGGGGCGCCCCGGGAGTCCCGACTTGACCGCTGCCGTCGAAGCACCCCCCGTTGCCGAAGGCGCCGCTGCGCCTTCGCTCGTCAGTTTTGCCGAGGCTTTCCGCTTCTGGCTCAAGCTCGGCTTCATCAGTTTCGGCGGGCCGGCGGGACAGATCGCCATCATGCACAGCGAGCTGGTCGAGCGCCGCCGCTGGATCAGCGAGAAGCGCTTCCTGCACGCACTCAACTACTGCATGCTGCTGCCGGGCCCGGAGGCGCAGCAACTGGCCACCTACATCGGCTGGCTGATGCACCGCACCTGGGGCGGCATCGTCGCCGGGGCGCTGTTCGTGCTGCCGTCGCTGGGCATCCTGATCGCGCTGTCGTGGATCTACCTGCGCTTCGGCGACGTGCCGCTGGTGGCCGGCATCTTCTTTGGGCTCAAGCCGGCGGTGACGGCGCTGGTGTTGCATGCGGCCCACCGCATCGGCACGCGGGCGCTGAATAACCGCTGGATGTGGGGCATCGCGGCTGCCTCCTTCGTGGCCATCTTCGCCTTCGACACACCGTTCCCGGCCATCGTTGTCGCAGCCGCCCTGGTCGGACACTTCGGCGCGCGCCGTGCACCGCAGGTGTTTGCGCTGGGCGCAGGGCATGGCCGCGCAGCGGCGGACTACGGGGCGGCGCTGATCGACGACGACACACCGACACCGCCGCATGCGCGCTTCTCGCGCCGCCATCTGACCAAGGTGCTCGGTGTCGGCCTCGGCCTCTGGGCCCTGGCCATGGCGGCCCTGATCGCGACCCTGGGCCTGCAGGGCACGCTCACGCAGATGGGCTGGTTCTTCACCAAGGCGGCGCTGCTGACCTTCGGCGGCGCGTATGCGGTGCTGCCGTATGTCTACCAAGGTGCGGTCGAGACGCACCAGTGGCTCAGCGGGCCGCAGATGATCGACGGACTCGCGCTGGGCGAGACCACGCCCGGGCCGCTGATCATGGTGGTGGCCTTCGTCGGCTTCGTCGGCGGCTGGCTGCAGCCGGCACTCGGTCCCGACGCGCTGTTCCTCGGCGCTGCGCTGGCCGCGGTGGTGGCGACCTTCTTCACCTTCCTGCCGTCGTTCGTGTTCATTCTGGCCGGCGGCCCCTTGGTCGAGTCCACGCACGGCAGGCTCGGCTTCACGGCGCCGCTGTCGGCCATCACCGCTGCGGTGGTCGGCGTGATCCTCAACCTGGCGATGTTCTTCGCCTACCACGTGCTCTGGCCGCAGGGCTTCAGCGGCCGTTTCGACGCCGTCTCGGCCGCCATCGCGGTGGCCGCCGCCGTGGCCGTGTTTCGTTTCAAGGTCGGCGTCATGCCGCTGCTCGGCGCCTGCGCGGCAGCCGGGCTGGCGGTGACCTTGTTGCTTCCCCTGCTGCGCTGAAGGATCGTCCATGGACACCTGCATCCCAGTCCTGCCAGGGGCAGACGCACCACTGGCCGCCGCAGATGGCCTGACGGCTTGCCGGGGCAACGCCGCGCCGCGTGGTGCACGCTGTGCCTCCAGCCAAGTCGGCGTCGCCACGCGGCATCGGATCGCAGGCTACAGTCCGCCTCGTGGCATATGAACTCCATTACTGGCCGGGCATCCAGGGCCGCGGCGAATTCGTGCGGCTGGCGCTGGAAGCGGCCGGCGCGCCCTACACCGACGTCGCTCGCGGCGCGGAGGACGCAGGTCAGGGCACAGCAGCCATGCTGCGCTGTCTGCACGACGCGACGCAGCCGCACCCGCCCTTCGCACCACCCTTTCTGAAGGACGGCAGCCTGCTGATCGGGCAGACTGCCGTCATCCTGCACTACCTCGCGCCGCAATTGAAGCTGGTGGCGCGCAGCGAGCAGGCCCGCCTGTGGACACAGCAGATCCAGCTCACCATCGCCGACCTGGTGAGCGAAGCACACGACACCCACCATCCGGTCGGCGCCGGCCTGTATTACGAAGACCAGAAGCCGGAAGCGCTGCGTCGGGCAAGGGAGTTCTGCAGCGCCCGCCTGCCCAAGTACCTGCAGTGGTTCGAAAGCATCGTCGTGCGCAACCCGGCGGGACCGCGGCACCTGGTCGGCGGCAAGCTGAGCTACGCCGAGCTGTCGCTGTTCCAGCTCGTCGAAGGCCTGCGCTACGCATTCCCGAAGGCGGCGGCAAGGGCATTGGCCGGCACGCCCGGGGTCGTGCGCCTGCACGACCGCGTCGCCGAACTGCCCAGGGTGGCCGCCTACCTGCGCAGCGAACGGCGTTTGCCGTTCAACGAGCAAGGCATCTTCCGCCGCTATCCCGAACTCGACGTCCTGTAGGGTTCGGCCTGCAAGCGGCGCAGCCTTGTTTCTTCGACCGGCGTGGCGAGCGAACCTCGCCAAGCCCGGGCCGAGGCAGTTCCCTCCAATCAGCGGCTTGACAAACGCCCCTTGTGGACGCACATGCCCCCTATTGAGGAGGGTTGTTCATGCTTTCGGTTCGACCGGCCGCAGTAGCCGGAACTTTCTATCCGGCAGACGCAGTGGCGCTGCAGTCGCAGGTGCGGGTTTGCCTGGGCGAGGTGCTGACCCCCGGTTCGGGTGTGCCGCCCAAGTTGCTGATCGTGCCGCATGCCGGCTACGTCTATTCGGGGCCGGTGGCCGGCCATGCCTATGCGCGGCTGGCGCCCTGGGCAGCGCAGATCCGGCGCGTGGTGCTGCTCGGCCCCACCCACCGGGTGGCGCTGCGTGGCATCGCGGTGCCCACCGTCGACGCCTTCGAGACGCCGCTGGGCCGCGTGCGCATCGACGGCGAAGCGCGTGAGGCCCTGGCCGGCCTGCCGCAGGTGGTGCTGGACGACAGGGCACACGCCCTGGAGCACTCGCTGGAGGTCCAGCTGCCCTTCCTGCAGACCGTGCTCGGCACCTCGTTCGAGTTGCTGCCACTGGCCGTCGGCGACGCCGGCGTGGCCGATGTGGCCGAGGTGGTCGAACGCCTGTGGGGCGGCGACGAGACGCTGATCGTGGTCAGCTCCGACCTTTCACACTACCTGCCCTACGACGACGCCCGCGCGACCGACCGCACGACGGTGGCGCGCATCGCTGCACTGGCGACCGACCTCGACGGCTACGAGGCTTGCGGCGCGCACGCGCTCAACGGCGCGCTGGCGGCGGCGCGGCAGCACGGCCTGCAAGCCGAATTGCTCGACCTGCGCAACTCCGGCGACACCGCGGGTGACCGCCGGCGTGTCGTCGGTTATGCCGCACTGGCACTGACCGCACCGCTCGAGGACACCGCAGCAGCCGACGACGACGAGGCGCAGCTCGGCGCCGCGCTCCTCAGCCGGGCCCGCAACAGCATCGCCGCCGCGCTGGGCCTGGCACGCCAGCCCGAACCTTCGCACCCGGCGCTGGCGGCGGTCGGTGCCACTTTCGTGACACTGCACGACGCCCGAGGCGAGTTGCGCGGCTGCATCGGCCGGCTCGAGGCGGTGGCGTCGCTGGAGGACGACGTGCGCCGCAATGCCGTCGCCGCAGCCTTCGACGACCCGCGTTTCGACCCGCTGCAAGCGCACGAATGGCAGCACGTGCGCGTCGAGGTCTCGCTCCTGGACGCCGCCGAGCAGCTGCCCGCCGCACGCACCCGTGTCGAGGCAATGCGCCACCTGCGGCCGCATGTCGACGGCGTGATCCTCGAGTGGCGCGGCCGCCGCGCGACCTTCCTGCCGCAGGTCTGGCAGCAGTTGCCCGAGCCGCAGGACTTCATCGCCGCGCTGCTGCGCAAGGCCGGCCTGGCGGCCGACTTCTGGGCCGACGACCTGCGGCTGCACCGCTACCGCGTGCGTCACTTCGAAGCCGCGGCATCGATGGTGGCGGCATGACCACGCGCAGCGAGAGTCTGCAGACCGTGCGCCCGGCCTCTTGGTGGCACCCGCTCGACGATGGCCGCCTGCAGTGCGACCTGTGCCCGCGCGACTGCAAGCTGCACGAGGGCCAGCGCGGCCTGTGCTTCGTGCGTGCGCGCCAGGGCGACGAGATGGTGCTCACGACCTATGGCCGCAGTTCGGGTTTCTGCATCGACCCGATCGAGAAGAAGCCGCTGAACCACTTCTACCCCGGCAGCCGGGTCTTCTCGTTCGGCACCGCGGGCTGCAACCTGGCGTGCAAGTTCTGCCAGAACTGGGACATCTCGAAGAGCCGCGAGATGGACCGCCTGATGGACCAGGCCACGCCCGAGCGCATCGCCGAGGTCGCGGCCGAGAACGCCTGCCGCAGCGTGGCCTTCACCTACAACGACCCCGTCATCTTCGCCGAGTACGCGATGGACACCGCCGACGCCTGCCACGCACGCGGCGTGCAGGCGGTGGCCGTGACCGCAGGCTACATGCACGACGCGCCGCGGCGCGCCTTCTACGCCAGGATGGACGCCGCCAACGTCGACCTGAAGGGCTTCACCGAGGCCTTCTACTTCCAGCACACCGGCGCCCACCTGGCGCCCGTGCTCGAGACGCTGGAATACATCCACCACGAAACGGCTTGCTGGCTCGAGATCACGACGCTGCTGATCCCCGGCGCCAACGACAGCAGCGCCGAGATCGAGGCACTGACGCGCTGGGTGGCCGAGCGGCTCGGCCCCGACGTGCCGCTGCACTTCACGGCCTTCCACCCCGACTACCGCATGACCGACGTACCGCCGACACCGCCGTCGACGCTGCGCCGGGCGCGCGAGATCGGGCTCGCGCAGGGACTGCACCACGTCTACACCGGCAACGTGCACGATCGCGAGGGCGGCACGACCTTCTGCGCTGGGTGCGGCGAGGCGCTGATCCGGCGTGACTGGCACGACATCGAGCTGTACACACTCGACGCGCAGGGGGCCTGCCCGCATTGCGGCACCGCGGTGGCGGGGCGCTTCGGCTCTGCCGCCGAAGGCTACGGCCGGCGCCGCATTCCGATGCGCGTGGCGATGCCCTGACTCGGATTGACTCCCTCGCCCTCTGGGCGAGGGTTGGGGTGAGGGCCGGACCGCGGCGCTGCAATACCCTCACCCCAGCCCTCTCCCGCAGGCGGGAGAGGGAGCCGGAACGCCGGCCGCCCTGCCCGCTAGTCCTGCCCTTTACCCAGAAGTTTTCGCCTAATCCGATGTCCAATCGCGCAGGGACAGACCTCTGCAAAGGGATTGCAGTTCTGAATAGCCTCGCCACATGATTTGGTGCCCTGGCGACAAGTCCTTTGCGCGCCCGATATAG
>JAUXVE010000160.1 GCA_030680415.1 Rubrivivax sp.
CACGCGCTCGCCGGCCCGGCCCCCGCCGACGCTGCCGCCCCGACCCGGCCCGCCACAGGCGGCACGCCGCTGCCGGCCTACGCCACCCGGCTGCCGCCAGCCGCCACCTTGCGCTATGCGCTTCGGCGAGGCACAAACAGCGGGCAGGCCGAGTTGCGCTGGCGCCCGGCCGACGGCCGCTACCTGCTGGCGCTGGACAGCACCGGCCCCGGCGGGCAGCGGCTGGGCTCGGTCAGCCAGGGCGGGCTCGACGCCAACGGCATCGCGCCCGAGCGTTACACCGAAGGCCGCAGCGGCCGCGAGGCGCGTGCCGTCAACTTCCAGCACGAGGCCGGCCGCATCACGTTCAGCGGGCCGTCGCTGCACTACCCGCTGCTGCCCGGCGCCCAGGATCGCCTGAGCTGGATGCTGCAGCTGCCCGCGGTGATGGCCGCCGAGCCCGCGCTGCGCGAGCCCGGCAGCGAAGTGCTGATGTTCGTGGCGGGCACGCGAGGCGACGCCGAAGTGTGGGTCTTCACCGTTCTGGCAAGCCAGACCGTGCACACACCCGGCGGCCCGGTGGCCGACGCGCTGCACCTGCGCCGGCAGCCGCGCCGGCCCTACGACACGCAGGTGGACGTTTGGCTGGACCCGAGGCGGCACCACCTGCCGGTGCGGCTGCACCTGCTGCTGCAGCCGGTGGGCAGCAGCGTCGAGTTCGTGCTGGAGCAGCACACGGTGCCTTGATTTGCGGGCTGCGGCTTGAGTTCCGGCCCGCTGCACCCATCTCCAAGACCTGGAGGTTGATGCCATGCAGATGCTCTACAACTCGGACAGCTATGTCGTCGTGCAGTTCGACGTGCCGGGCCCGACAGAAGGCACGACGCCGCGGCGCGGTGGTTTCGAGATCGTGGACAAGCTTGCGCGCAAGGAAATCTTCATTGAAGGCGCTGTCGCCGAAAGCTTCCAGCGTGGCGTGCAGTCGCTGGTGCAGGAGGGGCCCAACGAAGAGGCCATCGACGACTTCATCGCCGGCTTCACCGCGCTGGCGCAGCAGCCGGTGGTGTTGCACTAGCCAGCGTCCGCGCAGCGTGGGGGGTAGGCCGCCGTCGTGCCAGCCCTCGCAGTGAGCTGTGTCATGCGGGGGCACCGGACGCGCTTCCTACAATCGCCGCAATGAATCCTCGATCCATCGCCTACACGCGCGGCGCCGCATTGTCTGGCGTCCTGCAGCAGCGCATCGCCATCATCGACGGCGCCATGGGCACCATGATCCAGCGCCACAAGCTGGGCGAGGCCGATTTCCGCAATGCCGCGCTGGCCGGCCACCCGAAAGACCTCAAGGGAAACAACGACCTGCTGGCCTTGACGCGGCCCGACGTCATTCGCGAGATCCACGCCCAGTACCTGGCGGCCGGCGCCGACATCATCGAGACCAACACCTTCGGCGCGACCTCGATCGCGCAGGAAGATTACGGCCTGGCGCACCTGGCGCGCGAGATGAACGTGGCCGCCGCGCGCATCGCGCGCCAGGCGGTCGATGCCTGTGCCACCCCCGCGTGGCCACGCTTCGTCGCCGGCGCCCTGGGGCCGACGCCGCGCACCGCCAGCATCAGCCCCGACGTCAACGACCCCGGCGCCCGCAACACCAGTTTCGATGAGTTGCGTGCGGCTTACCGCGAACAGGCCCAGGGGCTGCTGGAAGGCGGCTGCGACCTGTTCCTGGTGGAGACGATCTTCGACACGCTCAACGCCAAGGCCGCGATCTTCGCGCTCGACGAGTTGATGGAAGAAACGGGCGAGCGGCTGCCGGTGATCATCTCCGGCACCGTGACCGACGCCTCGGGGCGCATCCTCAGCGGCCAGACGGTGGCCGCGTTCTGGCACTCGGTGCGCCACGCGCGGCCGCTGGCGGTGGGGCTGAACTGCGCCCTCGGCGCGGCAGTGATGCGGCCCTACATCGAAGAGCTGTCCAAGGTGGCCAGCGACACCTACATCAGCTGCTACCCCAACGCCGGGCTGCCCAACCCGATGGCCGAGACCGGCTTCGACGAGACGCCGGCCATCACCGGCGCGCTGATGGAGGAGTTTGCCCGCGTCGGCTTCCTCAACCTCGCCGGCGGCTGCTGCGGCACGACGCCCGAGCACATTGCCGAGATCGCGCGCCGCGTCGGCGCCTACCGGCCGCGCAACCGCCAGGACCCGCTGTTCAGCGGCCTGCTGGCGGCCTGAAGCCCGGGCTAGATTTCGAGCTTCGTGCCCAGTTCCACGATGCGATTGGTGGGCAGATGCAGGAAGTCGGCCGCGCCGGCGGCGTTGCGGTGCATGTTGGCGAACAGCTTCTCGCGCCACAGCGACATGCCGCCGCGCACCCTGGGCAGGACGGTGTCACGGCTGAGGAAATAGCTGGTCTCCATCGCGTCGAGCAACACGCCGCGGCCGGCGAGCAGCCGCAGCGCCTCGGGCACGTCGGGCTCGTTCTTGAAGCCGAAGTGCAGCGTCACCTGCCAGCAGTCGCGGCCCAGCGACTGGACGTCGCAGCGGCGGTCGAAGCCGATCCACGGCACCTCGTGGTGCTGCACGTCGACGAACAGGTTGCGCTCGTGCAGCACCTTGTTGTGCTTGAGGTTGTGCAGCAGCGCCACCGGCGTGGCGCCCTTCTCGGCGCTGAGGAACACCGCCGTGCCGGGCACGCGCAGCGGCGGGCTCAGGAACACCGACTGCATGAAGTCGTCGAGGTCGATGGCCTCCTCGCGCAGGCGCTCGCTCATCAGCGCGCGGCCCTGCTTCCAGGTCACCATCAGCGTGAACATGGCGCCGCCGATGACCAGCGGGAACCAGCCGCCGTCGAGCACCTTCACCACGTTGGCGGCGAAGAAGGTCACGTCGACGACGAAGAAGAAACCGGTCGCCGCCACGCACACCGCCAGCGGCAGCTTCCAGGCCCAGCGGATGACGAAGAAGGTCATCACCGTGGTGATGGTCATGTCGATGGTCACCGCGATGCCGTAGGCCGAGGCCAGCGCACTGCTCGAGCCGAACACCGCCACCGCGAACACGACGCAGGCGTAGAGCGACCAGTTGACGAAGGGCACGTAGATCTGCCCGGTGTCGCGCACGCTGGTGTGCAGCAGCCGCAGCCGCGGCAGGTAGCCCAGCTGCACCGCCTGCTTGCTGACCGAGAACGCCGCCGTGATGAGCGCCTGCGACGCGATCACGGTGGCCAGTGTGGCCAGCACGATGAGCGGGAACAGCGCCCACGGCGGCGCCATCTCGTAGAACGGGTTGCGCACGTTCTCCGGGTGCTGCAGCAGCATCGCGCCCTGGCCGAAGTAGTTCAGCACCAGCGCCGGCATGACGATGCAGAACCAGGCCAGCCGGATCGGCCGCTTGCCGAAGTGCCCGAGGTCGGCGTACAGCGCCTCGGCGCCCGTCACGCACAGCACCACCGCGCCGAGCGCGACGAAGGCGGTGCCCGGCTGCGCCAGCGCGAAAGCCAGCGCGTACTGCGGCCCCAGCGCCACCAGCACCTGCGGATGCTGCGCGATGTGCACCACGCCCAGCAGCGCCAGCACGACGAACCAGGTCAGCGTGACGGGACCGAACAGCCGCCCGACGACGGCGGTGCCGAAGCGCTGCGCGGCGAACAGCGCGGTCAGCACCGCCAGCGTCAAGGGCACCACCCAGCGGTGCAGCGCCGGCGCCGCCACCTCCAGGCCTTCCACCGCCGAGAGCACGCTGATGGCCGGCGTGATGACACCGTCACCGAAGAAGATGGCGGTGCCGAAGATGCCCAGCAGCAGCAGCCGCGAACGCAACTGCGGCCGGTGCTTCACCGCCTGTGAAGCCAGCGCCAGCATCGCGATCAGTCCGCCTTCGCCGTTGTTGTCGGCACGCAGGATCAGCACCACGTACTTGATCGAGACGATGATCGTGAGGGTCCAGAACACCAGCGACAGGATGCCGACGATGTTCTCCGGCGTCAGCGGCACGCGCCCTTGCGCAAACACTTCCTTCAGCGCGTACAGCGGGCTGGTGCCGATGTCGCCGTAGACGACGCCGACGGCCGCCAGCGTCAGGGCGGCCAACGCGCCGGGCGTGCGGTGGGAGGGGGCGGCACTCATCGGCAAGGCCGCGATTGTGCGCCGCTTCGGCGACCAATGTTGCGCCGCGGCAAAACTGTTCCCGGCGGCCGGTCGGCGGTCGCGTCAGCGCAGTGCACGGCGCAGTATTGCGGCTGCCTACTCGTAGCTCTCGGCGTCGGGGTCGGTGGCTTCGAGCTCGTAGGCCGCCGCCAGCATCGCCAGGCGCCCGATCACGCCGTACATGTAGAAGCGGTTGGGCGCGCTGGCGCCGGGCTTGGTGCCGGGGCGCGGCAGTTGCGTGCTTTCGGCAAAGGCCAGCTGCACGTAACCCGCGCCGGGGGCGTTGAGGCTCTCGTCGAAGGCGCGTCCGGCATGCGTGCGGTAGAAGCCGCCCACCACGTAGCGGTCGATCATGCACACCACGGGTTCGGCCGGCGCGCCGTCGATGCGCTCGTAGGTCGGCACGCCTTCCTGGATCAGGACCTCGGTGATGTCGGTGCCGCCGTGGGCGGCGCTCATCTGGTGGCGCGCCAGCCGCTCGGCGTCGTCGAGGTCCTTGACGTCGCGCACCGTCATCAGGCCCAGGCCGCTGGTGCCGTTGTCGGCCTTGACCATCACGAAGGGCTTCTCGTTGATGCCGTATTCCTTGTACTTGCGGCGCACCTTGGTCAACATGACGTCGGCGTTGCCCTTCACGCAGTCCAGGCCGCTGGCCGTGCTGAAGTCGACCTGGCCGCACTGCGCGTGCATGGGATTGATCAGCCACGGGTCCATGCCCAGCAGCTTGGCGAACTTCTTGGCCACCTCTTCGTAGCTCTTGAAGTGGCGCGACTTGCGGCGCACCGTCCAGCCGGCGTGCAGCGGCGGCAGCAGGTACTGCTCGTGCAGGTGCTCCAGCACCGGCGGCAGGCCGGCCGAGAGGTCGTCGTTGAGCAGGATCGTGCAGGGGTCGAAGTTCTTCAGCCCCAGGCGCCCGCGCGTGCGCAGCAGGGGTTCGACGACGAGCTCGCTGCCGTCGGGCAGGACACGCTTGGTGGGCGCGGTCACGGCTTCGTCGAGCGCGCCCAGGCGCACGTTGAGGCCGGCTTGGCTGAAGATCTGCACCAGCCGCTGCACGTTGTACAGGTAGTAGGGGTTGGCGGTGCGGCTGTCGGGGATCAGCAGCAGGTTCTTGGCCTCGGGGCAGATCTTCTCGATCGCGGCCATCGCCGCCTGCACCGCCAGCGGCAGCATCTCGGGCGCGAGGCGGTCGAAGCTGGAAGGGAAGAGGTTGGTGTCCACCGGTGCCAGCTTGAAGCCGGCGTTGCGCAGGTCCACCGAGGTGTAGAAGGGTGGCGTGTGCTCCATCCATTCGAGCCGGAACCAGCGCTCGATGGCGGGCATGGACTCGAGGATGCGCGCCTCGAGCTCGTTGATCGGGCTGGTGAGGGCGGTGGTGAGGTGCGGGACCATGGCGGGCTCGGAACGGGCAGAGAAGGATTCTAGGCATCTGCGGTCCACACGGCGCCCCAAGACGGAGCGGGGGAGACAGGCGCCCAGCACCGTCTCCCCCGCTCGCGGACGGCTAGAGCCGTCCGCCATTTCACTTGCTGTACGCGGTCTCGCCGTGCGAGGTGATGTCCAGGCCTTCGCGCTCTTCGTCCTCCGGCACGCGCAGTCCCAGCACCATGTCGACGATCTTGTAGGCGATGAAGGCCACGACTGCCGACCAGACGATGGTGATGAGCACGCCTTCGGCCTGGATCAGCACCTGCGAGCCGATCGAGAAGTCGGGCTTGCCCGTGCCGCCGAGCCCGGGTGCCGTGAACACGCCGGTGAGCAGCGCGCCCAGGATGCCACCCACGCCGTGCACACCGAACACGTCCAGTGAATCGTCGGCGCCGAGCATGCGCTTGAGGCCGGTCACGCCCCACAGGCAGACGAAGCCGGCCAAGCCGCCGATGATGATGGCGCCCATCGGCCCCACCGAGCCGCAGGCCGGCGTGATGGCCACCAGGCCGGCTACCGCGCCTGATGCGGCGCCCAGCATCGAGGCCTTGCCCTTGGTCAGGCTTTCACCCACGCACCAGGCCAGCACCGCTGCCGCCGTGGCGAACAGGGTGTTGATGAAGGCCAGCGCGGCGCCGGCCGTGGCCTCCAGGTTGGAGCCGGCGTTGAAGCCGAACCAACCCACCCACAACAGGCAGGCGCCGACCATGGTCAGCGGCAGGCTGTGCGGTGCCATCGCTTCCTTGCCGTAGCCGATGCGCTTGCCCAGCATGTAGGCGCCCACCAGGCCGGCGACGCCGGCGTTGATGTGCACGACGGTGCCGCCGGCAAAGTCGAGCGCACCCTTGCCCAGCAGGTAGCCGCCGGCACCCCACACCATGTGGGCGATGGGCAGGTAGCAGAAGGTGAACCACAGCACCGAAAACAGCAGCACGGCGGAAAACTTCATGCGTTCGGCGAAGGAGCCGACGATCAGTGCGCAGGTGATGCCCGCAAAGGTGGCCTGGAAGGCGATGAACACGTACTCGGGCAACTTGACGTCGGCGCTGAAGGTGTCGGCCAGCGTCTCCAGGTTGACGCCGCGCAGGAACAACTTGTCCAGCCCGGCGATGATCAGGCCCTCGCCGCCGAAGGCCAGGCTATAGCCGTACACCGCCCACAGCACGCTGATGAGCGCGAACACGACCATCACCTGCATCAGCACCGACAGCATGTTCTTGCTGCGCACCAGGCCGCCGTAGAACAGCGCCAGGCCCGGCACCGCCATGAAGATCACCAGCAGCGTGGCGGTCAACATCCAGGCCACGTCGCCTTTGTGCACGGCGGGCGCGGCCGCCGACGCTGCCGCGGCGGGAGCCGAGGCAGCTTCCATCGGCGCCGAAGCCGCCGCCTCCGCGGCAGCGGCCATGGGGGCCGAAGCGGCGGCGTCCTGCGCCAACGCAGCGCCGCCCAAGCCCAGGACCAGCAGGCCGAGGGCGCATATCGCGATCAGTTTTTTCATGATGCTTGTCTTCTCGTGGGTGTCAGCGGGCGCCCTCAGAGGGCGTCCTTGCCGGTTTCGCCGGTGCGGATGCGGACCACCTGCTCGAGCGTGGTGACGAAGATCTTGCCGTCACCGATCTTGCCGGTGCGGGCCGAACCCTCGATGGCTTCGATGACGCGGTCGACGAGGGCGTCGTCCACCGCGGCTTCGATCTTCACCTTGGGCAGGAAGTCGACGACGTACTCCGCGCCGCGGTAGAGCTCGGTGTGGCCCTTCTGGCGGCCGAAGCCCTTGACTTCCGTCACCGTGATGCCCTGAACGCCGATGCCGCTCAGGGCTTCACGCACTTCGTCGAGCTTGAATGGCTTGACGATGGCTGTCACCATCTTCATGGTTGCTTCTCCTGCAAATCAGAAGTTGTACTTGACGCCGAGCACGACGCCCGCCTTGGCGTGGTTCTTGCCGGACGGGCCCGCGTAGGTATGGGCGCCACCGATCTTTTTGGTGTCTGCGTAGACCGCAGTGGCGCTGACCACCAGTCCGCTGAAGTCCTTGCTGACGCCGAACGACACGTCGGTGTACGAGTAGTCGCTGCTGCCTGAGACCTTCTGGTAGCCCACGTGCGGTGTGAGCAGGATGCCGTCGACATCGAAGGTGGCGCTGAGGTCGAGGTAGCCGCTGTTCTTGCTGTCGGCGAAGCCGAACAGGTTGCTCACGCTGTGCGAGTACTTGAGCGTGGCCGGGCCGAAACTCAACGCGCCGTAGATCTCGGTCGTGACCGGGCTGACGGCCAGGTCGTGGCCGGGGTACTGGTAGGTCAGCACGCCGACGTCGTAGGCCAGGCCTTCGGAGATGGCGCCCTTGTAGCCACCGTAGAGGTCAAGCTCGACACCGGCATCGCCGCCGGCATCCTTGATCCACTTGATGGTGGAGGCCCACGCGCCTAGGTAGAGCCCACCGGCAGTGAAGTCCGCGCCGCCCTGCAGCGCGGGCTTCAGTCGCGACTGCGAGATGCCGCGGTAGCGGTAGTCGCTGACCGCGCCGACGTTGAAGGCGAACTGGGCGTAGGAGGCGGCGGGCAAGGACGCCAGGGCCACGATCGCCGAGATACCGAGTAGGGCTTTTTTCATGAACGCTCCGGAAGTGTTGACAAGGAAGGGCTGAGCACCGATTCGCAGGTTCTGTGCCATGGCCGCGCCGGCTGTGGGGGCACCGTGATGAGGCGCAGCCCAAGGCAGATCCCCCGGATTGACGCACCACGTTAGTGCGCACCCCTCTTCATCCCCTCTTTGGTGCCAGCCCTGCGGCGGCCGGCGCTGACCACAATGGCTCGCCACAAGGAGAGCATCGCGATGTCGTTGGCCATGGTTTCCAGCCGCGCGCTGGACGGGTTGGAAGCACCCGAGGTGCACGTCGAGGTGCAACTGGCCAACGGCCTGCCCAGCTTCACGCTGGTGGGCCTGGCCGACACCGAAGTGAAGGAATCGCGCGAGCGCGTGCGCGCGGCGCTGCAGCAGAGCGGCTTTGCCTTCCCGCACAACAAGCGCATCACCGTCAACCTGGCGCCGGCCGACCTGCCCAAGGAGTCGGGTCGCTTCGACCTGCCCATCGCGCTGGGCATCCTGGCCGCGGCCGGCCTGTTGGACGCGGCGCGGCTGGCGGCCTGCGAATTTGCCGGCGAGTTGTCGCTGGCTGGCGAGTTGCGTCCGGTGCGTGGTGCGCTGGCGCTGGCGGTGGCGCTGCGCAAAGGCGGCAGCGCACGCACGCTGGTGCTGCCCGAGGCCAGCGCACGCGCGGCGGCGCAGGTGCCGGGTCTCGACGTGCGTGCGGCCGCGACGCTGGCCGAGGTGGTGGCCTCGCTGCTGCCGGGCGCGGCCGCGGTGGCGCTGCCGGCGGCCGTGCCGCTGCCGCGCCAGCCACTGCCGCCGGGCCCCGACCTGCGCGACGTCAAGGGTCAGGCCGCCGCCAAACGCGCGCTCGAGATCGCCGCCGCCGGCGCGCACAGCCTGCTGCTGGTGGGCCCGCCGGGCACCGGCAAGTCGATGCTGGCGCAACGCCTGCCGGGGCTGCTGCCGGCGCTGAGCGACGAAGAAGCGCTGGCCAGCGCGGCGCTGGCTGGACTGACGCGAACCGACGCCGGCGCCGACGCCGCCCACGGCCGCCGCCCGGTGCGTGCACCGCACCACACGGCCAGCGCGGTGGCGCTGGTCGGTGGTGGCTCGCCGCCGCGGCCGGGGGAGATTTCGCTGGCGCATGGCGGCGTGCTGTTCCTGGACGAGACGCCGGAATTCCCGCGCGCGGCGCTCGAGGCCTTGCGCGAACCGCTGGAGACCGGCCGCATCACGATCTCGCGCGCGGCGCGGCAGGCCAGCTTTCCGGCCCGCTTCCAGCTCGTGGCGGCGATGAACCCGTGCCCCTGCGGCTGGCTGGGGGCGCCGGCGACGGTGGGCAAGGCCTGCCGTTGCACGCCCGACGCCGTGGCGCGTTACCAGGGCCGTCTGTCGGGCCCCTTGCTCGACCGCATCGACCTGCAGGTGGAGGTGCTGGCCGCCCCCGCCGCGGCACTGCTGGCGCTGCCCGACGGTGAGCCCAGCGCGGACGTGGCGGCACGCGTGGCAGCGGCGCGGCAACGCCAGACGGTCCGCCAGGGCGAGCCCAACGCGATGCTGGAGGCCGGCCGCATCGACGAACACTGTCGCCTGGACGAGGCCGCTGCGCGCTTCCTGCGCAGCGCTGCCGAGCGGCTGCACTGGAGCGGGCGCCGGCTGCACCGCTGCCTGAAAGTGGCGCGCACCATCGCCGACCTGGCCGGCAGCGAAACCGTCGCCACCGCGCACGTGGCCGAGGCGCTGCAGTTGCAGCGTGTGCTTGCGCCCTGAGGCCGACCAGACTCGTGGCCAGGAGCCTAGATCGCCAGCGGGTCGACGTCCACGGCCCAGCGCAGCAAGCCCTTGTGTCGCGCCCGCAGTTCGTGCAGCCCCGGCAGCCAGGCCGCCAGCATGCGCTGCAGCGCCACGCGTGAAGCCGACTCGACGAGCATCTGCAGCCGCTCGACGTCGGCCACCTTGGACACCGGCGGCGGCACCGGCGGATAGACGGTGACGCCCGCGTGCAAGGCCGCCAGCGCCGACGCGTCGTGCAGGAAACCGCTGGCGGCGTCGACGGTGCGCGCCTCGGCGCGCAGCAGCGCCAGGCTGGCAAACGGCGGCAGGCCGGCGGCTCGGCGCTCGGCGAGCTGCGCCGCGGCGTAGGCGGGGTAGTCGTGCGCCTGCAGCGCGGCGTACAGCGGGTGTCGCGGATGCCAGGTCTGCACCCACATCTCGCTGCGCGCGGCCTGTGCGGCGTCGCGCCCGGCGCGGCCGGCGGCCTGCATCAGCAGCGCGAACAGCCGTTCGGGGGCGCGGAAGTCGCTGCTGAACAGCGCCGCGTCCGGGTTCACCGCACCCACCAGCGTGACACGGCGGAAGTCGTGCCCCTTGGCCAGCATCTGCGTGCCCACCAGCACGTCCACCTCGCCGGCATGCACGGCGCCCAGTTGCTGCTGCAGGGCGCCGGCGCCGCGCGTGCTGTCGGCGTCGAGCCGCGCCACGCGGGCACCGGGCAGCAGCGCGGCCAGTTGCTCCTGCAGCTTTTCGGTGCCGCGGCCGAGCGGGGCGATGTCGAGGTTGCCGCAGTCGGGGCAGGCACGCGGCACGCGCTCGCTCAGGCCGCAATGGTGGCAGCGCAGCGTGCGGTCGGCCTTGTGGAAGACACGCCAGGCGCTGCAATGCGGGCAGCCGCTTTTCCAGCCGCAGGCGCTGCAGTGCAGCACCGGCGCGTAGCCGCGGCGGTTGAGCAGCAGCAGGCTCTGCTCGCCGCGTTCGATGCGTTCGGCGATGGCCGCCAGCAATGGCGGCGCCAGCACGCGCTCGTGCTGCGTCTCGCGCGGCAGCCGCGTCATGTCGACCAGCCGCACCGCGGGCATGGCGCCGCCGCCGATGCGGCTGTCCAGCGCCAGCCGCAGGTAGCGGCCCTCCTGCGCCCGCTGCCAGGTCTCCAGCGACGGCGTGGCCGAACCCAGCAACACCGTCACGCCCAGCCGGTGGGCGCGCCACACCGCCAGGTCGCGCGCCGAATAACGGGCGCCTTCCTGCTGCTTGAACGACGGGTCGTGCTCTTCGTCGACGACGATGAGCCCCAGCCGCGGCATCGAAGCGAACACCGCCAGCCGCGTGCCCAGCACCAGGTCGGCGCGCCCCAGGTGCGCCAGCAGCCAGTGGCGCAGCCGCTGCGCCGGGGTCAGGCCGCTGTGCAGGCTGACCATGACATGCCCCGGGAAGCGCGCCGCGAAGCGCGCCTCCAGCTGCGGCGTGAGGTTGATCTCGGGCACCAGCACCAGCGCCTGCCGGCCCTGCTGCAGCGCGGCCTCGGCGGCGCGCAGGTAGACCTCGGTCTTGCCGCTGCCCGTCACACCGTGCAGCAGCACGGGCTTGCCGGCGCCGGCGAGGGCGGCCAGCGCCGCCGCCTGCTCGGCGTTGAGTTCAGGGCGAGCCGGCGGCTCGGCAGCGGGGTCCAAGGGCGCGACCGGCTCGCGTTCCAGCCGTTTCACGCGGCGCGCCAGGCGGGTGTCGTCGAGCTTGCGCAGGTCCGGCGGCAGCACCGCCAGCGCCAGCTCGCCGACACCGCGCTGGTAGTAGGCGGCGGCAAAGTCGACCAGTTCGCGCCACTCGGCAGCCAACGGCGGCAACGCCGTCAGCACCGCCGCCAGCGGGCGCAGTGCGGCCGGCGGCGGCGGTGCGTCGGCGGCCCGCTGCCAGACGATGCCGGGCATGTCGCGACGGCCCAGCGGCACGCGCACCAGCGTGCCCGGCGCAAGGGCTTGCTCACATGCGTAGTCCAGCAGGCCACCCACGGCCGAGTACCGGGGCGTCTCCACGGCCACCGAAAGCGTGCCCGCGTCAGTCATGCGGCTACGCTGTGAGGTTGCACACGAAACCTAGGATGTGCCTCAAGGAAAGGCTGCAAGTGCATGATCAGAAAGGACTTTTCGAGCTGTCCACCCAATCTGTGGATAACTTTGTGGGGAAGCTGCGGCAAGCTGCGCCAAGTACTTGATTTTGCACGCGGCACGGGCTCCTGCCCCATTTGGTGGCAGGCGGCGGAATTCATGCAAATCAATGACTTAGCACGTATCGACGAGAAATTCGGGGGTTGGGCACCGACAAGCTCTGGCTGCCGCGCCGCAGCATCCTTCTTGGGGATAAGTCAAGCCCTGAGTGCTCACTTACCCCATACGGCCGGCCAGTGGCGCGGCCTGCCGGAGCGCCACCTCTCAGACCGGCGAGCGCAGCGCTCGGGAATGGCTGTGCACGGCCTCGACCAGCGTGGCCACGCGCTCCGGCGGCGTGTGCTGGCTGATGCCGTGGCCGAGGTTGAAGACGTGGCCGTCCCAGCCGCCGTCGGGGCGCTGCGGGCGGCCGAAGCTGTCGAGCACGGCCACTGCCTCGCGGGCGACGGCCTCGTCGGGCGCGAACAGCACGTTCGGGTCGAGGTTGCCCTGCAGCGCGACGCGGTCGCCCACCAGCTGCCGCGCGCGGCCCAGGTTGACGGTCCAGTCCAGCCCCACGACGTCGGCGCCGACCGAGGCGATCTCGTCCAGCCACGGCCCGCCGCCCTTGGTGAAGACGATGCAGGGCACGCGCTGGCCGTCCTTCTCGCGCTGCAGGCCCTGCACGACGCGGCGCGTGTAGTCCAGGCTGAAACGCTGGAAAGCGCCGTCGGCGAGCACGCCGCCCCAGCTGTCGAAGATCATCACGGCCTGCGCGCCGGCTTCGATCTGCGTGTTGAGGTAGGCCGTCACGGCGGCAGCGTTGACGGCCAGGATGCGGTGCATCAGGTCGGGCCGGCTGTAGAGCAGGGTCTTGACCAGGCGGTAGTCGTCGGAGCCTGCGCCTTCGACCATGTAGCAGGCCAGCGTCCACGGGCTGCCCGAAAAGCCGATCAGCGGCACGCGGCCGACCCGACGGCCTTCGCCGTCGGTCGTGATCAGCGCGCGGCGGATGGAGGTGACGGCGTCGAAGACATAGCGCAGCTTGTCCATGTCGGGCACCGCGAGCTGCGCGACCGCGGCCTCGTCGCGCACCGGACGCGCGAAACGCGGGCCTTCACCGGCACCGAAGCTCAGGCCCAGGCCCATGGCGTCGGGTACGGTCAGGATGTCCGAAAACAGGATCGCCGCATCCAGCGGGAAACGGTCCAGCGGCTGCAGCGTCACCTCCGTGGCGTACTCGACGTTCGTCGCCAGCCCCATGAAGCTGTTGCCGGCCTTCACGCGCGTGGCCTTGTACTCGGGCAGGTAACGCCCGGCCTGGCG
Source organism: Rubrivivax sp. (assembly GCA_030680415.1). Classification (GTDB taxonomy): domain Bacteria; phylum Pseudomonadota; class Gammaproteobacteria; order Burkholderiales; family Burkholderiaceae_C; genus Rubrivivax. The sequence continues at coordinate 13,388 of JAUXVE010000160.1, forward strand.
CATCAGCCACAACGGCGTGTACTCGGTGGGCTGGCGCAGACAGGCGCGCAGGAAGCAGTCGTTCTGGAGGGGGGGCCACATGGCGGCGGATTATGGCGGGCGGCGGCGGACTTGAAGCGCGAGCGCGACGCCCCACCTGCCGGCCCGGGGGGTACGATGCACGCGCCCAACTGGAGGACAGACGATGAGACTCGCACACCTGACCGCACGCCGCACCTGGATGGCCGCCGTCGTGCTGGCGGCCAGCCTGCTTTCGGGCTGTGGCTACAACGACTTCCAGCGCCTGGACGAACAGGTCAAGTCGGCCTGGTCGGAGGTCGTCAACCAGTACCAGCGCCGCAGCGACCTGATCCCCAACATCGTCGCCACCGTCAAGGGCGAGGCCAACTTCGAACAGGAGACGCTGACCCGGGTCATCGAGGCCCGTGCCCGCGCCACCAGCATCCAGGCCACGCCGGAGCTGGTGAACGACCCCGAGGCCTTCGGCAGGTTCCAGGCTGCGCAGGGTGAGCTCTCGGGCGCGCTGAGTCGCCTGTTGGTGACCGTTGAGCAGTACCCCAACCTGCGGGCCAACCAGGGCTTCCAGGATCTGCGCGTGCAGCTCGAAGGCACCGAGAACCGCATCACGGTGGCGCGCAACCGCTACGTAACGGCGGTGCGCGACTACAACGTGCTGGTGCGCAGCTTCCCCAGCAACCTGACGGCGATGCTCTTCAGCTACCAGGTCAAGCCCAACTTCACGGTCACCAACGAAGCGGCCATCGCGGTGCCGCCGACGGTGAGCTTCGACAAGCCTGCGGCGCCGGCAGCCGCCGCGTCGCAGTGACGCGAATCGCGCGCTGAGAACGTGAGCGCTTCTCGGCCACATCCGTTCTTGCCCCCTCTCCCCCCTGGGGAGAGGGTTGGGGTGAGGGGCGGCGCCGCACACAGCAGCGCTTCGCGTACCCTCACCCCAGCCCTCTCCCAGAGGGAGAGGGGGCAAATTCAAGATCAGGACAGTGTCAGGCTCTGAGTCGATGCGCACCCGGTTGGCCACTGTTCTGCGCGCCGCGCTGCTGGCGGGGTTGCTGGCGCTGCTGGGCGCCGCGCAGGCGCAGGACGTGCTGCCGGTGCCCGTGCTCACGGCGCGCGTCATCGACCAGACCGGCACCCTGCAGGCCGCGCAGGTGGCCGCACTCGAGGCCAAGCTCGCCGCCTTCGAGGCCGAAGCCGGGCCGCAGATCGTGCTGCTGCTGGTGCCGGCGACGGCGCCGGAAGACATCGCGGCCTACGCCCAGCGTGTCGCCGACAGCTGGAAGATCGGCCGCCGCGACGTCGGCGACGGCGTGCTGCTGGTGGTGGCCAAGAGCGATCGGCGGGTGCGCATCGAGGTCGCCAAGGCGCTTGAGGGCGCGATCCCGGACCTGGCGGCGCGGCAGATCATCGACAACGCCATGCGCCCGGCGTTCCGCGCCGACGACTACGCCGGCGGCCTGGATGCCGCGGTGGACCAGCTCGTCGCCCGCATCAAGGGCGAGAACCTGCCCGCCCCCGCGCCTCGCGGCGGCGCCCGCCCCGGCCTGCAGCTCGACGAGCTGGCGATGTTCTTCTTCGTCGCCGTGCCCATCGTCGGCGCCGTGCTCACCGGCATCTTCGGCCGCAAGTTCGGCTCCGTGCTGACGGCCGGTGCGGCCGGTGGCGTGGGCTGGTGGTTGACCGCCAGCGTGCTGGCCGGCCTGGGCGCGGCGGTGGTGGCGCTGGTGCTGGTGGGCCTCTTCGGCATCGGCTCGGCGATGGGCCTGGCCGGCCGGCGCGGACGCAGCCTGCCGCACATCGGCGGCTGGGGTGGTGGCGGCGGCTTCGGTGGCGGGGGTGGCTTCGGCGGCGGCGGCGGTTTCTCGTCGGGCGGCGGCGGCAACTTCGGCGGCGGCGGGTCTTCGGGGAGCTGGTGAGATGAACCGCTGGCTGCGCATCTTCAAACACCGCTGGCTCGACGAGACCGACACCGCACGGGCATTGGGCGCCGAGGCACTGTTGCGGCTGGAAGACCGTGTCGCGGCCAGCGAGCGCCACCACAGCGGCGAGATCCGGCTGTGCGTGGAAGCCGGCCTGCCGCTGTCCTACCTGTGGCGCGGTGCCACGCCGCGGCAGCGCGCGATCGCCCTCTTCGGCAAGCTGCGCGTGTGGGACACCGAGGCCAACAACGGCGTGCTGATCTACCTGCTGCTGGCCGAGCACGCGATCGAGATCGTCGCCGACCGCGGGCTGGCGCGCCATGTGCCGCAGCAGCACTGGGTCGCGCTGGTGGGTGGCATGCGCGAGGCCTTCCGCGCCGGGCGCTTCGAAGAAGGGCTGGCGCAGGCGGTGGACGCCGTGGACGCCATGCTGGTGCGCCACTTCCCGTTGGCCGAGGGCCAGCACAACCCCAACGAATTGCCTGACCGCGCCCACCTGCGCTAGGCGCCGGCGTGTGGCGCCCCGCCGGGCTTGTCAGGGATAGGCACAGTTGCTGCTTGCAGTCATTGCCGCTACCGTCGTGCGGGTGTTTCTGCCCGCACACGACGTGCATCCCAACTTTTGTCCAGGAGTGAATCGATGAGCTACAAGCTGTCCCGGCTGACCCTAGGCGTCCTGCTCGCCGTCGGCGCGTTCGCCACCGTCCCGGCCCACGCCGGCAAGGATCTCGACGCCGTCAAGTCGCGCGGCATGCTGGTTTGCGGCGTCAACACCGGCCTGGCCGGGTTTTCGGCAGCCGACAGCCAGGGCAAGTGGAGCGGCCTCGACGTCGACTACTGCCGCGCGCTGGCGGCGGCCGTGCTCGGCGACGCCAACAAGGTGCGCTACTCGCCCTTGACCGCGCAGCAGCGCTTCACGGCGCTGCAGTCCGGCGAGATCGACGTGCTGTCGCGCAACACCACTTGGACGCTCACGCGCGACGCCTCGCTGGGCATGCACTTCGTCGGCGTCACGTTCTACGACGGCCAGGGTTTCATGGTGCCCAAGAGCCTGAAGGTCACCAGCGCCAAGCAGATGAAGGGCGCCACCGTCTGCGTGCAGTCGGGCACCACGACCGAGCTCAACCTCACCGACTACTCGCGCGCCAACAACCTGCAGATGAAGCCGGTGGTATTCGAGAAGGTCGAGGCCGCGACCGGCGCCTATTTCGCTGGCCGCTGCCAGGTCTATACGACGGACGCCTCGGGCCTGGCTTCGGTGCGCGGCAAGGAAGCGGCCAAGCCCGACGACCACATCATCCTGCCCGAGCTGATCTCCAAGGAACCGCTGGGCCCGTCGGTCCGCCGCGGCGACGACGAGTTCTTCGCCATCGCCAAGTGGACGCTCAACGCGCTGCTCGAGGCCGAGGAATACGGCATCACGCAGGCCAACGTCGACACCATGAAGAAGGACAGCAAGAACCCCGGCGTGATGCGGCTGCTGGGCGCCGGCACCGAGGACACCGGCAAGGTGCTGGGCCTGGACAAGGAGTGGGCCTACCGCTCGATCAAGGCGGTGGGCAACTACGGCGAGATCTTCGAGCGCCATGTCGGCGAGAAGACGTCGATCGGCCTGCCGCGCGGCACCAACAACCTCTGGACCAACGGCGGCCTGATGTACGCACCGCCGGTGCGCTGAAGCGCGGGGCTGGATCTGCAACGCGACCGCGCGCGCCGCTGACGGCGTGCGCTGGTCTGCATGACTCCTGCTGAACCGGAGTGGCTGTTGAAGGAACGCCTACCGCCCAAGAAACGCGCCTGGTCGTGGCGCAGCCGTGCCGCACGCGGTCTGCTGTACCAGGTGCTGGCGCTGCTGGCAGTGGCCGGCGTGGTGGGCTTCCTGGCCCACAACACCCAGGTCAACATGCAGGTGCGCGGCATCCAGAGCGGTTTCGACTTCCTGGGCCAGGCCGCGGGCTTCGACATCGGCGAAACGATGATCGCCTACGACCCCAGCCAGTCCTACGGCCGCGCGCTGTGGGTCGGCGTGCTCAACACCTTGCGCGTGGCCGTCATCGGCATCGTGCTGACCACGGTGCTGGGGGCGCTGGTGGGCATCGGGCGCTTCTCGCGCAATGCGCTGGTGCGCGGGCTGTGCTACGGCTACGTCGAGCTGTTCCGCAACGTGCCCATCCTGCTGCAGCTGTTGATGTGGTACCTGTTCTTCGTCGAGGTGCTGCCGCCGCCGCAGGCGGCGTGGAACGTCGCCGACCTGTTCTACCTGAGCAAGGGCGGCTTCGCGCTGCCGGTGCCGGTGTGGGCGGTGGGCCATGCCTGGATGGCCGTGGGGGCCGTCGCCGGCGTCGCTGTCGGCTGGTGGTGGCGACGGCGCGCGCAGGCGATGTTCGAGGCCACCGGCTACGACCGCAACCGCTGGGCGGTGCCGCTGCTGGCGGTGCTGGTCCTGGCCGGGGTCGGCTGGGCCGCCGGCGGCGCGCCCACCGAGTGGTCGCGGCCCGAGCAACTGGCCTTCATGGTCGACGGCGGCATCAGCGCCACGCCCGAGTTCATGGCCGTGCTGGTGGGGCTGGTGATGTACACCGCGTCCTTCGTCGCCGAGGTCGTGCGCGGCGGCATCCAGTCGGTCAGCCACGGCCAGACCGAGGCGGCCAATGCGCTGGGCCTGTCGCGGCGCCAGCAGATGCGGCTGGTGGTGCTGCCGCAGGCGCTGCGCGTGATCATCCCGCCGCTCACCAACCAGTACCTGAACCTGACCAAGAACTCGTCGCTGGCGGTGGCCATCGGCTACCCCGACGTCGTCTCGATCGCCAACACCACGCTCAACCAGACCGGGCGCGCGGTGGAGTGCATCGCCATCATCATGCTGGTGTACCTGTGCACGTCGCTGGGCACCTCGGCGCTGATGAACTGGTACAACAAGCGCGTGGCCATCATGGAACGCTGAGCAGGCGGCGGATCGCATGACCGACACCTTCCAGTCCATCACGCCGCGCCCGGCGCCGGTGCGCACCGAGGGCTTCGTGCCCTGGGTCAGGCGCAACCTGTTCGCCGACTGGAAGAGCGGTGCGACGACCGTGCTGCTCGTCGCGCTGGCCGTGTATCTGCTGCCGGGCCTGGGCCAGTGGGGTCTGCTGCAGGCCGTGTTTGCGCCCGACGCACAAGCCTGCCAGGGGGCACGCGGCAGCGGCGCCTGCTGGGGCGTCATTGCCGAGAAATGGCGTGTCATCATCTTCGGCCGCTACCCGTTCGAGCAGCAGTGGCGCCCCGAGATCGCCACCGTGCTGATGGTGGCTGCCTTGATGGCCAGTTGCGTGCGCTGGTTCTGGAAGCCTTGGCTGGCGCTGATGTGGGTGGCCGTGCTGGCCATCTTCTTCGGCCTCATGGGCGGTGGCGTGCTGGGCCTGGAACCCGTGCGCACCGACCTCTGGGGCGGCCTGCCGCTGACCGTGATGCTGGCCACGCTGTCGATCTTCCTGGCCTTTCCGCTGGCGGTGGGGGTGGCGCTGGGCCGGCGCAGCCAGCTGCCGGCGATCCGCACGGTGTGCATCGTCTACATCGAACTGATCCGCGGCGTGCCCTTGATCAGCGTGCTGTTCATGGCCAGCTTCATGTTCCCGCTGTTCATGCCCCAGGGCATGACGATCGACGTGCTGGTGCGCGTGCTGGTGGGCATCACGCTGTTCGCCGCTGCCTACATGGCCGAGATCGTTCGCGGCGGGCTGCAGGCCATCCCCAAGGGCCAGCTCGAGGCGGCCGACACGCTGGGCCTGAGCTACTGGCAGACGCAGCGCAAGATCGTGCTGCCGCAGGCGCTGGCGATGGTGGTGCCGAGCATGATGAACAACTTCATCAGCATCTTCAAGGACACCTCGCTGGTGACCATCGTCTCGCTCTACGAGCTGACCGGCGCGCTGAGCCTGGCACTCAATTCCGACGTCGAATGGCGGCCGTTCAAGATCGAGGCCTACCTGTTCATCACCGCGATCTACTTCGCGTTCTGCTTCGCCATGTCGCGCTACAGCCTGTGGGTCGAGAAGCAGGTCGGCGTCGCCAAGACGCGCTGAGACCCCCACCGCGACAACCGCGAGCACCCCCAGAACATGAGTGATGCCATCGTCAGTTTCGAGAAGGTCAACAAGTGGTACGGCAACGCCTTCCACGTGCTGCGCGACATCGACCTCACGGTGGCGCGCGGCGAGCGCATCGTGATCTGCGGGCCCTCGGGGTCGGGCAAGAGCACGCTGATCCGCTGCATCAATGCGCTGGAGGAATACCAGGAAGGCCGCATCACCGTCGACGGCACCGTGCTCAGCGACGACGTGAAGGCCATCGAGGCCGTGCGCAGGCAGGTCGGCATGGTGTTCCAGCAGTTCAACCTGTTCCCGCACCTCACGGTGCTGGAGAACCTGACGCTGGCGCCGATGTGGGTCGGCCACCTGCCCAAGGCCGAAGCCGAGGAACGTGCGATGCAGCAGCTGCAGCGTGTGCAGATCTCCGAGCAGGCGCAGAAGTACCCGCTGCAGTTGTCGGGCGGCCAGCAGCAGCGCGTGGCGATCGCGCGCGCGCTGTGCCTGACGCCGAAGATCATGCTCTTCGACGAGCCGACCTCGGCGCTGGACCCGGAGATGATCAAGGAGGTGCTCGACGTCATCAGCGAGCTCGCCGGCCAGGGCATGACGATGCTGTGCGTCACCCACGAAATGGGCTTTGCCAAGGCCGTCGCCGACCGCGTGATCTTCATGGACCAGGGCCAGATCGTCGAGCAGAACTCGCCGCACGAGTTCTTCAACAACCCGAAGAGCGAACGGACGAAGGACTTCCTGTCGAAGATCCTGGGGCACTGAGCCCGAGCTCCTCGGCGTGTCGGGTCTGTACTTGAACCCGCCCGAGCCCGCGCTGGTGCTCGGCTGCGACGGGAAATGCCAGATCCCCAGCCCCTGAGGCTGCACCTGATCGTGGACAACCACGGAACTCACTCTCACCCCACGGCCCAGGCCTGCCTGGCCTGGCCTGGCCTGGCCTGGCTCGTCATGCACTTCACGCCCACCCGCGCATGCTGGCTGAACATGGTCGAGCGCTACTTCCGCGACATCTGCGAGAACCGCATCGAGCGCGACGCTTCTGCCAGTGTCGCCGAATTGGAACTGGCTATCGACCTGTACATCGCCGATCACAGCGCCCACGCCAAGCCCTTCGTCGGGACGACAAGGGTCCAGGACCTGCCGGCCAAGCTCACGCTGGCGAAGGCTGCTCTTGCGGCTGTCACATGTACCGGCCGCGCGCGACCGGCAGGGCTGTTCCGCGCTGGTCCCGTCGTTCGGCAGCGTGATCGGGGTTTGCTGCAGCGCGATCTCGGGGAGGCCCGGGCGTCGGTTTCACTCTTGCTCGAACTCGTCTTGCCGGCCATCAAGAGTCGCTGGCCCAGGGCAGCTTTCCGGGCGCCCGCGTTGCAGTTGCGCCCCCACCAAGCTTGCTGCGATCGAACGGGCGCCCAACGTGCGCCGGCGGCTATCCCCAGGACGTATCGGGGTCCAAGTGCCGCGCCAATTCCATGGTGTCGTGCAGTACCCGACCAACAACAAGCAGGGAGGGCTCGATGCGGTATACGAGGAAGTGGCGCGGCCGGCGGACTATCTCCGCACCTGTAGCCACGTGATTCCGGCTCAATCGCAGGTGCCACGATCGAACACCCGCGCCGAGTTCGGGCCGCGCGATGCTGCCCGGTCGGTCTGGCTGCGTCGCCACGTCGCGAAGCGCCGCGACGATCAGGCTCTCATAGCGCAGTCGTGCGGCCTCGCCGAGTTGCTCGTGCGTCCAGGCAAGGATGTTGATGACATCTACCTGGGCGGCGTCCGACAGCCGATAGCGAAGCATCAGCCCGCTGTCTTGGCCAGCTGGGCGGCACGGCGACCCAATTGCTGAACGAAGTCGTCAAGCCGATCATCGGCAACATCGGTGTACCGCCCCGCGGAGACATCCGCCCAACCCTGGCGAGCCGCTTGCTTGAGGGCCTTGAGCTTGGCTTGCGCAATGCGCTCGCGTTCCTCGATCAGGCGCAGTCCTTCGCGCAGTACCTCGCTGGCGTTCTGGTAGCGACCGGACTGCACCAAGGTCTCCACCAACGCCTGTTGATGTTCGCTCAGAACGACGTTGCGTGTTGGCATACTGTTGTCTCCGAAAATGCGAGATCAGGCTCGCAATACCAGGATTGGCAGATTATGCCAATGTCTTGGCAGTTCGAGTGCAGTGACTCTTTCGGTCGCCATCTCCACGCCCTCCAAGGCATCGTTGCGGTCCCGAACTTGCTGCCATCACGCCAGAGACCCCGCGACAACAGCCGGCCCAATGACAGCTTCTGCGCGGTCAGATCGACCGGACGTAGGACAGCAGCGGGTCGCTCAACGGCTGTTCGACCTGAAAGCCGATAGCGCACGCCACCCGCCCATCCTTGCCCAATCCGACCCGGCAGCGGGCTTGTCCGCGGTTGTTCACTCCGGGGAGCACCGCCGTGATCGGCGCCGAGGTCCGCAGGCGTCGTCAGACGGGTACAGCACAGTGTGGCGCACCACGCTAGAAGCGCTGGCTCCAGCGCGCGCTGAGCAGCAGGCTGCGCCCGGCCGCCGGTTCGAAGAAACGCTGGTTGGCTTCGTTGACGATCACACTGCCGGCGACACGGCGGTCGGCGAGGTTGTCGACGCGGCCCAGCAGTTCGAGCTGGCCCGGGCCGAGGTCCAGGCGCCACAGCGCGCGCAGCGCGAGCAGGCCGTAGCCGCTGGCGAAGTCGCTGTTGATCTCGTTCACCGCCTGCCGGCCCTGGGCGCGCGCTTCGACGCCGAACTCGGCCGCGCCCGGCGCCCACACCATTTCGGCGTAGGCGCTGCGCGCCACCGTGCCGGCGATGCGGTTGCCGGCCGCCACCGGCACGTTCGGCACCAGGCAGGGCACCGCACTGCAGACGAAGAAGCCGTCGGCATAGCTTGCCCGCAGCCAGGTGGCGGCGAGTTGCGCGCGCCAGGCGCTGGCGATGCGCCAGCGCAGGTCGACCTCCACGCCGCGGCGCTCGGTACGGTCGACGTTGCGAAAGCTCGCGCGGCCGCCGCGGTTGGTGGCGACGCCGATCTCGTCGTCGGTGCGGGCATCGAACACGGCCGCATCGATGGCCAGGCCCAGCGCCGCGGCGCGCCACTTCGCGCCCAGCTCGACCTGCTTGCTGCCCTGGGCCTTGAGTTCGGTGTTGAAGCCGGCGCTGCCGTCGCTGCGGTAGGCCAGCTCGTTGAAGGTCGGCGATTCGAAGCCACGGCCCGCGCTCAGGTAGACGTTCAGCCCGTCGCTGGCGCGCCACTGCACGGCGGCCACCGGGTTGGTGTAGCGGTAGGCCAGGGCGCCGGAGTCGTCGAGGTTGCCGCCGACGATGTAGCGGTCGTCGGAGCGGAAACCGACACGGCCGCTGCGCACGCCCAGCGTCGCCGCCCAACGCGGACCGAGCTGGAACTCGCCCTGCGCGTAGGCGCTCTTCGCCTCGACGCGGTTGTGTTCGTCGCGACGCAGCCGCCCCGTCACGCCCAGCACCTGCGTGGCGCCGCTGCCGACGAAGTTCTCGAAGCCGCGCCTGTCCTCGCGGCTGTCGTCGAAGGCGGCACCCGCCACCAGTTGCGCGCCGTGCTCGGCGCCCAGCGCCCAGCGCCAGACCCAGCGCGCGTCGACACCGCGGTAGTCGCGGTCGAAGTCGATGATGCCGCCGGGCTGGCGTTCGCTGAGCACGGGGTTGCCGGGGTTGACCTGGGTGGCGACCGGGATCGCCTGCCACTGCGTCACCGCGCGTCGGCCCTGGTAGACGGTGAGCAGGCTCTCGCGCAAGGCGCCGGCGTCGCTGTAGCGGTGGCGCCAGTGGACGCCCGCCTGCGTCTGCCGCGTGTTCTTGCGGGTGTCGAACTGCGTCGCCTGCGGCGTCGTCTGGTCGGGGTCGGCCTCGAACTGCGCGCGCGTCAGCCCGAGCGGGTCCTGCGCCGGCTGGTCCAGCGCATTGAGCACCACGACGACGCGGTCGCGCTCGCCATCGTAGCCCAGGCGCACGTTGCCCAGCGTGCGCTGCGCTTCGCTGTGGGGGCGCAAGCCGTCGATGCGAAAGCCGCTGAGCGCAGCGCGCAGGCTGAAACCATTGTCGAATGGCGCGTCGATGCCGACCCGCAGCTGGCGCAGCCCGGCGCTGCCGGCGTCCACGCCGACCGCGAAGGCGCGTTGCCGGGGCGCGCTGCTGAGCAGCGAGATGACGCCGCCGGAGCCGTTGCCGTACAGCGCCGAAAACGGGCCGCGCAGCACCTCCACGCGCTCGGCGCCGGCGAGGTCGAAGTGCGAGACCTGGCCCTGGCCGTCGGGTCCGGCGGCGGGGATGCCGTCGCTGTACAGCCGCATGCCGCGCACGCCGAAGCTGGCGCGGGCGCCGAAGCCGCGCGAGCTGATCTGCAGGTCCTGCGCGTAGTTGTTGCGCAGGTTGACCACCAGTCCCGGCACGCGGGCCAGGGCCTCGGACAGGTTGACCATCGGCCCGGCGCTGCGCAGCTCGGCCGCATCGACCACCCCCACCGCGTAGGGCGTGTCGAACACACGCTGTTCGGCACCGCTGCCGATGACGACGATGGTGTCCGCGGGTGCCGGGGCGGGCGGCGTCTGGGCCGCGGCGGGCAGCGCCAGCGCGGCCAGCCACAGGATGTCAAGGCGGTGTCGCATCGACCCGGATCGAGCTGAACCAGGCGGCCAGGTTTCGGATGTCGTCATCGCTCAGGGGTTTGGCCATCACGGCCATGACTTCGTGCTTGCGCTCACCGCTGCGGTAGGCGCGCAATTGTGCTGACAGGTAGATCGCCGGCTGGCCGGCGAGGTGCGGGGCGTCGGGCGTGGTCGAAAGGCCCAGCGCGCCGTGGCACACCGTGCAGGCCTGGGCCTTGATGCGGCCGGCGGCGCCGTCCTGGGCAGCGGCCGGGGCGGCCGCTGCGCACAGGGCGGCCGCCGCGGCCAGCAGCGAAGCCGCGTGTCGCGTCGCGGCCACGAGTTACGGTGCGCTGTAGGTGACGCGGTAGATCGCGCCGGCGAAGTCGTCGCTGATCAGCAGCGAGCCGTCCTTCATCACCGCCACGTCGACCGGCCGGCCGCGGTAGATGCCGTTCTCGTCGAGGAAGCCGTCGGCGAACACTTCGTGCTTGTCGGCGTTGCCGTCGGCCTTCAGCGAGACGAAGTCGATCAGCGCGCCGGTGGCCTTGGTGCGGTTCCACGAGCCGTGCGAGGCGACGAAGATGCCGCCCTGGTACTTGGCCGGGAACTGCTTGCCCGTGTAGAAGGTCATGCCGAGCTGGGCCTGGTGGGCGGGGAACTCGATCTGCGGCTTCGTCCAGTTCGCCGGCGGCTTCATGTCCTTGAGGTCCGGCGCGGCCGCCGTGCCTGCGATCTGGGTGTTGTTGCCGTGGATGAACGGGTAGCCGAAGTGCTCGCCCCCCGCCTTGGTGATGCGGTTGAGTTCGCCGGGCGGCGTGTCGTCACCCATGCCGTCGGTCTGGTTGTCGGTGAACCAGACGGTCTTGTCCTTGGGGTTGATGTCCATGCCGACCGAGTTGCGCACGCCCCGCGCGAGTACCTCGCGACCCGAACCGTCGAAGGCGTTCATGCGGATCATGCCGCCGAGGCCCAACTGTTCGTACAGCGCGATCTTTTCCTTCGGCTGCACGTTGAACGGCTGGCCCAGCGTGATGTGCAGCTTGCCGTCGTCGCTGACGCGGCAGGTGCGCGCGCCGTGGTTGTAGCTCTCCTCCTCGGGCGGGACCAGCTTGCCCTGCGGCACCACCTCGATGACGGCAACGTCCGGGCCCTCGTAGAAGAACTCGGCGGCCGGGAAGTTGAGCACGCGGTTGTGCTCGGCGACGATCAGGAAGCCGTCCTTGGTCCAGCACACGCCGTTCGGGTTGGTGAACTTCAGGCTCGGCGCGAAGGACTTGACCTCGTCGGCCACGCCGTCGCTGTTGCGGTCGGTCACGGCCCAGACGCTGGTCTTGCGCGTGCCCACGAACAACATGTTGGTGCTCGGCGCCACGGCCATGTGGCGGGCGTCGGGCACGATGGCGAAGAGATCGATCCTGAAGCCCGGCGGCAGCTTGATGCGCTTCAGGTTCTCCTTGATGGCGTCGGCGTTGCGCCCGGTCTGCGGCACCACCGGGATGTTCAGGTCGGTGGTGGCGACCTTCATCTGCTTGAGCTTTTCGATGTTCTGCTGCGCTGCGGCCGGCAGCGCAATGGCGCCGAACAGGGCCGCGGCGGCCAGCAGGCGCAAAGGCTGCGTCGGGATTTGGGGCATGGTCGTCTCCAGGAGTTTTCGGTGGCAACAGCGCGCCGGGGTCGGCGCAGCGGCGGTAGATTGCAATGCCCGTGCCACTGCGGGAACACCCTCGAGCGCGGACCCCCTGTGCCGGGCCGCAGCGCTTGCGGCCTGTGCAGCGCTGCCGCAGGTGCCCTGCACAGCTGTCCAGAAACTGTGCAGTTGCCCGGACCCTTGCTGCCTGCTACCGTGCGCGACCCAAAGCCGGCGTGGATCGGCGCGAGGAGACAAGATGAAACCGAGCCTCGAACGACAGGTGGCCCATGCGCACGCCGTGCGATCGCGCGGCAACGCCCTGCCGCCCGAGGGCCTGCCCGCCCCCGAGGTGCTGGACAGCTGGGTGCGCTGCATGCAGGCTGGTCTGGACAGCGCCGCGCCGCTGACGGTGCCGGTGGTCGAAGCCGGCGAGCTGCGGCGGCGCCGCGAAGGCGCCGAGGTGGTGCGCCGGCTGGCGCACGCCGAGCTGGAAACACTGTCGCGGCAGATCGCCGGCTCGAACTTCCTGCTCGCCTTTGCCGACCGCGAGGGCGTCATCCTGGACCTCTACACCGACAACCGCTTTTCGATGAGCGGCGCCGACGCCGGCATCGTCGCCGGCAGCTGCTGGAGCGAGGCGCTGTGCGGCACCAACGGCCTGGGCACGGCGCTGGCCACCGGGCGCCCGGTGGCCGTGACCGGGCTCGAACACTACTTCCTGCAGCTCGGCGACGTCTCCTGTACCGCGGCGCCGGTGCGCGACGCGCGCGGCGACGTGGTCGGCGTGCTCGATGCGTCGAGCTACTTCGAGTCGCGTCAGCGGCACACCCAGGCGCTGGTGCAGATGGCTGCCACGCACATCGAGAATGGCCTGCTCAAGCACCAGATGCGCACGCAGTGGCTGCTGGCCGTGCACCCGCGGCCGGAGTTCCTGGGCACGCTGAGTGCCGGCCTGCTGGCCTTCGACGAGGGCGGCCGGCTGCTGGCCCTGAACGCGCGCGCCTCCCAGCTGCTGCAGGGCCTGGATGCGGCGCCCGGCACGGCCTTCGAGGCCCTGTTCGGCGAGTCCTTCGAGATCGTGATGGCGCGCCTGCAGCGCGAGGGTGAATTGCGCTTGCGCGACGCGCTGGGCAGCGCGCTGGTGGCCAGTTGCATCGCCCGGCCGCCGCTGCGTCGCCTGCCTGCGCCAGCCCCGGCTCCTGCCCCGCCAACGCCGGCGCGGCCTGCGGAACCCGATTTCGTTGCCGATGACCCCGTCGTGGCCGAAGCCTTCGCGATGGTGGCGGCGGCGGTGCGCATGCAGGTGCCGATCCTGATCCTCGGCGAAACCGGCAGCGGCAAGGAGGTGCTGGCGCGCCATGCCCATCGCTGCAGCGGCCGCAGCGGCGCCTTCGTGGCCGTGAACTGCGGCGCACTGCCCGACGAGCTGATCGAAGCCGAACTCTTCGGCTACGTCGGCGGTGCCTTCAGTGGCGCCCGGCGCGAAGGCAGCATCGGCCTCATCGCCAGCGCCGACGGCGGCACGCTGCTGCTCGACGAAGTGCGCGAACTGCCGCTGCATCTGCAGTCCGCCTTGCTGCGTTTCCTCGACGACCGCAGCGTGCGGCCGGTGGGCGGCACCACGAGCCGCTGCGTCGACGTGCAGTTGCTCGCCGCCACGCACGCCGATCTGGACGAAGAGGTGGCGGCGCGCCGCTTCCGCGCCGACCTGCTGTACCGGCTGAACACGGTGCGCGTGGACCTGCCACCGCTGCGCCTGCGGCGCGACTTCGCCCGCGCCGTGCGCAGCGTGCTGGCGGCGCTGGACCGCGGCGCGTCGATCAGCGACGAGGCCATCGAGCGGCTGGCGCAGCACCGCTGGCCGGGCAATTTCCGCGAGCTGCGTTCGATGCTGACGCGGGCCCTGCTGCGCAGCGGCGGCCGGCTCGGCGTGGCCGATGTCGAGCGGGTGCTGCCGGCCGGTGCGTGCGGGCCGGCCTCGGCCTTGCAGCTCAACGCCGGCGAGCTCGTGCGGCGCGAATTCGCACGCAGCCGCAGCGTCAGCCGGACCGCACGCAGCCTGGGCATTTCGCGCACCACCGTCTACCGCCATCTGCGCGCGGCCGGCGCCGCGCGCTGAGCGCGTCGGTGGCCGGCGCGCGGGGCTTGGTACCCTTGCCACGCCCCCACTGATTCACGTTGCCGCATCCATGCCCACCACCAGCCCCTCCACCGCCGTGGCCCCGGCGCCGCGCATCGTGCACTTCCAGCACTGGGTCGAGCAGCGGCTCGGCCGGCGCTTTGCCAACTACGACGACTTCTGGCGCTGGTCGGTGGACGACCAGCACGGCTTCTGGTCGGCGCTGTGGGACTACTTCGAACTGCAGTCGCCGACGCCCTGGCGCACCGTGCTGGAAGCGCCGGTGATGCCTGGCGCGGTGTGGTTTCCCGGCGCCCAGGTCAACTTCGCGCAGCAGGTGTTCCGCCATGCCGCGGCTGCGCACGAGGCGGGCCATCCGGCGCTGGTGTTCCAGAACGAAGCCATGGCCGCAGCGGGACAGCTGCCGCAGGCCGTGACCTGGCCGGAGCTGCAGCGCCAGGCGGCGGCCTTTGCGGCGCGGCTGCGCGCGGCGGGCATCGTTCCCGGCGACCGCGTGGTGGCCTTCCTGCCGAACACGCCACACGCCATCGTCGCCTTCCTGGCCGCGGCCAGCGTCGGCGCGGTGTGGTCGGTGTGTTCGCCCGACATGGGGCCGGTGGCGGTGCTGGACCGTTTCCGCCAGATCGCCCCGCGCGTGCTGGTGGCGGTGGACGGCCAGCGCTGGGGCCAGGTGGCGAACGACCGCCGTGCCGTGCTGCGCGAGCTGCTCGCCGGGCTGCCGACGCTGGAGCACCTGGTGTTCCTGCCCGACCTCGACGCCAGCGCCGACGCGGCCGAGTTCCATGCCCCGTCGCGCCAGGTGCACCGCTGGGCCGACTGGACCGCAGGCACGCCGGTAGCCGAGGTGGGTGCGCCGCAGTGGCTGCCGTTCGACCACCCGCTGTGGGTGGTGTATTCCAGCGGCACCACGGGCCTGCCCAAGCCCATCGTGCATGGGCACGGTGGCATCCTGCTGGAGTTTCTGAAGGGCAGTCTGCACAACGACGTGCACCCCAGCGTGGCCACCGGCGAGCGCTTCCACTGGTTCAGCAGCACCGGCTGGATCATGTGGAACGCGCAACTGGCCCCGCTGCTGATCGGCACCACCGTGTGCCTGTTCGACGGCAACCCCGGCGGCCCGGTGGCCCACAGCGGCATGGCGCCGGACTGGGGCACCTTGTGGCGCTTTGCCGGCGCTGCCGGCGTGACCTGGTTCGGTGCCGGCGCGGCCTTCTATGCGAGTTGCCTGAAGGCCGGCGTGCAGCCGATGCAGGAAGCCGACCTGTCGCGCCTGCAGGCAGTGGGCTCCACCGGGTCGCCTTTGTCGGACGAATGTTATGAGTGGATCTGGTCGCAGCTGCCGCGGCCCGGGGGGCAGCCGATCTGGCTCGACCCGATCAGCGGCGGCACCGACTTCGCCGGCGCCTTCGTCGCCGGCCACCGCGGCCTGCCGGTGTTCAAGGGCGAGATGCAGTGCCGCTGCCTGGGCGCGGCGGTCGAGGCCTGGAGCGAGGACGGCCGGCCGCTGCTGGACGAGGTCGGCGAACTCGTGTGCACGCGGCCGCTGCCGTCGATGCCGCTGTACTTCTGGGGCGACGAGGCCGCCGGCACCCAGGGCGCCGACAGCGCCGGGCGGGCCGGGGTCGTCGGCCGGCGCTACCTGGACAGCTACTTCGACATGTTCCCCGGCGTCTGGCGCCACGGCGACTGGATCCGATTCGTGCCGCACCCCGAGACCGGCGCCACCGGCGCGGTGATCTACGGCCGCAGCGACGCCACCATCAACCGCCACGGCGTGCGCATGGGCACGGCCGAGTTGTACAGCGCGGTGGAAGTGCAGCCCGAGGTGCTGGACAGCCTGGTGGTGGACCTGGAGTACCTGGGCCGCGAAAGCTGGATGCCGCTGTTCGTGGTGCTGCGCGAGGGTCTCATGCTCGACGACGCGCTGGTGCAGCGGCTGAAGCAGGCCATCCGGCAGACGCTGTCGGCGCGCCATGTGCCCAACGACATCTTCCAGGTGGCGGCGATCCCGCGCACGCTGTCGGGCAAGAAGATGGAGCTGCCGGTGAAGAAGCTGCTGATGGGCGCCGCGCCGGAGCAGGTGCTCAACCGCGACGCCATGGCCAACACCGACAGCATCGACTGGTTCGTCGCCTTCGCGCGCCAGCGCGAAGGCCTGGGCGCGAAGCCCTAACCCGGCTGGGCGACGATCGTCACACGCCGGTTCTCGGGCGCGGCGGGTTCGCTGGGGTTCATCAGCGCGCTCGAGCCCTTGCCCACCGCGTTGACGCGCTCGGCGGCCAGGCCGTGCTGGCTCAGCAGGTAGGTGCGCACCGCTTCGGCGCGGGCCTGGCTGAGCCGCAGGTTGTGTTCGTCGTTGCCGCGCGGGTCGGCATGGCCTTCGATCGTGAAGCGCGTGCTGGCCAGTCGGTCCGACTTCATGGCGCCGGCCAGCACGTCGAGCGCGCCCTTGGCGCGTGGCGTGAGGTCGGCCGAATCGGTGACGAAGGTCACCAGGATCGACGCCTTGCCCGGCTGCGCCGCGGCTGCGGCCGTGCCAGCCGCCGCCACGGCCGGGCGCACGCCGGGGCGGAAACTGCGCATGCGCATCGTTCCGTCGGCGGCCGAGGCTGCGGCATCCGGGCTGGCGGCCGACGGCGACAGCGCGTCGATCAGTGCCTTCTCGGTGACCTGGCCCTCGCGCATCACTTTCTCCTGCGCCAGGGCGTTGCCGGCAGCCATCAACAAGGCAAGCAAGGCGGTCGTGAGGCGGGCGGTGGTGTTCATGGCGATGACTCCTGGGGCCTCGGCGGCCGGCTGCGGGACATTGTGGATCTTGCACGCTTTTGCGGCCATCGATCAAGTGCGGGTGTGAATCTGCCGCGCAGGTGTCGCTGCGCACCGGAATTTCCTTGCCGGGAGGCCGCCGCCGCGAGCGATCCTTCGGCACACTACGCCCGCGCGGCGGGGCGCTCGAAAAGTCAGCCCCGCCGGCCCCGTGATGGTTCAGGAAACGAGGCCCCGACATGAACGCCAGCTTGCTGCTTTCCCTGCTCGTGACCCTGGCCTGGGTGGCCGTGGCTGGCAGCGCCCGCGCCGCCGGGCCCGTGCCTGGCAGTGCGCCCGACACACCCTCGATGATCGAAGCGCTGCAGCCGGCGGCCAGCGGCGGCATGCGCAACCTGATCGTTCGACAGAAGGCGCAAGGTGCGGTCGCCGCGGCGGTCGAAGCCACCGCAGCGCCCGAGCCGCGGCCCGGGCTGTCGCTGGCGATCCAGTTCGAGCCCAACTCGACCCGCGTGCGCCCCGAGAGCGGCGCCGTGCTGGGCAACCTGGTGGCCGCGATGCTGAGCCCCGAGCTGCGCACGAGCCGTTTCGTGATCGAAGGCCATACCGATGCCCGCGGTGCGCCGGCGCTCAACCAGCGCCTGTCGCAGCAGCGCGCCGAGGAGGTGCGCCTGTACCTGGTGGCCCTGGGCGTGAGCCCGGCACGTCTGAAGGCCGTCGGCAAAGGCGCCGCCGAGCCGGTCAACCCACGGGATCCGCTGGCCGACGAGAACCGGCGCGTGCGTGTGGTGACGGTCGAATGAAGGCCGGACTCGGGTCGGCCCCGGCACGGGCCGTCGCGCTGGCCTGGGCGCTGATCCTGATGCCGAGCCTGGGCGCCCCCGCCGGCGCCCAGCCGCTGCCGGCCGAGCGCCAGACGCGCCACGCGCTGATCATCGGCATCGGCGAGTACGCCGACCCCGAGGTGCCGGCGCTGCGCGGCATCGTCCACGACGTGGCCAGTGCCCGCCGCATGGCGCGCGCGATGGCCATTCCCGAATCGCAGGTCACGCTGCTGCGCGACAAGGAGGCCACTGCCGAGCGCATCCTCGACGAGATCGAAGCGCTGCAGGCACGCGTGGCGGAGGGCGACCGTGTCTTCATCTACTACTCGGGCCATGGCACGCGCTGGTATGAGGAAACGACCACGGACCGCGGCCAGGCCGGCGCCTGCAGCGAAGGCCTGCTCGCCGCCGACGGCCAGGTGCTCACCAACACCGTGCTCGGCGCGTCGCTGGCGCCGCTGGCGCGGCGTACCGACAAGATGCTGGTGTTCTACGACGCCTGTTTTTCCGGCGGCGTGGCAGGCTCACCCGCGCGCACGCGTTCGCTGCGCGGCGGCGCCGAGACCGTGGTGCCGAAATTCAGCCGCGCCGGCACCACCGAACGCTGCGCACAAGCCAGCAACTTCCGCCCGCGCAGCCTGGCCGGGGCACTGCAACAGCAGCAAGCCTTGCCGCAGAACGTGGTGCACGTGGCGGCGAGCGGACCCGACGAGCTCAGCTTCGACAGCAGCGCTCATGGCGGTTTTGCCACCGTGGCCTGGCGCGACTGCCTGCTCGGCGAGGCGCGCGACCTCGACGGCAGCGGCGCCATCACGGTCGACGAGGTGACGCGCTGCGCGCAGGCGAAGATGAACCAGGCGCTGGCCGGGCAGCCCGGCATCCTGGGGCAGACCCTCACGGTGGCGGGCAACCCGGCCTTCGTGCCGGCCTGGCTGGGGCTGGCTCCCGGCGCAGCGGCGCCGCTTCAGGCCGTCGCCCGCCCGAGCGAGATCCTCGCCGAGCTGCACGGCCAGCGCGACGGCACGCGCGGCGTCGTCGCCAGCGTGCACCAGTCCCGCCTGCGCATCGGCGTGGATGCGCTGCAGATGGACATCACACCGGCCCGCGACGGCCATCTCTACGTGGCCTTGGCCGGCTCCGACGGCCAGAGCCTGTACCTGCTCTACCCCAACGACCTGGCCACCGACAACCGCGTGCGCGCCGGTCAGCGCATCAGCCTGCCGGGCCCGGGTTGGGAGATCGTCGCCGGTGGTCCGCCAGGGTTCGAGACGCTTCTGTTGATGGTCACCGACGCGCCGCGCGACTTGGGCGGCCTGGGCCGCCAGAAAGCCGGCCCGTTCATGAAGACGCTGCTCGATGAAGCCGGCCGCACGCGGCTGCAGTCGGTGCTGGGCAACGGCACCCCGGCACAGGCTTGCGGCCGGCTGGGCGCGCCGAGCTGTTCGGACGCTTTCGGAGCTGTGCTGCTGCAGGTGGAAGCGGTGCGCTGAACACCGTCGGCCGGTCTGCAAGCTCGTCTCTCAAGCGCTGGCCATCGCGACGATCGTTCCGGCCGGTACCGCGCCCGATTGCCGCTTCGTTTCACGCCCGCCGTCCAGCCGCAACAGCGTCGGGATGCTGCGGATGGCGTAGCGCTGCGACAGCACCGGGTTGTCGTCGCTGTTGACCTTGACCAGCAGCGCGCGGCCGGCCAACTGACGCCCAGCCTGTTCGAAGGCCGGCGCCATCATCCGGCACGGGCCGCACCAGGGGGCCCAGAAATCCACCAGTACCGGCAGACGTGTCGCGCCGACGACGGCGTCGAAGCTGCCGTCGGTCAGTTCCAGCGCCTGGCCCACCAACAATGCTTTGCCGCAACGGCCGCAGACAGGGTCTTCGTCGATGCGCCCGGCGGGCAGGCGGTTGGTGGCACCACAGTGTGGGCAGGCCGAGTGCAGAGTGTCTTGAGGCATTCCACGAAGATAGGGGCTGACCGCCGCAGCTCAAGGGGTACGGGCGAGGGCCGGTGGCGTCAGAGGGCCGGCGCGTCGGCCAGGCGCGCGGCGGCGTCGCCGACGAACGGGATTGCCAAGCGCAAGCCCCCGGGGGCGGAATAATCCGTGCCTGCCTGACGTAAGCCCCTTGTGGATGCCCCGCTCGCCTTCCGCCGTCAACTGCTCGACTCGATACCGCGCCTGCGCCGCTACGCGCGGTCGCTGAGCTTCGACGCGGCGCGGGCCGACGACCTGACGCAACAGGCGCTGGAGCGGGCGCTGTCGCACTGGCGGCAGTTCGATCCGCGGCGCGAGATGGGCGTGTGGCTGCTGTCCATTGCCCACAACGCGCACCTCGACGCGGTGCGCCGCGACGCCCGGCAGACCGTCACCGACCCCGACGAGCTGCAGCGTGTACAGGACGCCGGCGGCGGTGACCCGGGTCCCGATGTCGGCTTGCGCATCGATCTGAGGCGCGCGCTGGCCCGCCTGTCGCCCGAGCAGCGCGAGCCGCTGCTGCTGGTGTGCGTCGAGCAACTCAGTTACGCCGAGGTGGCCGAGGTGATGGCGATCCCGGTCGGTACGGTGATGTCGCGCGTGTGCCGTGCCCGCACCGCGATGCGGCGCTTCCTCGACGGCGCGGACAGCAAGGAGACCGCGGTGGTGCCGGCACTGCGACGGGTGGTTTGAAGATGGCTGAACAGCGCATCACCGACGAAGAACTGAGTGCCTGGGGCGACGGCGAATTGGGCCCGGCCGACGCCGCGCGCGTGCAGGCCTGGCTGGAGTCGCACCCCGAGGACGCCGAGCGCGTGCGCCGCTGGGCGGCCGACCGCGACGAACTGCGCGCGCTGCTGGGCCCGGCCGCGGCTGAACCGGTGCCCGCCGCCCTGCGCGAGCTGGTCACACGGCGTGCCGGCTCGCCGCGCTGGGCGCTGGCCGCCGCCGCCGCTGGCTTGCTGGTGGCCGGCGCGCTG
>JAUXVE010000161.1 GCA_030680415.1 Rubrivivax sp.
GGGGCGCTGTGTGTGGCGCCGAGCAGCGCAGTCTTGAGGGGGGCGCGCGCAGCGCGCTTCGTGAACTGACTTGCCGCATCCTGTTTGAGCGCAGTGAGCGCAGCGAACGAAGCGAGTTATGCGGCACCCCCTCAAAGCGAGCAGCGCAGGGGAGTCGGTGCGCAGCACCGACCGCCACAGTCAGCGCCCCCGCCGGGCACCGCCCGACGCGACCGGCGCAAAACGTCGAGCGCAGAAAGCGCACACCCGGCAAGGTCCGCAACGGGCCGCGAGCGGTCCGCCACTTCTTCTCGATCGAGTGCAGCTCGGCATGAAACGGCGCGCCCAAAGCACAACGGCCGCCGTGTCGCCACGGCGGCCGTTCCCGCGGCTTCACCGAAGGTCAGCGAAACTTCGACTGCGGCACCGTGTGCACTTCACCCGGCAGCGATCCCAGGTAGTCGGCGATGGCCTTGAGTTCGGCGCGCTTGAAGGGCTGGACCTGGGCGCTCATGATGGGATTGGCGCGCCCGATCTGGGGCCTGCCTTCGGTGGCATAGGAGCGCAGCGCCGCGAACAGGTAGTCGGCATGCTGGCCGGCCAGCTTGGGGTAGGCGCCGTCGATCGGCTTGCTGTAGTTGGCACCGTGGCACGACGCGCAGGCGCCGCGCGTGAGCAGCTCCGCCACCGCGGCCGGGGGCTGCACTGCCGGCACGTCGGCCACCGCCTTGACCATCGATGCACCGTGCTGTTCGTAGTAGGCGCCCAGGTCGACCATGTCCTGCTCGCTCAGCGATCCCGCGATGCCGCGCATCGACGGGTGCTTGCGCTCGCCCTTCTTGTAGGCGCCGAGCGCGGCGACGATGTACTTGGCCCCTTGCCCCGAGATCTTGGGCACCTTGTGCACCTCGGGGAAGCTGGACTGGTAGCCGTGGATGCCGTGGCAGCCGATGCACATGGCGGCCCTCTTCTCGCCGGCGGCGACATCCTGCGCCTGAGCGCTGGAGGCGGTGAAGACAGCGCCGGCCAGGGCCAGCAGGAGGTGTATCGCTTTGGTCATCGTCGAAGGTGGGTTGGGTCGTCTGGCGGGCGTGCAGGACCGCTGCGGTCACGGTGCTTGAATGCGGCGGCGATTATAGGCAGACCCTTATACTGAATCGACCCGCCTCGGCGCCCATGCCCACCCCAACGATGAAATTCAAAGGCACCGACCAGTATGTCGCCACCCAGGACCTGATGCTGGCGGTCAACGCGGCGGTCACGCTGCAGCGCCCGCTGCTCGTCAAGGGCGAGCCCGGCACCGGCAAGACCATGCTCGCCGAGGAAGTGGCGCGCGCGCTGGGTCTGCCGCTGCTGCAGTGGCACATCAAGAGCACGACCAAGGCGCAGCAGGGCCTGTACGAATACGACGCCGTGAGCCGGTTGCGCGACAGCCAGCTGGCGGGCGCCGACTCCGAGCGCGTGCGCGACATCCGCAACTACATCGTGCGCGGTGTGCTGTGGCAGGCCTTCACCGCCGAGCAGCCGGTGGCGCTGCTCATCGACGAGATCGACAAGGCCGACATCGAGTTCCCCAACGACCTGCTGCGTGAACTCGACCGCATGGAGTTCTACGTCTACGAGACGCGCGAGCTGGTGCAGGCGCGCCACCGGCCGATCGTCTTCATCACCTCCAACAACGAGAAAGACCTGCCCGACGCCTTCCTGCGGCGCTGCTTCTTCCACTACATCAAGTTCCCCGACGCCGACACCATGCGTGCCATCGTCGACGTGCACTTTCCCGGCCTCAAGAAGGAACTGCTGGGCGCGGCGCTGAGGGCCTTCTACGAGGTGCGCGAACTGCCGGGGCTGAAGAAGAAGCCGAGCACGAGCGAGCTGCTCGACTGGCTCAAGCTGCTGGTGGCCGAGGACATCCCGCTCGAGGCGCTGCACAGCCGCGACGACAAGGTGGCGGTGCCGCCGCTGGTGGGGGCGCTGCTGAAGAACGAGCAGGACGTGACGCTGTTCGAGAAGCTGGTCTTCATGCAGCGGCACAACCGTTGACCGCCATGGGCTGGCCGGCGCCCGTCGAGTTGCGCGGCAGCCATGCCGTCTTGCTGCCGCTGCGGCCCGAGCACGAGGCGGCACTTGCCGAGGCCGTGCGCGACGGCGAACTCTGGCGGCTCTGGTACACCAGCGTGCCCGCGCCCGAGGGCATGGCGGCGGAGATCGAGCGCCGCCTCACGCTGCAGGCCGCCGGCAGCATGCTGCCGTTCACCGTGTTCGACGAATCACCGCAGGGCCGGGGCCGCGTCGCCGGCATGACGACCTACATGAACATCGACGCCGTGCACCGCCGCGTCGAGATCGGCAGCACCTGGACCCGCGCCTCGGCGCAGCGCACGCCGCTCAACACGCAGTGCAAGCGGCTGCTGCTCGGCCATGCCTTCGAGGCGCTGGACTGCATCGCGGTCGAGTTCCGCACCCACCGCCTGAACACGCAGAGCCGGCGCGCCATCGAACGCCTGGGTGCGCAGCTCGACGGCATCCTGCGCGCCCACCAGCGCGCTGCAGACGGTTCACTGCGCGACACCGCCGTCTACAGCATCACTGCCGCCGAATGGCCGGCGGTGCGTTCGCATCTGGACTGGCAGCTGGCGCGGCCGCGCTGACGGCCGCAGCAACGGGGACCCCATGGCGAAGAAGAAAAACATCAGCGTCGAAGACCTGTGGCGCATCGAAAGACTGGGCCCGGCCAGCCTGGCGCCCGACGGCGCGCAGGCGGTGGCCGCACTGACGCGCTTTTCGATGGACGACAACACCTCGGCGTCGTCGCTGTGGTTGCTGTCGACGCTGGGCGGGGCACCGCGGCCGCTCACGCAGTGCGGCGACAAGGACGGTGCGCCGCGCTGGAGCCCCAAGGGTGATCTCATTGCCTTCACCGCCAAGCGCGAGCAGCAGGGCAGGAAGGACGACGAGACGCAGCTCTACGTCATGGCGCCCGACGGCGGCGAAGCGCACCGCGCCGCCGAGGTGGCCACCGGCGTGGAGGCCTTCCGCTGGTGCCCCGACGGCCGCCGGCTGCTGTTCGTGTCCTGGGTCTGGCCGGACCTGAAAGGCAGCGCCGCGCAAGCCAAGGCGCACAAGGCCTTCAAGGAACGCAAGGAGAGTGGCTATGCCACCAGCGAAGCGCAGTACCGCTGGTGGGACCGCAACCTGCCGATGGCCCGCGTCGTCCACCTGCACCTGCTGGAGCTGCGCGCCGACGGCCAGCCGGGCAAGGCGCGTGACCTCTTCGAGGGCACGTCGTACGAGCTGAGCCGGTCGGAGCCCGACGCCAACCAGTTCGACGTCTCGCCCGACGGCCGGCGCGTCGTCTTCGCCTTCGACCCGGCGGCGGAAAAGCGCAGCGACGGCCGCTTCGCGCTGGCCGAGATGGACCTGAAGACCGGCCGCACGACGGTCATCGTGCGCGACGCCGAGTGGGACTTCGGCAACCCGCGCTACAGCCCCGACGGTGAGCGCATCGCCTTCACCGCCAGCCACCAGGGCCGCAAGCACACGATGCCGGCGCAGCTGGCGGTGTGGGACCGCGGCGACGGCCGCCACCGCGTGGTCAGCGCCGAGTGGGACCACGAAGTACGCGCCCCCTTGCACTGGGAAGACGACGGCCAGGCGCTGCTTTTCACCGCCGAACAGAAGGGCCGCACGCACCTGTGGCGCTTCGACCTGCCCGACCACCGCGCCGAGGTCGTGGTCCATGGCGGTTGGGTGGGCGGCTTCGACAAGGCCGCCGGCACGCTGGTCACGCTGGCCGACAGCGCCAGCCACCCGGCGCGGCTGCACGCCCATGTGCCAGGCGCTGCGCCGCGCCGCATCGAGACCTTCAACGACGCGCTGCTGGCCACGCTGGACATCGGCCGCGTCGAGGAGGTCTGGTTCAAGGGCGCCAGCGCGCTGGGCGGCGAGGCCGACGACGTGCAGATGTGGCTCGTCTACCCGCCGGGCTTCGATGCGAAGAAGAAGTACCCGCTGCTGCACAACATCCACGGCGGCCCGCACACCGGCCCCGGCGACGGCTGGCACTACCGCTGGAACACGCAGCTCTTCGCGGCCCAGGGCTACGTGGTGGCCGGCGTCAACTTCCACGGCTCCAGCGGCTTCGGTTTTGCCTTCCTGGACAGCATCACCCACCGCTGGGGCGCGCTCGAACTGCAGGACATCGAAACCGCCACCGACCTGTTGCTGAAGAAGCCCTGGGTCGACAGGAAGCGCCTGTTCGCCACCGGCGGCAGCTACGGCGGCTTCATGGTGGCGTGGATGAACGGCCACGTGGCGCCGGGACGCTACCGGGCCTATGTCTGCCACGCCGGCTGCTTCGACTGGACGGCGATGTTCGCCGACGACGCCTGGAGCTGGCATGCCAAGGAGCTGGGAGCCTGGTACTGGGACGACCCGGCCCGCGTGCAGGCGCAGAGCCCGCATGCCAGCGCCGGCGCCATGAGCACGCCCACGCTGGTGATCCACGGCGCGCTGGACTACCGCGTTCCCGACGCCCAGGGCCTGGCCTACTACAACACGCTCAAGGCGCGCGGCGTCGATGCGCGGCTGCTGTGGTTCCCCGACGAGAACCACTGGATCCTGAAGCCGCGCAACAGCAAGCTCTGGTACGACGAGTTCTTCGGCTGGCTGACGCGGCACGACGCCGCCGCACGGCGTTCGCGCTGAAGGGCGCGGCACGCCTCGGAACGCCCTGCCGGCCCGGAGCCTGCGGGCTGTCAGCCCGCCGCGGCCGGTGCCGCGGATTCGACCCGGTCGCGCCCGCGGTGCTTGGCGGCGTACAGCGCCTGGTCCAGCCGGCGCAGCAGCGCCGGCAGCGGTTCGGCTTCGTGGCCGACGATCGCCAGGCCGATGCTCACCGTGACCCGCAGCGACGGCCCGGCCGCCCGGTACTCGAGCTCGCGCACGGCCTGCAGCAGCCGCTGCGCCGCCCGCTCGGCCCCCGCCTTGTCGACACCCGGCAGCAAGACGCAGAACTCCTCGCCCCCGGTGCGCGCCACGCGGTCGACTTCGCGCGACGCGTCGCGCAAGGCATGCGCCACCTGCACCAGAACGGCATCGCCGGTGGCATGGCCCCAGCGGTCGTTGATCTGCTTGAAGTGGTCGATGTCGATCGACAGGACGGCGTAACCGGTGCCGAAGCGGCGCTGCCGTTGCGCCTCGGCCTCCAGCAGCCGCTCCATCGCCCGCCGGCTCAACAGGTCGGTCAGCACGTCGTGGTCCGACTGGTACTGCAGGCGTCGCACGAGGCGGACGATGGTCATCGCGAAAAGCATGGTGTTGATCACGAGGCCGAAGATCAAAGCGGCAATGACCATCGTCACATTTCCGGACCCCGGATCGCTGATCGGTCCGGCGATCTCCGGACCGAGCAGCGGCGCCAAGGATCCGCGCAAGACGAACAGCGAGCCGATGACCGCGCCCGGCAGCGCGCACCAGCGAGCCGGGCCGCGACCGAACTCCGACTCCAGCGAACGCCGCACCTCGCTGGCGGAACGCAGCAAAGTCCAACCCAGCGCGATCGAGGCCACGATAACGACCGGCAGGACGGGGTTGCCCACGGCCACCGCACCTACCACACCAGCGACCGCCAGCGCCATCACCATCGTGTGTTCCCTATCGGTGGGCACAAGACGCCCGAAGATCTGGAGGCCACGCCGCAAGAGGACAAACGACAGCAGGAGCAGGGCGTTGGCCAGGGCCATCGTCAGCCACGGCGACGCCTGGCCGCGCGCCAGCATCAGCGACATGCCGGCCACCACCAGCCCGCTGGCGGCTGCCCAGTGGCGGGCCGGGCGTCGCGACAGCCCCAGCCGCGCCGCCACGGCCCAGACGGCGCCGAACAGGCCCTGCTGAATCAGGATCACGGCAAGCAAGAGCTGCGAGTTGGTCATAGGCGGGTCGTGCACAGCCCTTCCCATAGGAGGGACCACAATAGCCCTATCGGGCTGGAACCATGCTGATCAACTTCCTTTACACGTTGCGTGCGGCCAGGCTGCCGGTATCCGTGACGGAGTACCTGACCCTGCTGCAGGCCCTGCAGGCCGGGGTCATCGGCCCGTCGGTGGACGAGTTCTATTACCTCGCCCGCACCTCCCTCGTGAAGAACGAGGCGAACTACGACAAGTTCGACCGTGCCTTCGGCGCCTACTTCAAGGGCGTGGAGATGCTGACCGACTTCACGCAGGACGTGCCGCTGGACTGGCTGAAGAAGACGCTGGAGCTCGAACTCAGCCCCGAGGACAAGGCCGCGATCGAGAAGATGGGTTGGGACGAGCTGATGGCAACGCTGAAGAAGCGCTTCGAGGAGCAGAAGGAACGCCACGAAGGCGGCAGCAAGATGATCGGCACCGGCGGCACCAGCCCGTTCGGCGCCTATGGCGTTAACCCGCAGGGCATCCGCATCGGCCAGGCGGCGGGCCGCAACAAGAGCGCGGTCAAGGTCTGGGACCAGCGCGCCTACAAGGACTACGACGACACCAAGGATCTGGGCACGCGCAACATCAAGGTCGCGCTGCGCCGGCTGCGCCGCTTCGCCCGCGAAGGCGCGCTCGACGAACTCGACCTCGACGACACCATCCACAGCACGGCCGCCAACGCCGGCATGCTGGACATCAGGATGGTGCCCGAGCGCCACAACAAGGTAAAGGTGCTGCTGCTGATGGACGTCGGCGGCACCATGGACGAGCACATCCACCGTGTCGAGGAATTGTTTTCCGCCGCGAAGACCGAGTTCAAGCACCTGGAGTTCTATTACTTCCACAACTGCGTCTACGACTTCATGTGGAAGAACAACCGGCGCCGCTACAGCGAGAAGTTCGCCACCTGGGACCTCATCCGCAAGTACAACAAGGACTACAAGCTGATCTTCGTCGGCGACGCCACGATGAGCCCGTACGAGATCCTGCAGCCCGGCGGCAGCGTCGAGTACAACAACGAGGAGCCAGGGCTGGAATGGTTGCAGCGGCTGACGCAGGCCTTCCCGAAGTTCGCCTGGATCAACCCGGAGCCGCAGGGCGTGTGGCAATACAGGCAGAGCATCGCCATCGTGCAGCAGCTGATGAACCAGCGCATGTTCCCGCTGACACTGGCCGGACTCGAAGGCGCGATGCGGCTGCTCGGCAAATGAAACGTCTGCACGCAGCGTGGCCGGCGGCCCTGCTGTCGCTGGTGATGTGTTCGGGCTGCGCCATGCTCGGTGCACCGCGGCAGCCGGTTGCGGCCGCTGCCGGCGCCCAAGCGGGTGGCCCGCGCAGCGCCGAGCAGGAACAGCACACCTCCACACTCGGCGTCAGCGTCGAGATCGAAGCCCCCGCCGCGCTGAAGACGCTGCTGGAACGTCACCTCGACCTGGTGCGCCTGGGCGGCTTGACCCGCGACGACATCGACGACACCGAATGGTCACGCCTCATCGACGCCGCGCCGGCGCAGGTGGCCGAGTTGCTGCAGACCGAAGGCTACTTCACGCCCCAGGTGATGCTCGAGCGTGCGCCGGGCCGCGCTGCCGGCCAGCCCGACGTCGTGCGCCTGCGCGTCGAGCCCGGCACGCGGGCGCGCATCTCGCGCGTCACGATCGAGGCCGAAGGCGAACTCGAACGCGGTGCCGCTGCCGGCGACGGCCATGCCGTCGAAACCCTCCAGTCGCTGCGCCGGGGCTGGGAGCTGCCCGTGGGCAGCGACTTCCGCAACAGCGACTGGAGCGACGCCAAGGCCAATGCCATGGCCCGCTTGCGCGCGGCAGGCTATGCCAACGCCGCCTGGACCGGCACCGGCGCCGAGGTCGACGTGGCGCGCAACGAGGTGCGCCTGTTCCTGGTCGCCGAAAGCGGGCCCTTGTTCCGCTACGGCAAACTGCAGATCGAAGGCCTGGTCGCGCACGACGCGCAGACCGTGCGCAACCTCGCCGCGGCGCCGCGCGGCGCGCCGGTGACCGAGACGCTGATCCTCGACTTCCAGGACCGACTGGCCAGGTCGGGCCTGTTCGAGAGCGTCAACGTGACGCTGGACCCCGACCCGGCGCAGGCCGCCGATGCGCGCATCGTGGCGCGGCTGCGCGAGTCGCCGCTGCAGGTCTACACCTTCGGCGTCGGCTTCAGTTCCAACAATGGCCCGCGGGCCTCGGTCGAGCATGCCTGGCGGCGCGTCTTCGGCTACGCGGCGTCGACGCGCAACAAGGCCGAGTGGGGCCAGCGGCGCCAGGCCTGGGACGGCGAGCTCAGCAGCCACCCCGGCGAAAACCTGTACCGCAACCTCATCGGCGGTGCCGTGGAGAACCTGGAGTCGGACTCCGACACCGTGCTGTCGCAGCGCCTGCGTATCGGCCGCACACAGGACACGCAGCGCATCGAACGGCTCTACTTCGTGGAAGCCGAGCGCTCGCAGCGGCGCGCGCACAACGACATCCGAACCAGCGCGTTCGCCTTGTCATTGAACTACCACGGCGTCTGGCGCGAACTCGACAGCGTCATCCTGCCCACCGTGGGCTTCACTTTCGCCGGCCAAGCCGGCGTCGGCCGCTCGCACGGCACCGACGCCCGCTCGGGCATCTTCCAGCGCGCCTACGGCCGCATCAACGGCTACCTGCCGCTGGGGCGTACCTGGTACAGCCAGGCGCGGCTGGAGGTCGGCCAGGTCTTCCTGCGCGAGAACATGGTCGTGCCGGAGTCGCAGAAGTGGCGCGCCGGCGGTGACGATTCGGTACGCGGCTACGCCTACCGCAGCCTCGGCCCCGAGGTCGACGGCGTGGTCGGCGGCGGCACCGTGCTGCTGACGGCCAGCGCCGAACTGGCACGGCCCATCGTGAGCTCGATGCCGTCGTTGTGGGGCGCCGTGTTCGTCGACGCCGGCAACGCGGCGAACAGCGTCTCGGCGCTGCAGCCGGTGTGGGGCGCCGGGGTGGGCTTGCGCTGGCGCAGCCCCGTCGGGCCGCTGCGGCTGGACTGGGCCTGGGGCCACGAAACGCGCCGCTGGCGGCTGCACTTCAGCGTCGGCATCGCCCTTTAGTACTAGCGGCACCATGGCCGAAGACCCGACACCTGCCCCGACCGCCGCCGGCCCGCCCCCGGCGCCGCGGTCGCGGTTGGCGGCCGCGCTGAGCCTGCTGCAGCCGCTGTGGCTGGTGCTGGGCTTTGCGCTCGTCGTGCTGGTGCTGCTCGGTGGCACAGCGCGCTGGCTGCTTTTCACCGAAGCCGGCAGCCGCTGGCTGCTGGCGCGCGCGCCCGCGGTCGAAGCCACCGGCTTCAGCGGCGCCCTGCTCGGCGACCGCTGGCACGCCGACCGCGTGCGCATCACCTGGGCCGGGGGCAAGGCGTCGTTGACGCTGGAAGACCTGCGCGCCGACGGGCTGACCTGGCACTGGCGCCCCAACCCGCAAGCCTGGCTGGGGGTCGACGTGCAGCAGTTCGCTGCCCGCCGCGTCACCGTCGTCAGCGGCCCGCCGGGCGACCGGCCGCTGCCGGTGCCGCTGAGCATTGCGCTGCCGGTGCAGGTGGTGGTGGCAGCGGCGCGCGTCGAAGAGGTGCTCGTCGACGACTTGGCGCCCATGCACGAGCTGGTCCTGCAGGAGCTGGTGCTCGACGCGCAGCCCGGCGCCGAACACCGCGTGGCGCAAGCCCGCGTCGACTGGCAGGGCACATCGATCAAGGCCAGCGCGCGCATCGGCAACCAGGCGCCGCTGCCGCTGGCCCTGGACGCCACCCTGGCGCCCAGCGACGGCGGCGACACGCCACGCTGGGCCGCGGTGCTGCGTGCCCAGGGCACGGCGGCCTTGTTCGACGTCGAGGCCACGCTGCGCGGCGTGCCGCGCGGCACGCATGCTGCGCCGGCGCTGGACCTGCAGGCCAGGCTGCAGCTGCTGCAGGCCTGGCCGCTGGCGGGCCTGAGCCTGAAGACCACGGCGCTGGACCTGGCAGCGCTGTCGCCGCAGGCGCCGCAGACGCGGCTGACAGGCAGCGCCGAACTGACCAGCAGTGCGCGCAACGCGCCGCTGCGGGCGACGGTGGATATCGAAAACACCCTGCCCGGCCGCTGGAACGAGCGCCGGCTGCCGGTGCGCCGCGTCACGCTGGAAGCGCTGAGCACGCTGGAGCAGCGCGACCGCCTGGAGATCACGCGCTTCGACCTGGCGCTGGCCGATGCCACCGGCGCGGCCGGCCGCTGGAGCGGCAGCGCGCTGTGGCAAGGCCGGCAGCTGACGCTGGACACCCGGCTGGCCGCCGTCACGCCGCAGCGGCTGGACAGCCGTGCCGCGGCGATGACGCTCACCGGGCCGCTGTCGGCCACGGTGCGCGGCTTGCCGGCACCCGACTTCAGCGCGCCGGCCGCCGGCAGCCCCCCTGCACCCGGACTGCAGCTCGACTGGAAGCTCGACCTCGAAGGTCGCGTCGACGGTGCACCGAAGCCGGTGCGGCTGGCCATCGAAGGCAGCGCCAACGACCAGCGCATCGAACTGCGTCGCGCACGGGCCGAGGCCGGCGCCGCCAGCGCCGAACTCAAAGCCACGCTGCAACGCGCCGGCCGCGGCGAGTGGCGGCTCGAAACCGCAGGCCGCCTGGCCGACTTCGACCCCGTGCCTTGGTGGCCGGGCGAGCCCGGCTCGGCCTGGCGCCGGGGGCCGCACCGCCTGACGGCGAACTGGGACCTGGCGCTGCAGCTGCCGGGAAACGCCACCCAGCTGCCGCTGCCGATACTGGCGCAGCGCCTGGCCGGCAACGGCACGCTGCACATCGTGGATTCGGTGCTGGCCGGCGTGCCGGTGACGGCCGTGGCAACCTTGGGCTACACGCAGGCCGCCGCTCCCGCCGCCGCAACGCTGCATGCCGAGCTGAAGCTGGGCGGCAACCGGATCGTCATCGACGGCAGCGGCGACCCCACCGGCAGCGGCCAGGGCGACCGCTTGAGCGCCGACATCCAGGCCGAGGCCGTCGCCAGCCTGGCGCCGCTGGTGCGGCTGGTGCCGGCACTGGCCGACTGGGCACCGCGCCGTGGCAGCGTCGTCGCCAAGCTGGAGGCTCACGGCCGCTGGCCCGCGCTGCGCACCGAAGGCAGCGCCAGCGCGCAGCAGTTGCAGGCCGGCCCGCTGACGCTGACGCGCGGCAGCGCCAGCTGGCGCATCGACCAGGGCGGCACGCAGCCGCTGGCGGCAAAACTGGACCTGGCCGGCCTGCAGTTCGGCCAGTTCAAGGCCGACCAGTTGCGCGCCGACCTCAGCGGCACGCTGGCCGAGCACCGCATCGACATCGCCGGCGCGCTGCCACTGCTGCCGCCGCCGCTGGCCGAGCGGGTGCTCGGCATCCAGGCGCAATCGGGCACGCGGGCGCTGCTGCTGGCGCGGGGATCGTGGCTGGCCAGCCCCGAAGGCGGCGGCCGCTGGCGCGCGCGGGTCGAGCGGCTGCAGGTCGGCTCATGGGACGGCAGCCCGGACGCGGCGCCACCGGCGTCGACCTGGGCCGACGCGCGCGATCTGCAGGCCGAGCTGACGTTCGGCGCCGATGGCGGCTTCGTCGCGCTGAACGCGGCCGCCGGCCGCCTGCGCCTGGCCGAAACGGCAGTGCTGCGCTGGGACGAGGTGCGGGTGGACCTGCGCGGCGCCCTGCCGCAGATCGATCTCCACGCCGACATCGAACCCTTTGCGCTGGCGCCGTTGCTGGCCCGCCTGCAGCCCGGCGCGGGCTGGCAGGGCGACCTGCGGCTGACCGCGCGGGTGGACATCCGCGCCGCCGAGCGCTTCGACGCCGATCTCGTGTTCGAACGTCACGACGGCGACCTGCACCTGAGCAACGCCGCCGGCACGCAGCTGCTGGGGCTGACCGAGCTGCGCCTGGGGCTGAGCGCGCACGACGGACTGTGGATCTTCAGCCCGACGCTGAAAGGCCGGACCCTGGGCGAAGTCAGCGGCCAGCTGCAGGTGCGAACGACGGCCGAGACGCGCTGGCCGCAGCGCGACGCGCCCGTCACCGGCACCGTGCAGGCGCACGTGGCCGACCTCGGCATCTGGGGCGCCTGGGTGCCGCCGGGCTGGCGCGTGAGCGGCGACCTGCGGGGCACCGCCGCCGTGAGCGGCACCTTCGGCGACCCCCGTTACGCCGGCGCCGTCACCGGCAAGGGGCTGGGCGTGCGCAACCTGCTGCAAGGCGTGAACCTGACCGACGGCCAAGTGGCCGTACGCCTGGAGGGTGACCGGGCCGAGATAGAGCGCTTCACGCTGCGCGGCGGCGAAGGCACGCTCGAGCTCAGCGGCGGCGCCACGCTGGGCGCGGCACCGCAGGCGCAGGTGAAGATCGTCGCCGAGCGCTTCCGCGTGCTGGGGCGCGTCGACCGGCTCGTCATCGCCAGCGGCCAGGCCGAGCTGTCGCTGCAGGCGGCGCAGACCCGGCTGGAAGGCCGCTTCACGATCGACGAGGGTCTGTTCGACATCAGCCGTGCCGACGCGCCGTCGCTCGACGACGACGTGACCGTGCGCCGCAACGGCGGCTTCGAGACGCCATCTGCCGACGAAGCGCCGCCCCGCGCAGCGCGCAATTTCGTGCTCGGGGTGGCCATCGACCTCGGCCGGAACCTGCGTCTGCGCGGCCGCGGTCTGGACACGCTGCTGCGCGGCGAGCTGCGCCTGAGCGCGCCCGGCGGCAGGCTGGCCGTCAACGGCACCATCAGCGCCGACCGCGGCACCTATGCCGCCTACGGCCAGAAGCTGGACATCGAACGCGGCATCGTGGCCTTCTCCGGCGCGCTCGACAACCCGCGGCTGGACGTGCTGGCGATGCGCCCCAACGTCGACGTGCGCGTCGGCGTGGCCATCGCCGGCAACCTGCTCACGCCGCGCGTGCGCCTGTTCGCCGAGCCCGAGATGAGCGACAACGAAAAACTGTCCTGGCTGGTGCTCGGGCGCGCGCCCGACGGCCTGGGCCGCACCGACACCGCACTGCTGCAGCGCGCCGCGGTAGCCTTGCTGGCGGGCGAGGGCGAGGCGCCCACCGACACGCTGCTGCGCAACCTGGGCATCGACGACATCTCGCTCAAGCAGAGCGACGGCGACGTGCGCGAGACCGTCATCTCGCTGGGCAAGCAGCTGTCGCGGCATTGGTACGTGGGCTACGAACGCGGGGTCAACGCCACCACCGGCAGCTGGCAGCTGATCTACCGCATCGCCCGGCGCTTCACGCTGCGCGCGCAAAGCGGCGTGGACAACTCGCTGGACGTGATCTGGGTCTGGCGCCTTCAGGAAACGCCGGCCGACGCGGGCATGAGAAAATCCATCACCGTCCCGCCGTAGTTCAATGGATAGAACGGGCGCCTCCTAAGCGCCAGATGTGGGTTCGATTCCCGCCGGGGGGGCCATCCGAGAAAGTCAGGATCGCTCACAACCACTCAGACTCCCAGGTGATTCAATCACTTAGGAGCCTTTTTCATGTCACGATAGTGCATGAAGGGGCTGGACAAAGCGGGGGAACAGGGGGAACATCCGGGGGAACAAGCCCATTCGTACCCCAAGACCGGGGGAACAACGCCCCCCCCCTCTGACCATGCTGACCGATACCGCCTGCCGCAATGCGACCTGCCCCGAGGGCAAGGCTCGACACCGCCTCGCCGACGCTGGTGGGCTGTACCTTGAGGTGACGCCGGCCGGCTCCCGGCGGTGGTTCGTGAAGTACCGGCACGCCGGCAAGGAGCGGCGCCTTGCGTTGGGCAATTACCCGGACGTGACGCTGAAGATCGCCCGCGAGGGCCGGGACGCGGCTCGCACGGTTCGCCAGACCGGTGCCGACCCCGTGCAGGCGCGCAAAGCCGACCGACTCGCCAAGCGGGCGAGCGGCGCCAACACATTCGAGGCGGTGGCCCGCGAGTTCTACGCCACGAAGCGGGACGCCTGGAGCGAGTCGCACGGCACGCAGTGGATACGGGCGACAGAGAAAGACCTGTTCCCTTGGATCGGCGCCCTGCCCCTTGCGAGTCTCACGGCGCCGATGTTGCGCGAAACGCTGCGCCGGGTCGAAGCCCGGGGCGCCCGCTACATGGCACGCGACCTGTGCGAATTTGCGGGCCAGGTGTTCCGCTACGGCATCGCCACCGGCCGATGCGAACGCAACCCCGCCGCCGACCTTCGCGGCGCTCTGGCGCCTCACGTCGAAAAGCACGCTGCGGCGATCCTCGACCCCGTGAAGGCGGGTGAACTGCTGCGGTCGATCGCGGGCTACAAAGGCCAGCCCTCGACCCGCGCCGCGCTGCTGCTGTCGGCGCTGTTGTTCCAGCGGCCGGGCAACATCCGGGCCATGGAGTGGGCCGAGATCGACGCCGAGGCCGCGCTGTGGACCATTCCGGCAGCGAAGATGAAGCGCACGAAGGCCGGCAAGCTCAACGGCCGCCCCCACCTTGTGCCACTGGCGCCGCAAGCGCTGGCCATCCTGGCCGAGTTGCGCCCGCTCACGGGGCATGGTCGCTACGTGTTCCCTTCGCTGCTGACCGGCGAGCGGTGCATGAGCGAAAACACCGTGCGAACCGCGCTGCGGCGCATGGGCTACGGCAATGACGACATGACCGCGCACGGGTTCCGCGCCATGGCCCGGACGCTGATCGCCGAGCGGCTGCACGGCATTGCGCCGGACGTGATCGAGGCGCAGCTAGCCCACGGCAAGACGGGACCACTCGGCATGGCCTATGACCGCGCCGAATACATGACGCAGCGGCGCTCCCTCATGTCGGCGTGGGCGGACTATCTCGATCGACTGCGCAATGGGGCGCAGGTGCTCGCATTCAAGACTGCATAGATCGACTGTGTGAGCAACTTCGAGCGCGCCCTGGCCGTGGTGGCCGCAGCGTACGACGGCAGGATCGATGAGAACGGCGAGCCGCTGATCGCAGGCCTGTTGACGCAGGCTCTCCGCGCCAAGACTTGGCGCACCAGGACGCTTGAACTCCTTCGCTGGGCAATCATCGACGCGGGGGTGACGCGCGCCCAGCTTGAAGCTGTCGCCATTGATGCCGATGTGCTCGACGTTCTGTTTCCTCGGCAGGTGCAGGCCACCTATACAGTAAGCCCCGAACGGATCTACAACGGGGCCACGTTTCCAAGGGAGATTCAATTGACCATCAGTGCTACGAATCCGGGCAGGCTGCTGCGCGCGGCGTCGTTCGCAGCCCACCAGCACCGTGACCAGCGCCGGAAAGACGTGGGCGCTTCGCCGTATATCAACCACCCCTTGATGCTGGCCGACATCCTCGCCAGCGAAGGGAGCGTGACCGACACGGAAACGGTCTGCGCAGCGCTGCTCCACGACACCATCGAAGACACCAAAACGACGCCCGACGAACTGCGCGCTTTGTTCGGTGCCGAGATCGCGGCGCTGGTTCAGGAAGTCACCGACGACAAGACCCTGCTGAAGCACGAGCGCAAGCTTGCGCAAGTCGAGCATGCGGCGCACATCAGCGACAAGGCGAAGCTGGTGAAGCTGGCCGACAAGATTACGAACCTGCGCGACGTGGTCAACAGCCCGCCGGCGACTGGTCACTTGAACGCAAGCGCGAGTACTTCGATTGGGCCAAGAGGGTGATTGACCAAGTGCGCGGCGTGCATCCAAGGCTGGAAGGTCTATTTGATCAGGCGTACAGCGCGCGGCCGTAGGCAGCCATCGCAATCGCAACTCCAGAACACTGCATATTCCAGTGCATTGGTGAGTTCGCCGGGCCGAACACTCGCGAAAGCGCCGGCTCGCCCGCCTGGGGCGATAGGTTCGCGTCTTGTGCCTCCATCACGCCATCCACCCTGGACAACGCTGCAGCAGAACGGCAAAGTCGGCCGCGATGTCCCGGCCCTGCAGTCCGGCGGCCTTGTGGTTCCCGCAGCGCCAGCCGGTCGCCGCGGTGCCGGCCAGGTGCCGACATTCCTGGCACAGCCGCCGGTCGTCGGCGTCGGCGCGGCTCGGCAGGGCGAAGCGTTCCGTCCGCGCCGTGAAGGCTGCTATCTCGGCATCGTCCCAGCAGGGGACATGACACCTATCCACTTCGTCGTCCGTCAGCCTACGCGGCCGATCAGCGGCAGCCATGGGCAGCTTGCCGATGAAGGCCGGACACGCCGTGCCTTGACCTTCCGGCGGCCAAGCGATGCCGAAACCATCTTCCGTCGCCAGCAGGCCGGCGGTCACCGGCTCGGCGCAAGTGCCGTGTGGCAGCAGATGCAGGCAGTCGCCGCAGGTGTTGATGCCCGCGCCCGTGGACTCGCCCGCCAGGCCTTCGAGTTCGCACGGTGCCGCCGCCGCCACCTGCGTCGTTTCCGTGGGGACAACCGGGGACACGGGGGACACCGCGCCAGCATTGGGCTTTTCATCGTCCGCCACCTGGGGACAGGCCGGGGACACCGGGGGACAGGCCGCAGGTGCGGCAGCCACCCGATCAGCCACCAGCACCGCCGCCGCCGGTTTGTCCCCGGCTGTCCCCACGCCGGGCTGGGCGAGTGGGGACGCGCAAACCCGCGTGGATGCTTGCGTCCCCGCTGTCCCCGCTTGTCCCCCCGATTTCGCGGCAGGTTGCGTCAGTGCGGAGAAGTCGAGCTTCATTCCGCGTCCGCCCACTTGTTCGTGAAGACGTACACGCGTGCCGTGCCGATGCCGGGCAACCGGGGTTTCTGTGTCGGCCGGCCGTCGCCGCCGGGCACGATCCATCCCTGCGCCAGCAGGCACCGCGTCGCCGCCTTCAGGTCGAAGCCTGCGCACACGTCACGCTTGAAGGCTTCGGGCAGCACCAGGAATTCCCGTGCCCCGTCCGCGCCCGCCCGATAGAACCCGGCGCGGTTGACGATGCGTTGATCGAAAGTCGCGGCCACGTCTTCGAAGCGGCTTGCGCCGTGTGTCTCGAAGAATCCGCGCACCTGCGCCAGCAAAGTTCGGTCTTCACGGTTGCCCGTGCCGCCGAAGGAATCCAGCCATGCCGCAAAGCACCGGCTCGCTGCCTGGGTGGCTTCGCCTTCAGGCCAGCCTGTCACGCCGTAGTAGGTGGCAAGCTCGCCGGCCACCGCCACCAAGCCGAAGCGTTGCGCCACGCGCTGCACCTGACCGGCCGCATCGGCCGGTGCGTTCTCGGCGACGAACTGGCGCACGCCGTCCGCGATGAAGTCGGCCAGCTTGTCGCGGTCGGCGACGATGGCCCGCAGCCACGCCACACCGGCCGCGCCGTGGTGCCGTGTCGCCGCGTCCTTCAGCGCCAGCGACAGCGCCGCCGGTGTCGGCTGATCGTGCAGTTCCTCGAACGCGCCCAGCCCCTTGCCGGCGTCCGCGTCGAAGTCAGCAAGACGAACTTCCTGCCCTGCATTCGGCTTCCGTCCAGCCTGCGCCATGAGTGCCGCCAGCGAGACTTCGCCATTGCTCAGGAACAGCAACCGCCATCGCGCAGATGCTCGCGCCGAACCGCTGCGACTGGCCCGTGCCTTGCCCTGCCCGTTTGCCAACATGTAGATGGCTTCGCCAGCTTCCTTCGGTTCGCAAGCACTCAGTTCGTCCAGAATCAAACAACCGTCGTTGTGCAGCGCACCCATGCCCTCAAGCCCATTCGCCGTGGCGCGCCAGCCGCGCATGTAGGTGTTCGGGTGGCCCCATACCGATGCGGCAGCCTTGGAGGCCGTTGACTTGCCCGATGAGGACTTGCCGCGCATGTGAAACCCGCCGGAGTCTTCACCGGCCACGTCCGCCAGCGGCCCCGCGAAGGCCACCGACAGCGCGAACACCATGCGCGAGTTGCCCTGCGCCAGCCGCGCCACCGACTCGCGCCAGTCGTCGGCCGTACCCGCCACGCTGTAGGCCGGCTCGATAGCGTGCGCGTTCTGGAACACCACACGCTCGTCGCGCTCGCCGATGGATTCCGCCGGGGTGACGTACACCGCGCCCTGCCAGCCCAGCCGTTCCACGCACCGCGCCCGGTCCTTTACCGGCCACACCTGTACATAGGACGCCAGCAGTTCACGCGCCGCCCGGCCCGGTGCGATGGCGAGGCCGGCTTGTGCGAGTTCGCGCCGCACGTCCACGCCGTCACCCTGCAACAGTTCGAGTGGCATCGCCCACTGGTGCCGCACGCCGTCGGCATCGCGCCATTCGAGCAAGCGGCCCCAAGCGGTGCTTTTGGCGTCGCGGGTCGCGGCCACCACCGCCAGGCCACCGCAAATCCACTGAGGCATCTTCTCCAGTCCGGTGGTGCCATCCTTTGCGATGTAGAACACGCCGCGCTGGGTGAGCCTGAAGCGACCGCCGCCGAACTTGCATTCCGGCCCCGTATCGGACGCAGGCGCCGCCGTTGCTGTGTCGCCAGGGCTGGGAACGGCACCGGTGGACTCATCGCTTTCGTCGGCTTGTGGCGGGTCGTCGTTGGGGTCGCCGGGCTTGCGTGCAGCTTCGATGCAGCGCCGCACCGCATCAAGGCCGGCGAACTGGTGCAGGTCGTTGAAGTCGGTGGCACGTTCCGGCCGATCCACACCGAAGTCGGGCACGGCCAGCAGTGCGCCGATGCACAGCGCCGCTTCGGTGGCTTTGCTGATGCCGGGGTTGCCCGCTGTCAGGTAGTCGTCATCGGCGCACACGATCACCCGCAGGTCAGGGTGTTTCTTGTGCAGCGCCTTCGTCACCGCCGCCAGGTTGCCCGCGTCGAAGGCCACCGCCACCGCGTAGCCCGTAGCTTCGTGGAGGCTGGCGCCGGTGGCGAAGCCTTCGGCCACGCACAGCACGCCGTCAGGCTGGCCGATGTCGAAGTAGCACCCTGCCTTGCGGCCGCCGGTGAGGTAGCGCTTCTCGCCGTCCGCGCCGATGAATTGAAGCGAATGAATCGTGCCGTCAGCATCGCGCAGCGGCAGCACCAAGCGGTCGCCCTGCAACCGGGCGCCGTGGGTTTGAATGCCTTTGCGCACGGTGTACGGGTGCGAGTCACAAAGCGCCGCTTCCTCGAACACCGACAGCGCCCGCTTGCGCGCCGTGGTCTTGCGCTTGGCTTCTTCAAGCTCGCGCTCGCGCCGCAGCATCTCCCATCGCAGCCGGTGGGCGCTTTCTTCGTCAGTCGTCAGGGTGCGCCCGATATCGGCGCGCCAGGTCTCCCAGCCGCCACCGTCACGCCAGTTCTGAAAGCCGCCGGCCGGAACCTTGCCTAGATGCAGCACATAGGCCGCGTCACCCCTACCGCCGCGCCCTTCGGCGTCGCACCGATGAAGGCGCCCGTCCGCGACTATTTCCTCGCCCTTGGGCACGATGCCGCGCCGGGCCAACGCCGCCCGGAATTGATCGACGGGCTCAAGCATGTGTTGCCCCCACCTGTTCAGCGAAGACGCGAACGGCCGCGATATCCCGTAGCTCGCGCACCAGACCCCAGCGGGTGATGTTGAAGCGCACCTTCCCGTCACTGGCGGCCGTCCGGTGCAGGCTGTAGTCCTTCACCGCAAAGTGCGCCCGCAGCGTGGCGTACCGCTTGCCGCCGTCGGCTTGTTGCTCCAAAATGAGGCACCGCGTTTCTGTCTTTGCCGGGCCTCCGACGTTCGCCGCGTCGGGGGCCCTTTCAGTGGTGGCCGTCACCACAGCATGCGCAGCAGCGGTGCCCAGCGGTGCCAGGTCAACATGACCGTGGTGGGCCAGCTCAGGCGCGGCCAGGCCCGGCACGGCGCCGTGGTGTGGGGCATCCATGCTGGCCTCACCGCGCGGCCAGCCAGACCCGTACGTCACCGGCTCTCCAACGGGTGCAGCGCGCTCCCATCTTGATCGGCACCAATTCGCCGCGCCTGGCCAGTCGATAAATCGACGAGGCGGAGAGGCCCGTGACGCCGCGAACCACTGATAGCTTCAATAGAGCGTCTTGGACCTGCAGCGCGTGGAGTGGCTGAGTCTCTTCGCGTGGCTGGCGGTGGCTTGGCGAGGTGCTGTTGAGTCTGCGCATGGCGTTCCTTGAGGGTTAGGGACCGCCACGTTGACTCACATCTTCGACCCTGTCGCGTTTCGCATACTTCTCAATTCGAGGCGCTGAACATTGCACTGGCGCGTCGTTTCAAGCCATGATTACAAGTTCAGAGATCCTGATCTCGACCCACGAGGGCCCTGAGATGCAGTAAACACGAATGGCATCTTTGAATCGACAATGAGTGGCTGTTCGGTGTAGGGTCGAGGCCCACCACCCGCACCGAGACTGCCGTGTTCAAGCAA
>JAUXVE010000163.1 GCA_030680415.1 Rubrivivax sp.
CTGTCGGCGCTGCCGGCGCAGACCACGCGTTCGGTGTTCGACGCCGGCCGCGGCCCCGCCGTCGATACACTGGACACGCCGCGTGGCGCGGCGCTGCGCGTCACGGTGCTCAACGGCAACCTGAGCTTCATCCGCCAGCCGCTGCTGGTCGGGCACTACCGCGCTGCCGCGCTCACCGGCACCGAGGCCGTCGTCGACCGGCTGCTCGGCGGCGCCATGCAGGCGGCGTTGAACGCCGGCCTGTACCCCGACGCGGTGGGCACGCACCAGATCTTCGTCAACACCTGGCGCCAGCCCGACAACCCCTGGCGCACGCCGCGGCCGCAGGGTGCCGTGGTGGTGGGCCTGGGCGACGAAGGGACGCTGACGGAAATCCGGCTGCGCGACAGCGTGCGCCAGGCCACCATCGCCTGGGCGCAGCGTGTCGTCGAAGACGCGCAGCAGGGCGGCGCCGAGATCGAGATCGCGGCCACGCTGCTGGGCAGCGGCGGCCTGGGCATCTCGCCCAGCGCCACCGCGCGCGCCATCGCCCAGGGCGTGCGCGAGGCCAACGACCGCCTTGCCGGCAGCGGCTGGCCGTTGGTGAGCCGGCTGACGCTGGTCGAGTTGTACCTGGACCGCGCCTCCGACGCCTGGCGCGGCCTGCAGGTGCTGGCCACCGCCAGCCCCGACCGCTTCGAGCTCGCGCCGACCATCGCCAGCGGCACCGGGCCGCTGCGCCGCCAGCCCGACAGCGGCTACCGCGGCGCCGACCACGACTTCATCACCGCCACCGCCGGCGAGCTGCCCGACAGCATCGCCTTCACACTGGACACCCGCCGCGCCCGCACCGAGATGCGCGCGCAGATGACGCAGGGCAAGCTGCTGCGCGACCTGGTGGCGCGGGCGTCGACCGACGCCAACGACGACCCGCAGATCGGCCGCACGCTGTTCCAGCTGCTGGTGCCGATCGAGGTCGAACCCTTCCTCGGCGGCACCCAGCGCATGCTGCTGGAGTTGGACGACCGCACCGCGCCGATCCCCTGGGAGCTGCTGGAAACGCCCGACGACGGCCGCGGCCGCGCCGACCCGCGGCCGTGGGCCATCCGCTGCCAGCTGCTGCGCAAGCTGCGCAAGACCAACTACCGCATGGCGCCGCGCGACGCCGCCGCCGAGGACGCCGTGCTCGTGATCGGCGAGCCGGCGGTCGACGCCACGAAATACGGCCCGCTGCCGGGCGCGCTGGCCGAGGCGCAGGCGGTGGCGGCACAGCTCACCGGAGCCGGCGCGCTGGCCGCCGACCGTGTCACCGCGCTGCTCAACAACGACGACGCCGCCAGCGTCATCGGTGCCTTGCTGGCGCGGCGCTACCGCATGGTGCACGTCGCCGGCCACGGCGAGGCCGGTGAGCACGGCGGCGTCGTGCTCTCGGGCGACACCTTCCTGGGCCCGCGCGAGATCGAGACCATGCGCACCGTGCCCGAGCTGGTGTTCGTCAACTGCTGCCATCTGGCCGGACGCAGCGCCACGCAGACCCTGGCGCGGCGGCTCGACCGCAGCGCCTTCGCCGCCGGCGTCGCCGACAAGCTGATCGAGATCGGCGTGCGCTGCGTCGTCGCTGCCGGCTGGGCGGTGGAAGACGGCCCGGCCGAGACCTTCGCCACCACCTTCTACCGCGAGCTGCTGGCCGGCGCGACGTTCGTCGACGCGGTGGGCACGGCGCGCGAAGCGGCCTGGGCCGACGACCCGAGCGGCAAGACCTGGGCTGCCTACCAGTGTTACGGCGACCCCGGCTGGACCTTGCGCGCCAGCGGCGGCGACGCCCAGACGGTGCGGCGCCCGGTGGGCGACGAGTACGCCGGCATCGCGTCGGCGCTGGGCCTGGCGCTGGCGCTGGAGGAGCTGGCGGTGCAGACGCGGTGGAGCGGCGCGGCGCCGGTGGCGCAGCTGGAGAAGGCGCGTCACCTGGAGGCGCGTTTCGGCGCGCTGTGGGGCGGCATGGGCGCGGTGGCCGAGGCCTTCGGGCTGGCCTATGCCGAAGCCGGCGACTTCGCTGCCGCCATTGCCTGGTACGAACGCGCCGTGCAGGCCGAGGACGGCAGTGCGTCGCTGAAATCGCACGAGCAGCTGGAGAACCTGCGCGCGCGGCTGGCCTGGCAGACGGTGGCCGGCCCGGCGCCCGGCGCCGCGGCATTGAAGGCCGGCCGCGGCCGCATCCAGGGCGCCATCGCGCGGCTGCAGTCGCTGGCCGACCGGCAGCCGACGGTGGAACGGCTGAGCCTGGTCGGCTCGGGGTGGAAACGCCTGGCCATGCTCGAGCAGCGCGCCGGAGACGCCAGCGCGGCCCGGCAGGCGCTGGACAAGGCCGCCGCGGCCTACGGGCAGGCCGAGACGCAGGCCGCGGCGACGGCGAGCAGCGAACTTTTCTACCCGGCGCTCAACCGCATGGCGCTCGAGCTCGTGATCCACGGCGCCGACACGCGCTGGAAGGGCCTGGACGCCGCACGCACGCAGGCGACGCGCCTGAGCCTGCTACAGCGCACACAGAGCGACCCCGATTTCTGGAGCGCCGTCGGACTGATCGAGGTCGAGCTCTACGAAGCGCTGGCGCAGCGCCGGCTGGCGGCCTCGAGCGCGGCCATCGCCGACGGCTACGCCGACATCCACGCGCGGGTGAGTTCGGCCAAGCCCTGGTGCACGGTGGCCGACCAGGCGCGATTCGTGCTGGAGCCGGTGCTGGCAAGAACGCAGGGCAAGGAGCGCCGCGCCGTGGCCGACTTGCTGGACATCCTGCTCGCCTACGCCGGCCCCGAGGCGAGCCCGTGAGCCGCGCCAGGACGCCGGCCCGACACCGCCGCGCCGTGCGATGCTGCAGGCCATGAAACCGCACGCCTTCGTCGCCATGCCCTTCGGCACCAAGCCCGGCGCCGATGGCGCAGCGATCGACTTCAACCGCGTCTTCGCCGAGCTGCTGAAGCCGGCGCTGGAAGACGCCGGCTGCACCGTCTTCCGCGCCGACGAGGAGCAGCGCGCCGGCGACATCCGCAGCGACATGTTCCAGGAGCTGCTGGCCGCCGACCTGATGCTGGCCGACCTGACGCTGAACAACCCCAACGTCTGGTACGAGCTCGGCGTGCGCCACGCGCTGCGCGCGCGGCGTGGTGCTGGTGCAGGGGCCGCGGCCGACGAATCCCTACGACATCTACACCGACCGCAAGCTGCGCTGCCACCTGCAGGACGGCGCGCCCGATCCGGCCTGCCTGGCCGCA
Source organism: Rubrivivax sp. (assembly GCA_030680415.1). Lineage (GTDB taxonomy): Bacteria > Pseudomonadota > Gammaproteobacteria > Burkholderiales > Burkholderiaceae_C > Rubrivivax. Next base: position 3,249 of record JAUXVE010000163.1, read on the forward strand.
GACCGCGCTGCGCTGGCGGCGATGGCGCGCGCCACGCTGCAAGCCCCGGTGCGGCGCAAGGTGAGCCCGGTGTACGTGCTGCTGCCGCACCTGCGCGAACCGGCCTGGCGCGAGCTGCTGCTGGACGACCGCAACGAGTTCGGCGCCGCCTACGAGCAGTGGCGCGGCCGCATGAAAGTGGCGCGGCAGAAGAACCGCGCCGGTGACATCCTCGTGCTCGCCGGCGAGACACCGACGCAGGCGCTGTGGCTGGAGGCCAAGCGCGACGCCGGCGCCAGCCTGATGAAGCTGCGCCAGTTCTCGTTTGCGCTCGAGCAGTTCGACGACGCGCTGGCGCTGGACCCGGATGACGCGGTCTCGCGCGGCAGGCGCATCGTCTGCCTGGGCCGCATCGGCCGCCACGAGGAAGCGCACGAGGCGGCGCGCCAGCTCACCGAAGACCGCCCGCGCGATGCCGAGGCCTGGGCCCTGGCCGGGCGTGTGGAGAAGGACCGCTGGCTGTCACGCTGGCGCCGCGACGGCGCCACGCCGGCCGCAGGGCGCGCGGCGGCGGGCCTCGAACTGGCCAGCCTGGAGGAGGCCATCGCCCCCTACCACCAGGCCTTCCTGGCCGACCCCGCGCACCACTACTCGGGCATCAATTCGCTGACCCTGCACCTGCACCTGCTGCTGCGGCACCTGGGCGGCGAAGTCTCGCCCACGCTGCTCGACAACCTCACCGGCGGCGTGCTGTGGGCGGCGCTGTCGGCACAGCAGCGCGAACCCAGGGACTACCGGGCCAAGGCCAGCCATGCCGAACTGTGCCTGCTGCTCAACCCGCTGACCGCGGTGGTGCGCGAGTTCGGTGTCGTGGCGCTGGCGATCATCGACCGCGAGATCGTGCGCTCGGCGCCGCCGCTGGTGCCGCGCCAGGTGCTGCTGTTTTCGGCCACATGGTCGATGCGCCCGACCGGCCCCGGCCGCGCTTCCCGGCAGCGATGGTGCCGCATGCCACGGCCGAGATCGAACGCGTGCTCGACGAGATGCAAGCCGGCAGCGGCGACATCGCGTTCACGCAGGGCGCGGCCGGCGGCGACCTGATCTTTGCCGAGGCCTGCGTGCGCCGCGGCGTACGCGTGCAGTTGCTGCTGCCGCTGCCCGAACCCGAATTCATCGAGGCGTCGGTGATGCGTTCGGCCGGCGGCGCGGCCTGGCGCGATCGCTACTACGCGCTGAAGGCACAGATGGCCGACCCGCCGCGCGAGATGCCGGCCGAACTGGGGCCGCTGCCCGCTGGCGCGAATGCCTTCGAGCGCTGCAACCAGTGGCTGCTGTACACGGCGCTGGCGCTGGGCCCGCCCAAGGTGCGCTTCGTCTGCCTGTGGGACGGCGGCGGCGGCGACGGGCCCGGCGGCACCCGGCACATGGTGCAGGAAGTCAAACGCCGCACCGGACGCGTGGCGTGGGTCGATACGCGCACGCTGTAGCGCCTGCGGCGCCGGCGGCGGCGCCCAGCGGAGGCGTCCCGCTGTGCGCGGCTGCCGTCGTTCGGCTGTTGTGGTCGCGGTGGCGCGGACGCCTGCCGGGTCCCGCCCCGGCGGGCGGGTAACTTTCTTCTGCTGGCACAGAAGAAAGTCACCAAAGAAGAGTGCCTGAAGCCCAACACCCCCAACTCGTTCTTCTCGCTCCGCACGCCCGGCTCAGCGGGCTACTTGACGCCTCGCGACACATCGAGCCACCTGCTCACTGGTCGATGCGGCTCGCTTCGCATCGCCGGATTGCCGCATCACCCCATCGGCGCCGCTGCGTGCCAAGGGCGACGCGCAGCGAGCCCGTAACGTACGAGCGAGCGGCTGCGTCGATCGTCCTCGCAGTGTCAAGTAGCCCGCTGGGCCGGGCATCCGAAGCGGGCGGCACGAGTGCATGGTTTTGCATTCAGGCCCTCTTCTTTGGTGACTTTCTTCTGGGCCACCAGAAGAAAGTTACCCGCCCGCCGGGGCGGAACCCGGCAGGCTGAAAGTCAACCACGGTCCACGAAGACAAAAGTGCAGGTGCCTGGCCCGAGCAGCTGCAGGATCACAAGCCCTCAGCGCCCGCCGGCCACGTCGAGCATCGACGCCGTCGTGTAGCTCGACTCGTCGGACAGCAGCCAGACGATCGCCGCCGCCACCTCCTCGGCGGTGCCGGTGCGCTGCATCGGCACCTGGGGCGCGAGTTGGCGGGCGCGGTCGGGCTGGCCGCCGGAGGCGTGGATCTCGGTCTCGATGAGGCCCGGCCGCACCGCATTCACGCGCACGCCTTCGGCCGCCACCTCCTTGGCCAGGCCGAGCGTGAAGACGTCGATGGCCCCCTTGGCCGCCGCGTAGTCCACGTACTGCCCGGGTGAGCCGAGCCGGGCCGCCGCCGACGACAGGTTGACGATGACGCCGCCGCGGCCGCCGCCGGTGGCCTTCCAGGGCCCGCCGCCATCGCGCGTGCTCATGCGCCGCACCGCCTCGCGCGAACAGGCGAAAGTGCCGAAGACGTTGATCGCGAACATGCGCTGCCAGCGCGCCGCGCTCATCTCGTCCACGCGCGCGGCCACGTCCACCACGCCGGCGTTGTTGACGAGCCCGGCCAGCACGCCGGCTTCGCGGTCCAGCGCCTGGAACATCGCCACCACCTGGGCGTCGTCGGCGACGTCGGCCTGCAGCACCCAGGCGCGGCGGCCCGCGGCGCGCACCTCGGCGGCCACGGCGCTGGCCGCGGCAGCGTCGCGGGTGTAGTTGACCGCGACATCCCAGCCGCGCGTGGCGGCCAGGCGGGCGGTGGCGGCACCGATGCCGCGGCTGCCACCGGTGACGAGCAGGATGGGGTTCATTCCCCAATGTTAGGGCAGCGCGCGCTGGGCTAAAGTCTGTGCATTCACAAGGAGACACCCCGCCATGCAAAGACGCCACGTCCTCATCGCCGGCAGCGCCACGCTGCTGGCCGCGCCCGCCTTCGTGCGCGCCCAGGCGCTTGAAAAGCCCAAGACCACCATCGCCGTGGGCGGCAAGAACCTGCTGTACTACCTGCCGCTGACCATCGCCGAGCAGCGCGGCTACTTCAAGGCCGAAGGGCTGGATGTGACCATCGTCGATTTCGCCGGCGGCGCGCGCGCGCTGCAGGCGGTGGTGGGCGGCAGCGCCGATGTCGTCTCGGGCGCCTTCGAGCACACCGTGAACATGCAGTACAAGGGCCAGCCGATGCGCGCCTTCGCGCTGCAGGGCCGCGCGCCGCAGATCGTGCTCGGCATCAACCCCAAGACGATGCCCGACTTCAAGACCGTGGCCGACCTGAAGGGCAAGAAGATCGGCGTCACGGCGCCGGGATCGTCGACCAACGTGATGGTCAACTTCATCCTCGCCAAGGTGGGGCTCAAGCCCAGCGACGTCAGCATCATCGGCGTCGGCGCTTCGCAGGGCGCGGTAGCGGCAATGCGCTCCGGCCAGATCGACGCCATCAGCAACCTCGACCCGGTGATCACGCTGCTGCAGCGCTCGGGCGACCTGAAGATCGTCTCCGACACGCGCATCGTGGCCGAGTCCGAGAAGGTCTTCGGCGGCCCCATGCCGGCGGGCTGCTTCTACGCCCCGCAGTCCTTCATCGACAAGAACCCCAACACCGTGCAGGCGCTGACCAACGCGCTGGTGCGTGCCAACAAGTGGATCCAGGCCGCCGGCGCGGGCGACATCATCACCAACGTTCCCGAGAGCTACCTGCTGGGCGACCGTGCGGTCTACATCGACGCCTTCCTGGCCGCCAAGGGCGCGCTGTCGCCCGACGGCGCCTTCCCGGAAAAGGGTGCCGACACCGCGTTCCGTGCCCTGGCCAGCATCGACGCCGGCATCGCCAAGGCCAAGCTCGACCTGGCCGCGGTGTGGACCAACGACTTCGTCAAGAAGGCCAACGCCAAGTACCCTCGGGCCTGAAGAACGCAGCGTGACCGGCGCGCAAGTCATCGTCCTGGCGACCCCGGTGTTCCTGTTGCTGATCGCGGCAGAATTCGCCGTCGGGCTGGCGCGCGGGCGCAACACCTACCGTTTGAACGATGCGCTGAACAGCATCGGCCTGGGTGTCATGAGCCAGGTCACCGGCGTCTTCGGCAAGCTGCTGCGCGTCGGCCTGTACACGCTCGTCTTCGAGCATGTGGCGCTGACGCGGCTGCCGGCCGACGCGCTCTGGGTCTGGGTCTTCGCGCTGCTGTTCTACGACCTGTGTTACTACTGGCTGCACCGCGCCGGCCACCGCGTGGCGGTGCTGTGGGCGGCGCACGCGGTGCACCACCAGAGCGAGGACTACAACCTCAGCACGGCGCTGCGCCAGACCAGCAGCGGCTTCCTGCTCGGCTGGCTGTTCTACCTGCCGATGGCGGTGGCCGGCGTGCCGCCGCTGGTCTTCGCCACCGTGGCGCTGATCGACCTGCTCTACCAGTACTGGGTGCACACGCAGCAGGTCGGCAGGCTCGGCTGGTTCGACCGCTGGTTCTGCAGCCCCAGCAACCACCGCGTGCACCATGCCGTCAACGACCGCTATCTCGACAGGAACTACGGCGGCATCCTGATCGTCTGGGACCGCCTGTTCGGCACCTTCACCGAGGAAGACGACGCCGAGCCCTGTGTCTACGGCACGCGTTCGCCGCTGCGCAGCTGGAACCCCTTGTGGGCCAACCTGCAGGTCTACCGGGAACTGGTGCTGGATTCGTGGCGCGCCCGATCGTGGGCCGACAAGCTGCGCGTGTGGCTCAAGCCCCCCGGCTGGCGGCCGGCCGACGTGGCCGCACGCTGGCCCAAGCCGGCCTTCGACATCGTTGCGCTGCAGCGCTACGACCCGCCATTGCGCGCCGGCGCGGCGGCCGCCGCGACGACGCTGTTCCTGGCCGTGCTCAGCGGCACCAGCGCCTTCCTGTGGCACGCCCACCTGCTGGCGCCGCTGCAACAGGCGGCGGCGATGGCCGCGCTGGTGGCTGCGCTGTGGCTGGTCGGCGCCCTCACGCAGCCGCGCCGCAGCGGTGCCGGCCGCACCCGGCTGGCGGCCCTTTGATGAGGCCGCCGGCACTGGCGCTGGAAGGTGTCGCCTGCACCTTCGTCAGCAAGGACGACCCCGGCCAGCGCTACACCGCGGTGCAGGACATCACGCTCACCGTCGGCGCCGGTGAATTCGTCGCCGTCGTCGGCCCCACCGGCTGTGGCAAGAGCACGCTGCTCAACGTCGCCGCCGGGCTGCTGCAGCCCAGCACCGGCAACGTGCACGTCTTCGGCCAGCCGCTGGCGGGCATCAACACCCGTGCCGGCTACATGTTCCAGGCCGAGAGCCTGATGCCCTGGCGCACGGCGCAGGCCAACGTCATGGCGGGGCTGGAGTTCCGCGGTCAGCTGTCGATGAACGAGGCTCGCACAATGGCCGACGAATGGCTGCGCCGCGTCGGCCTGGGCGGCTTCGGCGACCGCTACCCGCACCAGCTCTCGGGCGGCATGCGCAAGCGCACGAGCCTGGCGCAGACGCTGGCGCTGGACCCCGACATCATCCTCATGGACGAGCCCTTCTCGGCGCTCGACATCCAGACCCGCCAGCTGATGGAAAACGAGGTCCTCGAACTGTGGGCACGCAAGAAGAAGGCGGTGTTGTTCATCACCCACGACCTCGACGAAGCGATCGCCATGAGCGACCGCGTGGTGATCATGAGCGCCGGCCCGGCGGCGCGGTTGATCGGCGAGTTCACGATCGACATCCCGCGCCCGCGCGATGTCGCCGAGGTGAAGATGACGCCGCGCTTCGTGGCCCTGCACGCCGCCATCTGGGCGCAGCTGCGCGAAGAGGTGCTCAAGGGCTACGCCCAGCAGCTGAAGGTGGCATGAGGATGGCCGACCAGTTGCGGACTCGCTTCGCTACACCCCCTCACCCCAACCCTCTCCCCCGGGTACGGGGGAGAGGGAGTGCTGACTTGCTCCCTCTCCCGCTTGCGGGAGAGGGTTGGGGTGAGGGTGCGGCCGCGATTGGGCCCCTTCGCCAGCCCGCGGGCAACACGCCGGGGCGGCCCGCATGAGAGCCCCCAAGCACCTGTGGCCCTGGCAGGCCGCCCTGCTGCTGGCGGTCTTCGCCTTCTGGCACCTGATGACGACGCCGGGTCTGCTGCCGAACTTCATGTTCGACAACGATCGCCAGGCCAGCTTCTTCTTCGGCGAGCCGGTCAAGATCCTGGCCCGCATCTGGACCTGGTTCGTGACCGAGGCCGACATCTACCGCCACCTGCTGGTGACGCTGACCGAGACGCTGCTGGCCTTCGGCATCGGCTCGGCGATGGGCCTGGGCGCCGGGCTGTGGCTGGCGCTGAGCCCGCTGGCCAGCGGCATCCTCGAACCCTACATCAAGGCCGCCAACTCGATGCCGCGCATCATCCTGGCGCCGATCTTCTCGGTCTGGTTCGGCCTCGGCATCGCCAGCAAGGTGGCGCTGGGCGTGACGCTGGTGTTCTTCATCGTCTTCTTCAACGTCTACCAGGGTGTCAAGGAAGTCAGCCCGGTGGTGCTGGCCAACGCGCGCATGCTCGGCGCCGGCCCGAAGCAGCTGTTGCGCCATGTCTACCTGCCCAGCGCCACGAGCTGGGTCTTTTCCAGCCTGCACACCAGCGTCGGCCTGGCCTTCGTCGGCGCGGTGGTCGGCGAATACCTGGGCTCGAGCCAGGGCGTGGGCTACCTCATCCTGCAGGCCGAAGGCACCTTCGACATCAACACCGTGATGGCCGGCATCCTGGTGCTCACCGCGTTTGCGCTGGTGCTCGACGCGGCGGTGGGCAAGGTGGAGAAGCGGTTGATGAAGTGGCAGCCGAAGGCCGGGGAAACCGAGAAGCTCTAGCATCGGGCGTCACCCTTTTCTCGTCGCCAGGACGACTGCATGCCCAAGGACTTCGACGACATGGAGGACAGCAACCGCTCCTCCAACCCCAGCATCCACGATGTCTCCGACCCGAAGCGCCGCATCGTGCTGCGCGGCGGCATCGGCCTGGCCGCGGCGGCGTGGTTCGGGTCGCTGGCCGGCTGTGCCGCCACGCCGCCGCCTGCCGCCGCGCCGCGGCTTGGCTTCAAGGGCATCGCCGCCTCGACCGCCGACGCCGTGGTGGTGCCCGAGGGCTACACCGCCGCCGTGCTGGCGCCCTGGGGCGATCCCGTGGGCATCGCGGGCCGGATGCCGGCCTGGGCCAGCGATGCGTCGAACAGCGCCGCCGAGCAGGCGCTGCAGATGGGCATGCATCACGACGGTTTGCAGTTCTACGCGCTCGAAGGCAGCCGCCGCGGCCTGCTGGTGAGCAACCACGAATACACCGACGACGGCCTGCTGCATCCCGGCGGCATGCAGCCGTGGACGCCCGAAAAGGTGGCCAAGAGCCAGGCCGCGCACGGCGTCTCGGTGGTCGAGATCGTGTTGAACGAAGGCCGCTGGCAGCTGGTGCGGCCGTCGCCTTACGCGCGCCGTTTCACCGCCCACACGCCGTTCGCCGTCGGCGGCCCGGCCGCCGGCCATGCGCTGATGAAGACCGCCGCCGACCCTGCGGGGCGGCTCGTGCTGGGCACCATCGCCAACTGCGCCTCGGGCACGACGCCCTGGGGGACCTACCTGTCGGGCGAGGAGAACTGGGCAAACTATTTCATCCCCGCCGACACGCCGACTGCGCACGAGCGCCGCTGGGGCATCCGCAAGAACACCTGGTACCGCTGGAACGAGCACGACGCGCGCTTCGACACCGTGCGCCACCCGAACGAGGCGCACCGTTTCGGCTGGGTCGTCGAGATCGACCCCATGGACCCCGCCAGCACGCCGGTCAAGCGCACCGCGCTGGGCCGCGCCGCGCACGAGGGCGCCACGGTGGCGGTCACGCGGGACGGCCGCGCGGTGGTCTACTCGGGCGAAGACGCACGCTTCGAATACATCTACAAGTTCGTCAGCCGCGATCGCATCAGGCCCGCCGGCGGCGGCCTCAGCGCGGCGCAGGCCAACGCCGGCTTGCTGGACCACGGCACGCTGTACGTGGCGCGTTTCGACGCCGACGGCAGCGGCCGCTGGCTGCCGCTGGTGCACGGGCAGGGGCCGCTGACCGCGGACCGCGGTTTCGCCGATCAAGGCGAGGTCGTGATCAAGGCCCGCCAGGCCAGCGACGCGCTGGGCGCCACGAAGATGGACCGCCCCGAGTGGGTGGCCATCGACCCGTTGGCCGGCTGGGTCTACTGCGCGCTCACCAACAACAGCTCGCGCGGCAGCGGCAACAACCCCGGCCCCGACGCCGCCAACCCGCGCGCCAACAACACCATGGGCCACATCGTCCGCTGGCAGGAAGACGGCGACTTCAGCGCCGAGCGTTTCCAGTGGCACCACTTCGTGCTCGCCGGCGACCCGGCCAACGAGCGCCCCGAGGCGAAGGGCAAGGTCCAGGGCGACGCCTTCGCCTGCCCCGACACCCTCGCCTTCGACGCCCGCGGCGTGTTGTGGATCGGCACCGACATCGGCCCCACCGCCTTGAACAGGGGCGAGATGGCACACCTGGGCAACAACCAGCTGCTGGCCTGCGACCCGGTCAGCGGCGAGGTTCGGCGCTTCCTGGCCGGGCCCGTGAACTGCGAAGTCACCGGCTGCAGCTTCACGCCCGACGGTGCGACGATGTTCGTCAACATCCAGCACCCGGGCGAATCGCCGCGCGATCGCAGCGACGCGGCCGCACCACGCCGCTACTCGAACTGGCCCGACTTCCTGCCCGACGGCCGGCCGCGTTCGGCAACCGTCGCAGTGCGCAGAACGGACGGCGGCGTGATCGGCACCTGAAGCGTCCGAAGTGCCCGAGGTGCCTCAGGCTCCACTCAGGCCCGGCCCAGGGTCAGCCGGTTGCGTCCGCCGCGCTTGGCGCGGAACAGCGCCGCGTCGGCGCGCTCCATCAGCGCCGCCAGCTCGTACGGCGGCGCGGCAACCAGGCCGATGCTCACGGTGACGATGAAGTTCGCACCCTCGGCGCCGACCCAGGGGTGGGTGGCGATGCGGTGGCGCAGCCGCTCGCAGACTTCGGTGGCGCGCGACAGGCCCATGCCCGGCAGCACGATCACGAATTCCTCGCCCCCGTGGCGCACCAGCACGTCATCGGTGCGTGTGTTCTCGCGCAGCAGCTGCGCCATGGCCACCAGCACACGGTCGCCGCCGGCATGGCCGTGGTGGTCGTTGATGGACTTGAAGCGGTCGATGTCGATCACCGCCAGCGCCAGCGGCTGGCCGGCCTGCTCGGCCGCCGGCAGCAAGGCCGAGCAGCGGCGGTCGAGGTGGCGGCGGTTGCCCAGCCCGGTGAGCGGGTCACGCTCGGCTGTTTCGGCCAGCTCGGCGGCGCGCGCACGCTGCTGCCTGGCCTCGTGCAGCGCCTGCTCGGCCACCCATTGCGCCTGCTGCGCCTCGGTGCGCGTCACGAACAGCTGCGACTGCGCGCGCAGTTGCGCCGTCGCACGCTGGCGTTCGAGCCGCTCCACGGCTTCGAAATGAACCAGCGCCGGCTCGAAGCGGCCCAGCGCCCGGCATGCCAGGTAGGCGACATGGTGGGCCCGGATCGCCGTCTGCGGCGGCGCCGTGTCGCCCATCTCGGCCAGCAGCCGCTCCATGGCCTGCCAGGCATCGGCGGCATGGCCGTCGATGCGCAAGGCTTCGGCCTGCGAACAGGCCGCGCGCCAGCCGTAAGCCGCAAATCCGCGTTCGCTGGCGCGCTCATGCGCGCGCTGCAGCAGCCGCTCGGCTTCGCTGCGTTCGCCCTGGTGCAGCAGCACTTCGCCCAGGTTGCCCAGGACCACGACCTCGTAAGCCGCCGAGTCGGGCAAGCGCTCCAGCAGGCCGAGGGCGCGTTCGCCGGCGCCGCGCCCGCGCGCCAGCGCCGCGGCGGCCTCGGCGTCTGGCGCAGCGCCGCGCAGGCGGTGGAATTCGCCGATCGAGATCGCGCACAGGGCGTTCAGCGCCGACGCCAGCGGCAGGTCGGGCGCCGCGTCGCCGTGGTCCTGCAAGGCCTTCGACAGCACCCGCACCGCCTGCCAGGAATCGCCCATGCGCTCGAAGCAGGCGGCCAGCGTTGACGCGGCCGTCAGTACCGGGCCGGCGTCGCCCGGCACCGCCGCCAGCTGCACGAGTTCCTGTGCGGCATCGAGCGCCAGGTCGTAGGCGCCGGTTTCGCAGGCCGCCAGCGTGAGCAAACGCAGCAGCTCGCCGCGCTCGGCAGCCAGCTCGGCGCCTGCCAGCAGGGGCAGGCTGCGCGCCGCCTCCCGCTGCAGTTCGTCGAAGCGGCCCAGGCGCAACAGATGCCAGCACAGGAGGGCGCCGGCGCGCCCCTCGTCGGCGGGGCGATGGAGCTTTCGGGCCAGCGCCTGCGCTTCGCGCGCAGCGTCGCAGGCGGCTGCCGACGAGGTGCCACAGGCCGGGTCGGCGGTGGCCAGACAGGCCTGCAGGCGTGCGGCGACGGCGGGCGCGCTGGTCACGGTTTTCAAGGGCGAGGTCACGGGCGCTTGCAGCCTTCGGTCATCGGCAGGAACGCGGCAGTGTTGAGTCGGGTGGCGCCGCTGCAGCGGCTGGTCAGCCGCACCGGCAGCGCCGCCGGCGATTGTCCATCTCTTACTTGGCCGTGGGCATCACGAATTCGGCGCCCTTGGCGATGCTGTCGGGCCAGCGCTGCATCACGCTCTTTTGCCTGGTGTAGAAGCGCACGCCTTCCTCGCCGTAGGCGTGCATGTCGCCGAACAGGCTGCGCTTCCAGCCGCCGAAGCCGTGCCAGGCCATGGGCACGGGAATCGGCACGTTGATGCCGACCATGCCCACCTGCACGCGGCGGGCGAATTCGCGCGCCAGACCACCGTCGCTGGTGAAGCAGGCCACGCCGTTGCCGTATTCGTGGTCGTTGACGAGCTGCAGCGCCGCGGCGAAATCCTTCACGCGCACACACACCAGCACCGGGCCGAAGATCTCTTCCTGGTAGATGCGCATCTGCGGCGTGGCGTGGTCGAACAGCGTGCCGCCGGTGAAGAAGCCGCCCTCGAAGCCGGGCACCTTGCAGCCGCGGCCGTCGACGACCAGCGTGGCGCCCTCCTCGACGCCGAGGCCGATGTATTTCTCGATGCGGTCGCGCGCCTCGCGCGTGACGATGGGCCCCATCTCGGCGTCGAGCTCCATGCCGTTCCTGATCTTCAGCGCGCGCGCGCGTTCGGCCAGCAGCGGCACGATGCGCTCGCCGACGTCGCCCACCAGCACGGCGACGCTGATCGCCATGCAGCGCTCGCCGGCCGAGCCGTAGGCGCTGCCGATGAGCGCGTCCACCGCCTGGCCGATGTCGGCGTCGGGCATCACCACCATGTGGTTCTTGGCGCCGCCCAGGGCCTGCACACGCTTGCCGTGGTGGGCGCCGGTCTCGTAGATGGTCTGCGCGATGGCGGTGGAGCCGACGAAGGACAGCGCTTTGACGTCGGGGTGCGTGAGCAGCGCGTCCACCGCCACCTTGTCGCCCTGCACGACGCTGAACACGCCGTCGGGCAGGCCGGCCTGCTTCAACAATTCGGCCATGAACAGGCTGGGGCTGGGGTCGCGTTCGCTGGGCTTGAGGATGAAGGCGTTGCCGCAGGCCAGCGCCACCGGGAACATCCAGCACGGCACCATGCACGGGAAGTTGAACGGCGTGATGCCGGCCACCACGCCCAGCGGCTGGCGCAGGGTCCAGTTGTCGATGCCGGTGCTGACCTGGTCGGTGTAGTCGCCCTTCAGCAGTTGCGGCACGCCGCAGGCGAATTCGACGATGTCGATGCCGCGCGAGACCTCGCCCACGGCGTCGGTGAAGACCTTGCCGTGTTCGGCGGTGATCATCGCGGCGAGCGTGTCGCGGTGCTGGTTCATCAGCGCCAGGAAGTTGTTGAGCACGCGCGCGCGGCGGATCGGCGGCGTATCGCCCCAGGCCGGCTGCGCGGCGCGGGCGGCGGCCACGGCCACGGCGACGTCGTCGGCGCTGGCCAGCAGCACCTGGCGTGCCACCTGGCCGGTGCTCGGGTTCCATACCGGCTGCATGCGCGCACCGGCACTGGCGACGGGCACGCCGGCGATCCAGTGGCCGACATGGGTGGTTTGGGTGAAGGCTTCGGGCGCGCCCATGGTTCGTCTCCTGCAGGTGGCAACCTTGCAGTCTAGTCAAGTCTGCCCGGCAGGGCTGCAAAGGCATCCCGGGAAAGCGCCCTGATCGACTGCTTCAGCTGCGACCAGAGGCGTGCAACGCGACCTGCGGGCGCGGCGACCTTGAAGGACAATCGCCCGCACACGACACCGTCGGACACGGAATCTGGCCGCCACCGGCCGACCCGTCACCCCAGAACCAGGGCAACCCGCTTGCATCAAGCCACTTCGCTCGACGACCAGGACCTGGCGCGCCTGGGCGCCCTGCTCGACGCGCTGCCGGCACCGCTGGAGCCGCTCGACGTGAGCGCGCTCGACGGCTTCCTGTGCGGCGTGCTGCTGCAGCCGCGGCCCGTGACCGCCGCACAGTGGCTGCCCTGCGTCACCGACATCGAAGGCCGCCCCGCAGCGCCCGGCCCGGCGCTGGCCGAACTGCAGGCGCTGGTGCAGCGCCGCCATGCCGAGCTCGACCAGGCCATCGGGCAGCGGCAGTGGTTCGACCCCTGGGTCTTTCCGCTCGACGACGAAGATTCGCCCACCGACAGCGTGCTGCCCTGGGTGGCCGGCTTTGCCGCGGCAATGGACCGCTTTCCGGCGTTGATGGCCGTCGACGACCCCGAGCTGGTCGAGCCGCTGGCGCTGCTGTACATGCACTTCGACCCGGCGGACCTGGAAGACGCCGACGCACTGGCGGCGGTCATCGAGACCCTGGAGCCGCCCGCCGACCTGGCCGAAGCGGTGCAGGACATGGTGCGCGCGGTGATGCTGATCGCCGACGTGACGCGGCCGCGCATCGTCGCGCGGCCCGCCACCCCGCGCCGCCCGCCACCCCGGCGCCCA
>JAUXVE010000164.1 GCA_030680415.1 Rubrivivax sp.
GGCCATGGGCCCGAGCAGCGCAGGGCAGTCGGCGCGCAGCGACGACCGCCTCAGTCGCACGCCGCGCCCCGCCCGGAGACCCCTTTGCCGCCACCACAGCCCGCACGCGAAAGCGGACAGTCAAGGTCCGCAACGGGCCGCGAGCAGACGACCCACTTCCAGTCGATCGATCGCGAATCCGTATCAGGCGATGATGGCTGGCCAGCGCCGCCGCAGGCGCTGCAAGGCGCGCCAGCCAAACCACAAGCGAACCCCCCAGCGCCAGGCGCGCCGCGGTCGCAGCAGGGCCACCACCGCGATGGCCGCGAGCGGCACTTCGGGGTGGGCCTGCAGCCAACGCCAGCCGTCCCGCACGCGGTCGGCCAGCGCCAGCGGACGCTGCAACTCGGCGGCCTGCGCCCTCATGCGCAAGCGCAGTTCGGCGCTGCTCACCAGCAGCAGGCGCTGCCGCTGCTGCAAGGCCATGGCCCGTTCGCGGTTCATGGCTCCTCGCGCGGCGCGGTGCCAGCACGCAGGTCGTCGATGTCGCGCCGCAGTTCACCCAGGGTGAGTGCGAAAGGTCCGCCATCGCCGGCTTTCAGTTGTCCGCGCGCCCGGTGCAACAGCCACCAGCCGCCGCCCGCGAAGCCCAGCGTGAGCACGCCCACCGCGGGCAGGCGGTAGCCTTCGTTGAACAGCAGCACCACGAAACCGATCGCCAGCACCAGCGCCAGCGATACCAGCACCAGGCCGATGGCGGCCTGCAGCAAGGCGTCGAACAGCCGCAGCTTCTGTTGTTCGAGTTCGCTGCCGAACAGTTCCAGCCGCACCTGCACGATGCCGAGGGCGGTGTCGAACAGGCGCCGCAGCGACCCGAACAGGCCGCTCGACGCGACGGGACCGGTCATGGCCGGCGACGCGTCAACGGCGGCCGATCAGCAGGCCCACCACCACGCCCATCGCGGCACCGACGGCCACCGACTGCCAGGGATGGTCGTGCACGTAGTCGTCGGCGGCATGGCCGGCAGCCTTGGCTTTCTCGGTGGCGTTGGCCTGCAGCGTCAGCAGGCTGTGCTTGGCGTCGAGCAGGCGCTCCTGCAGGCGTTCACGCAGGCCGGCCGTGCTGTCGCTCACGTCGCCGGCGGTCAGCTTGAGCAGTTCCTCGGCATCGGCGACGACGACGCGCAGGTCGGACATCAGCTTGTCTTTCTGGTTCGCGGTGAGTTCGGACATGTGATCCTCCTTGGCTAGGGACAAACCCGACCCTACCACCATCGCCGCTCCGAGGCCAATACTGTGAATTGCGACAAGGGTGTTCAGACCCGCCGCACGACGACGCTGCCCACCGAATAACCGGCGCCGAAGGAGCAGATGACGCCCAGGTCGCCGGCTTTCAGGTCGGCGTGGTGCTCGTGGAACGCGATGATCGAACCTGCCGAAGCGGTGTTGGCGAATTCGCCCAGGATGATGGGCGCCAGGTCGTCGCCGACCTCCTGACCCACCAGGCGCCTGAGGATGAGCTGGTTCATGCCCAGGTTGGCCTGGTGCAGCCAGAAACGGCGCACCTGCGTCGGCTCGAAGCCCAGGTCGTGCAGGTGTTGTTCGATGTGCGCGGCGGCCATCGGCACCACTTCCTTGAACACCTTGCGGCCTTCCTGCATGAAGGTCTTGTCGCGCGCGTCCGGGTCGGTGTCTTCGCAGCGGTTCAGGAAGCCGGCGTTGTTGCGGATGTTGTTCGAATACTGGGTCACGAGCCGGGTGTCCAGGATGCGCCAGCGGTCACTGGCGGTGGCGCTGTCCTCGGCCTCGACGATGACCGCCGTGCAGACGTCGCCGAAGATGAAGTGGCAGTCGCGGTCGCGCCATTCGAGGTGCGCCGAGGTGACCTCGGGGTTGACGACGAGCACGCATTTCGCGCTGCCGCTACGCACCGCGTTGGCCGCCTGCTCGATGGCGAAGGTGGCCGACGAGCAGGCCACGTTCATGTCGAAGCCGTAGCCGCCGGCACCGAGGGCGGCCTGGATCTCGCAGGCCATCGCCGGGTAGGCGCGCTGCATGTTGGCCGCGGCGCAGAGCACGGCGTCGACATCACGGCCGGACTTGCCGGCAGCGGCCAGCGCCTGCGTGGCGGCATGCACGGCGATCTCGGCCATCAGGCTGAGCTCGCCGTCGGGGCGCGGCGCGAACTTCGGCCGCATGCGCGTGGGGTCCAGCACGCCGGACTTGTCGAGCACGTAGCGCTGCTTGATGCCCGAGGCCTTCTCGATGAACTCGACGCTGGAATGCACCATCGCCGGCAGCTCGCCGGCCGCGATGCGCGCCGCGTTCTTCGCGTTCTGCAGGTCGGCGTAGGCGTTGAAGGCCTGCACCAGTTCGGCATTGGTGATGACGTGCGGCGGCCGGACCAGGCCGCTGCCGGAAATGACGACGTTTTTCATGGCGATCGGGTGGGTGGGCCCGCAACGGCGGGCCCGCCGGGCTACTTCCTGGCCGCGGTCTTCTTGGTGGCCGCACCGGCCTGCAGCGCGTCGGACATGCCCAGCAGCACGCCGCTGACCATCGCCGTGTAGCTTTCGGCCAGCGCCTGCGCGGCGCGCATCGAGGCCGCGCGCGAGCTGCGCATGGCGCCGTGCATCTGCTCGGCCAGCTGTTCGGCCGCGCTCGAGGCCTTGGCGCCAGACAGCGTGCCGCCGGCCTGCATCTTCTCCAGCACCTGAGTCCAGGCGCCGGCCATCGGGCCCTCGACGCCCGCGGCCGCCTTCTTGACCGCTGCAAACATCGTGTCCTCGAACTTGTCCAGGTCATCGAGTGCCTTCTTGAGGTGCTTCTCGCGCAGGTCGGCGCCCTGCGACACCAGCTGACCCAAGGCCACCCGGTTGGCTTCGACGGCCTTGAGCAGGGCGTCGTCCATGCCGGCCACGGCCTGGTCGAGCAGCGCCTCGGCGTCGACACCCGCCGTGAGGTTCTTCGCCGCGCCGGTGCCGGCGGCTTCGGTCACCGCCTTGAGTGCGGCGCGGATGTTCTTCAGCGTCAGCTCGCGACCCTGCAGCGACGCCATCGTGGCGTCGCTGACGGCCTTCTTCAGCTGCGCGCCCTGGCGCGCGGTGGCGGTCTCGAACATCGAGATCAGCGCTTCGGCATCGAACATCGGCTTGGCCATGGGGTGTCTCCGGGTTGGGTGTGTCGGGATGCTCTCACTGCCGGGCCTTGGCGGCAAGCACCCGGGCCCCGGTGCTTCAGGCCGGCAGCAATGCAGCCGGGGTGAGCAGGCGTTCGATCAGTTCGCGCACGCTGCGGATCTGGCTGCCGAAGGGCAAGGCGCCGACGCCGCGGAAGAACAGGCCCTTCTTGACGTCGCCGCGCAGCGCCGCGGCCAGCTGGTTGTCGATGCAGAACTGGCCCCAGCCCGGCGTGCCGTCGCGCAGCCCGCATTGCGCCAGGCAGTCGAAGGACTTGGTGCAGCGCGACTTGGGGTGGGCCACGGCCTGCAGCTTGTCTTCGATGCGCAGGTAGGAGCGCAGCCAGGGGGTGGCCACCGCACGCGCCGGCAGGCCGGCGACGCTGGTGAACTCGACCATCTCGTCGTCGCGCGACTCGGCCAGCACGCGCTTGAATTCGGGGTGCGCGTCGCCTTCGATCGTCACCGCGAAGGGCGTGCCCAGCTGCACCGCCGCCGCGCCCAGCGCCTGCATGCGCGCGATGTCTTCGCAGCTGCGGATGCCGCCGGCGGCGATGAGCGGGATCTCGCGCTCGATGCCCGCCGCGCGCAGGAAGGCCAGCGACTGCGGGATCACGTTCTCGAACTCGAAGCGCGGGTCGTGCAGGTCGGCGATCTTCGCCGCGCCGAGATGGCCACCGGCCAGGCGCGGGTGTTCGATGACGATGGCGTCGGGCAGGCGCTTCTTGCGTTCCCACTTCTTGACGATGAGTTGCACGCCACGGGCGTCGCTGAGGATGGGAACGAGCGCGGCGCGCGGGTGGTCCTGCGCCAGGTCGGGCAGGTCCAGCGGCAGGCCGGCGCCCACCACCACGGCGTCGATGCCGGCTTCCAGCGCGCGCCTGACCGACGCCGCGTAGGCGCTCACCGCGCGCATCACGTTGATGGCCAGCAGGCCGGCGCCGCCAGCCAGCTCGCGGGCGGTGGCGATCTCGCGCGAGATGGCCTCCAGGTTGGCTTCGTCGATGGCCTGCTTGGCGGCCTCGCCGGGGGGCAGGCCGCTGGTACGTTCCATCAGGTCGGGGTGGTGGCGGCGCAGGTCGACGCTGGAGATGGTGCCCACGCAACCCTCGGCGGCCACCGCACCGGCCAGCCGGTGCGCCGACACGCCCACCCCCATGCCGCCCTGCACGATCGGCAGCAGCGTGCGGCCGGCCAGCCGCAGCGGCGCCAGGCCGCTGCGGGCGAGCAGGGCTGCCAGGCGCGCTTCGCGCTGCTGCGGGGCCTCGGCCAGCGCGTTCAATGCAGCACCAGCAGCGGCAAGCGGGTGCGCGCCAGCAAGGTCTTGGTGTGCGAGCCGAAGAGCAGCTCGCCGAAGACACCGCGACCATGCGTGACCATCACGATGAGGTCGCAGCCGTATTCGGCCGCGGCGTCGAGGATGGCGTCGTCGACGCGCTCGGTACGCTTGAACTGGCCCGCGAAAGGCACGCCCTGCGCCGCCGCCTGGGCGGCGAACTGACCCAGCACCTCGTGCGCGTGGGCCTCGGTGCGCACGAGGTGTTCATCGGCATCGCGTGCATAGGCCGCCGGGTGCGAACCCATGCCGGGCAGGGGCGGGTGCGGCTCGACGACGAAACCGGTGACGCGGGCGCCGACCTTGCGCGCCAGTTCCAGGCTGGCCTCGGTGGCCCGTTGCCAAAGCTCGCTGCCGTCGATGGGCACGAGGAGATGGTGATACATGCTGGACAGCCCGCGTTCCCCCGGCAAGGGCCTGGGGTTATGGCAGCGGACTGTACGCAAGCTTGCGCCGCGCCGTCCTTGACCCGGGTCAAGGGGCCATCTGCGCCCGATAATGCGCACCGACCCATCAACACCCCTGGAGACTGCCGCATGACCCGCGTGTTCAACTTCAGCGCCGGCCCCGCCGCGCTGCCCGAAGCCGTGCTGCGCCAGGCGGCCGATGAAATGCTCGACTGGCACGGCTCGGGCATGTCGGTGATGGAAATGAGCCACCGCGGCAAGGAATTCATGGCCATCGCCGCCGAGGCCGAGGCGCTGCTGCGCGAACTGCTGGCCGTGCCCGCCGGCTACAAGGTGCTGTTCATGCAGGGCGGCGCGATCGCCGAGAACGCCATCGTGCCGATGAACCTGCTGCGCGGCCACGCCGGCGCCGACTACATCGACACCGGCGAGTGGAGCAAGAAGTCGATCAAGGAAGCGAAGAAGTACGCCAAGGTCAACGTCGCCGCCAGCGCCGCCGACAGCGGCTACACGACGATCCCGCCGCTTGACACCTGGAAGCTCGACCCCGAGGCCGCCTACGTGCACATCTGCAGCAACGAGACCATCGGCGGCGTCGAATACCACTTCACGCCCGACGTCGGCAGCGTGCCGCTGGTGGCCGACATGTCGAGCAGCCTGCTGTCGCGGCCGCTGGACGTCTCGAAGTACGGCCTCATCTACGGCGGCGCGCAGAAGAACATCGGCCCGGCCGGGCTGACGATCGTCATCGTGCGCGAAGACCTGCTCGGCCACGCGCTGCCGGCCACGCCGTCGGCCTTCGACTACAAGACCGTGGCCGACAACGACAGCATGTACAACACGCCGCCCACCTATGCGATCTACATCGCCGGCCTGGTGTTCAAGTGGCTGCAGGCGCAGGGCGGCCTGGCGGCGATGGAAGCGAAGAACCGCGCCAAGGCGGCGCTGCTGTACGACTACCTCGACACCACGGGCTTCTACCGCGCGCCGGTGGCACGCGACTGCCGCAGCCTGATGAACGTGCCCTTCAAGCTCAGGGACGAGGCGCTGGACGGCGCCTTCCTGAAGGGCGCCGAGGCGCGCGGCATGGTGCAGCTCAAGGGCCACCGCTCGGTGGGCGGCATGCGGGCGTCGATCTACAACGCGATGCCGGTGCAAGGCGTGATGGCGCTGGTGGCCTACATGAAGGAATTCGAGGCGCAACATGGTTGACAGACTGCCGGTGCTGGTGCTCAACCAGATTTCGGCCAGCGGCCTGTCGCGGCTGCCGGCCGAGCACTACCGCGTCGGCAAGGACGTCGCCGACCCGGTCGCCATCCTGGTGCGCAGCGCCGACCTGCACACCATGGAGATCCCGGCCAGCGTGCGCGCCATCGGCCGCGCCGGCGCCGGCACCAACAACATCCCGGTGGCCGCCATGACCCAGCGCGGCGTGCCGGTCTTCAACGCCCCCGGCGCCAACGCCAACGCGGTGAAGGAAATGGTGCTTGCCGGCATGCTGATCGCGGCGCGGCAGATCGCGCCGGCGCTGCGCTTCGTGGCCGCACTCGACCCGGCGGCACCCGACCTCGACGAGCAGGTCGAAAGCGGCAAGAAGGCCTTTGCCGGCTACGAGTTGCAGGGCCAGACGCTGGGCATCGTCGGCCTCGGCCGCATCGGCTGCCTGGTGGCCGATGCCGCCATCAAGCTGGGCATGAACGTGCTCGGTTTCGACCCCGACATCACCGTCGACGCCGCCTGGAGCCTGCCCTCGCAGGTCAAGCGCGCGGTCAGCGTCAACGAGGTGCTGAAAAGCGCGCAGTTCGTGACCCTGCACGTGCCGCTGCTGGAGGCCACGCGCCGCCTCATCAACCAGACGAACATCGGCCTCATGCGCCCCGGCGCGGTGCTGCTGAACTTCAGCCGCGACGACGTGGCCAGCAACGCCGCCGTGCTCGAGGCGCTGGCGGCCGAGCGGCTGGCGGCCTACGTCTGCGACTTTCCCGGCGCCGAACTGCACGGCCACCCGCGCGTGGTGGCGCTGCCGCACCTGGGTGCCAGCACGCGCGAAGCCGAGGAGAACTGCGCCGTGATGGTGGTGGACCAGTTGCGCGACTACCTCGAGCATGGCCAGATCGCCCACGCGGTGAATTTCCCGAGCGTGAACATGGCGCGCGAATCGGCCTACCGGGTGGCGATCGCCAACGCCAACGTGCCCAACATGCTGGGCCAGATCTCGACCACGATGGCGCACGCCGGGCTGAACATCCACAACATGGTCAACAAGTCGCGCGGCGAGATGGCCTACACGCTGGTCGATGTCGAGAGCGCGGTGGAGAGCGGCGTGCTGCTGGCGCTGGGCGCCATCGAAGGCGTGCTGGCCGTGCGTTACCTGCCCGACTTGCGGTGACGCTGCCGGCCGGTCCGCCGCGGCTGGCGCTGGACGGCGCCGGCCGCGCCACCATCACGCTGCAGCGTCCGCGCCACCTCAACCGGCTGCACCGCGAGGACCTGCTGGCCTTGCGCGGCCACTTCCAGCGTATTGCAGTGGAGCCCGCCGTGCGCGTGCTCGTGCTCACCGGCAGCGGGCGCGCCTTCTGCGCCGGCTTCCATCTCGGCGAACTCGAAGAGTCCGAGTCTTCGGCGAGCGACGACCCGCAGCTCTTCGAGCACACCGTCGATGCGCTGGAGGCGCTGCCGGTGCCGACCATCGCGCGGCTCAACGGCGGCGTCTTCGGCGGCGCCACCGACCTGGCGCTGGCCTGCGACTTCCGCATCGGTGCCGAAGGCATGCAGTTGCGCATGCCGGCGGCGCGGCTGGGGCTGCACTACTACCCGAGCGGGCTGCGACGCTACGTGTCGCGCCTGGGGCTGGCGGCGGCCAAGCGCCTGTTCCTGCTCGCCGAGACGGTGTCTGCCCGCGAACTGCTGCGCATCGGCTACCTGGATGCGCTGGTGCCGGCCGAGCGGCTGGATGCCGAGGTGGCGGCGATGGCCACTGCGCTGGCGGCCGGCGCGCCACTGGCGGTGCGCGGCATGAAGCAGTCGCTGAACGAGATCGCGCGCGGCGAGTTCGACCTGCCGCGGCTGCGCGAGCGTGAGTCGCTGTGCGCCGCCAGCGCAGACCTGCGCGAAGGACTGGCGGCGTTCTCCGCGCGGCGCGATCCGGTCTTCAGCGGACGCTGAATTCGATTCGAGGTCCATCGGCAGCAGGTGGAAGTGGGCCGGCCATGGGCGTGTCCGTCAGCACCGCAGGTCGGCCAGCAGCGTCTCCGCCACCGCCTCTTCGTCGATGGCCAGCCGCTCCTGCCGCATCGCGGCGGCCAGCGCCGCATCCCAGGGCGTGTCGACCGCAGCATCGTCCAGGCCCCGCCCGGGCCGCGGCGCGCGCGCGACCGCGGCAAGGTAGTCGACGGCCGCCAGGCGCCACGGCCGCGCACCGTGCTCGCGCAGGACCTGGCCGGCGATGCGCAGGCCGGGCCAGTCGAAGTCGCCGTGGTAGTGCAGGACGGCGCCGGCAGCGGCCAGCTGCCACAGCAGCGTGCGCTGCGCCGCAGCGGGCATGCCCTCGGTGCAGACCAGCGGTGCGCACAGCGGCCCCAGGCGGTCGGCGGCCAGGGCCAGCAGGTTGGGGTTCTCGCAGACGAAGACCGCCCGTCCCTGCACGCTCCAGGCCGGTGGCGAACGCAGCAGACGCCGCAGCGACAGGTACGCCGGCTCGCCCGCCATCACGCCGCCCGGCCCCAGGAGCCCCGGCAGGTTGAGCGCCAGCGCCGGTCGCGCGAGCTCGTTGACGAGCACGCCCGCGGCGGCCCACACCGCGCGCGAGCGCTCGCCGCCGGCATCCTCGTCCGTGGTCGCGGCGTGGCGCAAGGCGCTCAGCACCAGCGTGGCCACCGGGCTGCCGGCGTCCAGCGCGTGGGCATCGCCGAGCGTGGCCGCGGCGAGCTGCGCGCGCGGCACACCTGCCACCGGCAAGCGCGCCAGCACCGACAACGCAGCACGTACGAGTTCACCCGCGGTTTCCGGCCGGCCGGCGCTCAGGCGCTTCAGCAGCCCCAGCCCGCGCGCCGACTGCAGCACGGCGCGCAGGCCGGGATGCGCGCAGGC
Source organism: Rubrivivax sp. (assembly GCA_030680415.1). GTDB lineage: Bacteria > Pseudomonadota > Gammaproteobacteria > Burkholderiales > Burkholderiaceae_C > Rubrivivax. The sequence goes on from JAUXVE010000164.1 coordinate 8,990, forward strand.
CTGCACGAGGTCCTGCCAGCGCGTCTGCAGCCGCAGGCGCGCGGCAGCGCGATCGACGATGGGGCCGTCCAGCGCCTCCAGCGCATCGCGCAGCGACGCCGCCAGGCCGGCGCGGGCCAGCGCGGCGTCGATGGCCCGCAGGTCGAGCAGCATCGACGCCGTGCGGCGTGCCGGCCGGCCCGCCAGTGCGGCCAATGCGGCGTGCTCTTCGTCGCTCAGGCTGCCCAGCCGCAGCGGCGCGGCAGGATCGCCACCTTCCAGGCGCTGGCGCAGGCGTTGGCGCAGCGCGGCGAGGCCATCGCCGCCCAGCAGCCGGCGCAGGCGCGGCAGCCGATCGTCCGCGGTCACGGCGTGGGCGCTTCGCCGCGGGCTTCGGCGGGGAAGCGCCGGTCGGGGTCTTCCTCGCGGCGCCGCGCGCGGCCGTCCCAGGCCCAGCGCGAGACATGCACCGCATCGACGCCTTCGTGCCGCTGCAACTGGCAGATCGAAACGCCGGGCAGTTCGGCGTAGCAGCCCCATTCACGTTCGCTGGTGATGACGAAGTCGAGGTCGAATTCGCGGATCAGCCCCATGCAATGCGCGCGCGCCGCATCGTCGATGCCCGCGAAAGCTTCGTCCAGCAGCACCAGCCGCGGCGCCAGCGCATAGCTGCCCTGGCTGTAGTAGCTCGATACGGCAGCGAACAGCGGCACCGTCAGCCCCAGCGCGCGTTCGCCGCTGGAGGCCGGGCCCGACAGCGGACGCCACTGCCCGTCCTGCCAGCGCTGAACACGGAAACGGTGCCAGCGCCGGTAGTCGAGCGCGCGCGCCAGCTGGTCGAGCAGGCTGCCGGCGGCGGCGTCGGCGTGCAGCCGCTCGGCGGCGATGCGCTGGTGCAGCATGTCGCCGACGACACGCCGGTCTTCGGCCGACCAGAGCTCGGTGCTGGTATTGAGCAGCCGCTTGCGCGCCGCTTCCAGGCCCACCGGCGCGCCTTCGGCCCCTTCGGGCAGGGGCTGCCAGAGGAGGCGGAACTTGACGCCGGTCGAGGTCGGGCGCTTGTGCAGTTCGCGGTTGATGGCCTCCACCTGGCGGTCGGCCGCCTGCAGCAGGCGCTGCACCTCGGCGGCGATCTCGGCCTGCAGATGGTTTTCGAGCAGCGTGCGTTCGCGTGCCGTGAGCAGCTCGCGGCGCTGCGCGATTTCGGCGTCCAGGCGCGCCGTCAGGCGGTCGGGGCGCTCGGGGCGGTTCTGGTAGATGACACTGACCACCAGCCCGTGGTCGCTGGTGTCGGCCTGCGCCTGCTGGCCCAGCGCCGTGAGCGCGCGGCCGAGTTCGCTGTAGTCGTGCGAGATCTGGTTCTGGATGCGTGCCCAGGACTCGTCGTCGTCCTGCACGTGGGCCAGCGTCTGTTCGGTGCGGCGCGCCAGCGCCAGCGCCGGCTCGATCGTCCAGGGCTGCGCCAAGTCCGGCAACTCGGCCTCGGTCCATGCCGCCTGCAGCAGGCCGGTGCTGGCAAAACCCTGCCACGACACGATGCCGCGCTGGCGCGTGGCGCTGCGTTCGGCCAGCGTGACTTCGGCGTCCTGCGCCTTCTGCTCGCCACGCGCGCGGGCCTCGCCGGCCAGGCGCCAGGCTTCGGTGTCGGACTTGAGGGCACCTTCGCCTGCGCTCACGGCACGGCGGGCGTCGCGCTGACGGCGCTCGAGCTCCTCGACCTGCGCACCGACCGCGTCGCGCAGGGTGTCCAGGCGCACGCGGGCTTCGTCGGCCTGGCGCCGGCGTTCGCCGAGCTGTTCCTCGCACTGGCCGACGGCGGCGGCGGCCTCGGCGCAGCGTTGCTGCTGCGCGGCCCACTCGGCCGCCGCGAGCCGCCATTCATGCGCGGCCTGGAAGAGGCCCGGCAGCGCATCGGCGAGCCTGGCGAGTGCGGCGGCCACGGTGTCGAGATCGGCCGCGCTGGCAGGCAGGTGCAGGTCGGCCGCATCGGCGGCCAGCGTCGCGCGGCTGGCCTGCAGGGCGTCGGCGGCCGCGCGCAGCAGGCGGTCGGCATCGTCGAGCCGCTGCCGGCAGGCCTGGAAGTCGCGCTGCGCCGTGGCGGCTTCGGCGTGGGCCGTGCGCAGCCGGTCCTCGGGCGGCGCAGCCTGCCATTCGGCAGCGGCTGCGGCCTGGCGCGCGGCCAGCGCCTCCAGCCGTGCGGCCAGCGCGGCCAGCGCGGCGTCGATTTCGAGCCG
>JAUXVE010000166.1 GCA_030680415.1 Rubrivivax sp.
GGCCATGGGCCCGAGCAGCGCAGGGCAGTCGGCGCGCAGCGACGACCGCCTCAGTCGCACGCCGCGCCCCGCCCGGAGACCCCTTTGCCGCCACCACAGCCCGCACGCGAAAGCGGACAGTCAAGGTCCGCAACGGGCCGCAAGCGGGCAGCCCACTTCTCGCCGATTGAGTGCAAATCGGTATGACGCCGGCGCAGCGCGGCTACGCCGCCCGCTTCACGACGGCATAGCGTTGCAGCGTCTTCTCGCGCGCCACGGCGTGGTCGACCACCGGCAGCGGGTAGTCGCGCCCGAGTTCGACACCGGCCGCCGCCAGGTCCACCGGCCGCGCCAGCCAGGGTGCGTGGATCAGCTTGTCGGGCAAACCTGCCAGCGCCGGCAGGTAGCGGCGGATGAACTTGCCTTGGGCGTCGAACTTCTCGCTCTGGGCGACCGGGTTGAAGATGCGGAAGTAGGGCTGCGCGTCGCAGCCGCTGGACGCCGCCCACTGCCAGCCGCCGTTGTTGGCGGCGAGGTCGAAGTCGTTGAGATGCAGCGCGAAGTAAGCCTCGCCGCGCCGCCAGTTCAGCCCCAGGTCCTTGCACAGGAAACTCGCCACCACCATGCGCAGCCGGTTGTGCATGTAGCCGGTCTGCTTGATCTGGTGCATGGCGGCGTCGACCAGGGGGTAGCCGGTGCGGCCTTCGCTCCAGGCCGTGAACAGCTCGTCGCCGTGTTTGCCGTGCTCCCAGCGGATGCGGTCGTACTCGGGCTTGAAGGCCTGCGTCACGACGCGCGGGTGGTGGTGCAGCACCTGGTGGTAGAACTCGCGCCAGATCAGCTCCGACAGCCAGGTTTCGGCGCCGCGCGAGCCGCCGGCGGCGCGCTGGTCTTCCTTGCCGGCCTCGCGCCGCGCGTTGGCCTCGCGCGCCAGCCGGCGGATCGAGACGGTGCCGAAACGCAGGTGCGTGCTCAGGTAACTGGGTCCCTTGACGGCGGGGAAGTCGCGCGTCTCGTGGTAGCGGTCGATGCGCTGCAGGAAGTCGGCCAGCAGTTCCTGGCCGCCGGCCGGGCCGCTGGGCAGGCGCAGCGTGTGCAGGTTGGTGCGCGCAAAGCCGATGTCCTCGAGCGTCGGCACGCCGCCGCTGCCCGCCGGCAGCGGCGCCAGCGCCGAGGCGTGGTGCGCCACCGGGTAGGCCTTCAGGTACCAGGGCGCCAGCTTCTTCAGCCAGGCGTTCTTGTAGGGCGTGAACACCGAGAACGGCCCACCGCCTTGCGTCAGCACTTCGCTGCCCTCGAAGATCAGGTGGTCCTTGGACGTGTGCAGCGCCACGCCGCGCTCGGCCAGCAGCCCGCGCACGCGGGCGTCGCGCCCCAGCGCCGCCGGTTCGTCGTCGTGGCTGGCGTAGACCGCCTGCACGCCGAGCGCCATCGCCAGTGCCGGCACGGCCTCGTGTGGCCAGCCGTGGCGAACGATCAGCCCGCCACCTTCGATGCCGTGCGACGCGGCCAGCGCGCGCAATTCGGCATCCACGCCGAGCAGGCTGTCGCGGATGAATTCCACGCGCCGGTCCTGCTGTCGGCCCAGTTTCAGCAGCGGCTCGAGGATGTCGCGGTCGAAGACGAAGGCACACCACACCTGGCGCGCCGCTCGCAGCGCGTGGTACAGGGCGGCATGGTCGTCCACGCGCAGATCGCGGCGCAGCCAGACGAGGGCCTTGTCAACGGTCTTGTGCACGCCCCGGAGTGTGCGCCGGGAATAGAATCCCCCGTATGGCCTCCGGTTCCCGCATCGACCTCACGAACCAGTTCCTGATCGCCATGCCGGGCATGGCCGACGAGACCTTTGCCGGCACCGTGGTCTACATGTGCGAGCACACCGAGAAGGGTGCCCTCGGCCTGGTCATCAACAAGCCGATCGACATCAAGCTCAGGAGCCTGTTCGAGAAGGTCGAGCTCAGCCTGGACCGCGCCGCGTGTGCCGACCTGGCCGAGCAGCCGGTGTATTTCGGCGGCCCGGTGCAGACCGAACGCGGCTTCGTGCTGCACGACCGGCCGGGCGACGAATCCATCCGCTACAACTCCACGCTGTCGGTCCCCGGCGGCCTGGCCATGACCACCAGCAAGGACGTGCTGGAGGCCCTGGCCGAAGGGGGCGGCCCGCGGCGCGTGCTGGTCACGCTGGGCTACAGCGGCTGGCAGGCCGGGCAACTGGAAGACGAACTCGGCCGCAACGGCTGGCTGACGGTCGACGCCGACCCGGTGGTCATCTTCGACACCCCCATCGAGCAGCGCTACGACCGTGCGTTGTCGCTGCTGGGCTTCGACCCGCGCATGCTGTCGCAAGAAGCCGGGCATGCCTGAGCCGTGCCGGTGACCGCCTCCGCCGTCCGAGCCCAGTCCTTCCTGTCCTTCGATTTCGGTACGCGCCGAGTGGGTGTCGCCGTGGGCAGCACGTTGCTGTGCCAGGCGCAGGCGTTGCGCACTGTCGCCGCCGAGGGCGACGCAAGATTCGCCGCCATCGGCCGCCTGATCGAGGAGTGGCAGCCCGACGCGCTGGTCGTCGGCGTGCCTTTCCACCCCGACGGCGCGGCGCACGACAATACGCAGCGCGCGCGGCGTTTTGCGCGCCAGTTGCAGGGCCGCTTCCGGCTGCCGGTGCACGAGGTCGACGAGCGCTACACCACCACCGAGGCGCTGGCCGCAGGCGCCGCCGATGCCGATGCCGCGGCCGCGGCGCTGATCCTGGACCAATACCTGCGCAGCCTGCCGGCCGAAGAACCACAGGACGACGATGCTTGAACTCGACGCCGAAGCCCTGTATGTCGAACTGCAGCACGGCGTGCGCTCGCTGCTGGCCGACGGCACGCGGCCCGGCGCCGCGCTGGTGGGCATCTGGTCGGGCGGTGCCTGGCTGGCCGAGCGGCTGCAGCGCGATCTGGGCTTGCCCGGCGCGCACGGCGTCATCTCCAGCACGCTGCACCGCGACGACTTCAACGCCCGCGGACTGGCCTCTGGCACCGACGCGACGCAGCTGCCGTTTGCCATCGAAGGCCGCCACATCGTGCTCGTCGACGACGTGCTCTACACCGGCCGCACCATCCGCGCCGCCGTCAACGAACTGTTCGACTTCGGCCGCCCGGCCAGCGTGACGCTGGCCGTGCTGGTGGACCGCGGCGGGCGCGAGCTGCCCATCGCCGCGGCCTCTGCCGCGGCCAAGCTGGCCTTGCCGGCGGGCCAGCGGCTGCGGCTGGCGCGCGCCGAAGACGGCGGTTTCAGCTTCGCCGTCACGGAAACCGCCTGAAATGCCGATGCGCCGCAACCCCCAGCTCAACGCCAACGGCGAGCTGATCCATCTGTTGTCGATCGAAGGCCTGCCGCGGGCCGTGCTGACGCAGATCCTCGACACCGCGGGCACCTTCCTCAGCGTCAACGACCGCGACGTGAAGAAGGTGCCGCTGCTGCGGGGCAAGAGCGTGTTCAACCTTTTCTTCGAGAGCAGCACGCGCACACGCACCACCTTCGAGATCGCGGCCAAGCGCCTGAGCGCGGATGTCATCAACCTCGACATCGCCAGGAGCAGCACCGCCAAGGGCGAGAGCCTGCTCGACACGATCGCCAATCTCTCCGCCATGCATGCCGACATGTTCGTCGTGCGCCACGCCGAGAGCGGCGCGCCCTACCTCATCGCGCAGCACGTGGCGCCGCATGTCCATGTCATCAACGCCGGCGACGGCCGCCACGCCCACCCCACGCAGGGGCTGCTGGACATGTACACCATCCGCCACTACAAGCGCGACTTCTCGCAGCTCACGGTGGCCATCGTCGGCGACATCGTGCATTCGCGCGTGGCGCGCTCCGACATCCATGCCCTGACGACGCTGGGCGTGCCCGAGATCCGCGCCGTGGGCCCCAAGACACTGGTGCCGGGCGACCTGGCCGGCATGGGCGTGCGCGTGTGCCACGACATGAGTGAGGGCATCCGCGGTGCCGACGTGATCATCATGCTGCGGCTGCAGAACGAACGCATGAGCGGCGCCATGCTGCCCAGCGCGGGCGAGTTCTACAAGAGCTTCGGGCTCACGCCCGAGAAGCTGGCGCTGGCCAGGCCCGACGCCATCGTCATGCACCCGGGCCCCATCAACCGCGGCGTCGAGATCGACTCGGCGGTGGCCGACGGCGCGCACAGCGTGATCCTGCCGCAGGTGACCTTCGGCATCGCGGTGCGCATGGCCGTGATGAGCACCATCGCCGGGAACCAAGCATGAAGATTCTCATCCGCAACGGCCGTGTCGTCTGCCCCGCCACGGGCCGCGACGAGGTGGCCGACATCGCCATCGCCGCTGGCCGCATCGTCGCCATCGGCGCAGCGCCCGACTTCACTCCCGATCGCACGCTGGACGCCGGCGGTCTGGTCGTCGCTCCCGGCCTGGTCGACCTCGCCGCGCGGCTGCGCGAGCCGGGGCAGGAGCACGAGGGCATGCTGGAAAGCGAGCTGGCGGCGGCGGCTGCCGGTGGCGTCACCAGCCTCGTGTGCCCGCCCGACACCGACCCCGTGCTCGACGAGCCGGGGCTGGTGGAGATGCTCAAGTTCCGCGCCCGCAAGCTGTCGCGCTGCCGCGTCTTCCCGCTCGGTGCGCTGACGCGCCGGCTCGAAGGCGTCGCGCTCACCGAAATGGCCGAGCTCACCGAGGCCGGCTGCGTGGGCTTCTCGCAGGCCGAGTTTGCCGTCACCGACACGCTGGTGCTGCAACGCGCGCTGCAATACGCCTCGACCTTCGGCTACACGGTGTGGCTGCGGCCGCAGGACGGCTGGCTGGGCAAGGGCGTGGCCGCACAGGGCGCCGTGGCGACGCGGCTGGGCCTGTCCGGCGTGCCGGTGGTGGCAGAAACGGTGGCGCTGGCCACGATCTTCGAACTGGTGCGCGCGACCGGCGCGCGGGTCCACCTCTGCCGCCTTTCCAGCGCCGCGGGCGTGGCGCTGCTGCGCGCGGCCAAGGCCACGGGCCTGCCGATCACGGCCGACGTGAGCATCAACTCCCTGCACCTGACCGACGCCGACATCGGCTACTTCGACGCCGACATGCGGCTGACGCCGCCGCTGCGCCAGGCCACCGACCGCGACGCGCTGCGCGCCGCGCTGGCCGACGGCACCATCGATGCGCTGGTGTCCGACCACAACCCGGTGGCCGACGACGCCAAGCAACTGCCGTTCGGCGAGGCCGAACCCGGCGCCACCGGGCTCGAACTGCTGCTGAGCCTGGCGCTGCGCTGGGGGCGCGATGCCCAGCTGCCGCTGGCCACGGCGCTGGCGCGCATCACGCACGACCCGGTGCGTGTGCTCGGCGATGCCCTGGGCTCGCTGGCCGGCAGCGCCGGGCGGCTGGTGGAAGGCGGTGTCGCCGACCTGTGCCTGTTCGACCCCGCAGCCGAGTGGCCGGTCAGGCCCGAGGCGCTGGCCAGCCAGGGCAAGCACACGCCCTTTGCCTTTGCCTCCACCGGGATGGCGCTGCCCGGCCGTGTGCGGGCCACGCTGGTGGCCGGCACGGTGGCCTACGAAGCCGGGTGAGCGGCTTGCTTCGTCGCGCCCGGGCGCCGTGGCGGCTGGCGCGCGTCGTCCTGCACCTCCTGCACGGCGTGCTCCTCGTGTGGCTGCGCTTTCCCTCGCTCGACAGCGCCGGCCGCCGGGCGCGCATCGCCTGGTGGGCGGCCAAGACGCTGCGCGTGCTCGGCCTGCGGCTGCAGGTGCAGGGCACGCTGCGCCCCGGCGCCAAGCTGCTGGTGGCCAACCACATCTCATGGCTCGACATCATGGCCATCCACGCCGTGTGCCCCGAGGCGCGGTTCGTCTCCAAGGCCGACGTGCAGCGCTGGCCGCTGCTGAACCGGCTGGTGGCCGGCGCCGGCACGCTGTACATCGAACGCGAACGGACGCGCGACGCCGTGCGCGTGGTGCACCAGATGGCCGAGGCGCTGCGCGCCGGCGACACCGTGGCCATCTTCCCCGAGGGCACCACCGGTGACGGTCATGCGCTGCTGCCCTTTCATGCCAACCTGCTGCAGGCGGCCATTGCCACCGCCACCCCGATCCAGCCGCTGGTGCTGCGCTTTTCGGACGCGCGGCACGCCGTGAGCCCGGCGGCGCAATACGTCGGCGACACGACGCTGGCGCAGAGCCTGTGGCTGCTGGCCGGGGGCGAGGGTGTCGCCGTGCGCTTGACGGTGCTGTCGGCGCAGGCCACCGCGCACGCCGATCGGCGCGCGCTGGCGCGACGCTTGCGGGGGCTCATGGCCGAGCAGCTCGGCGAAGGGCCCGTGTAGAGTCCGGCCAATGAACGGCCCCACGTTGCGCATCCGCCGGGTCGGCATCGACACCTGGCGGGAGAACGTCGCCTACCTGCACCGCGAATGCCCGGTGGTGCGCGCCGCCGGCTTCCAGGCGCTGGCCAAGGTCACGGTGCAGGCCAACGGGCAGACGATCGCGGCAGTATTGAACGTCGTCGACGACGAGCACATCGTCCAGACCTGCGACCTCGGCCTGAGTGAGGAGGCCTTCGCGCGGCTGCAGGTGGCCGAAGGCCAGGCGGCGAGCATCGAACACGCCGAGCCGCCGCCGTCGATCGCCGCCCTGCACCGCAAGATTGCCGGCGAGCGGCTGTCGCGTGACGACTTCTTTGCCGTCATGCAGGACGTGGCGGCGGCGCGCTACTCGAAGATCGAGCTCGCGGCCTTCGTCGTCGCCACCAACCAGTTCGAACTCGACCGCGACGAGGTCGTGCACCTCACCGAGGCCATGATCGCGGTCGGCCAGCGCATCGACTGGCAGCACGAGGTCGGCCGCGGCCCGGTGGTCGACAAGCATTGCATCGGCGGCATCCCGGGCAACCGCACCTCGATGCTGGTGGTGCCGATCGTCACCGCGCACGGCATGTGGTGCCCGAAGACCAGTTCGCGCGCCATCACCTCGCCGGCGGGCACCGCCGACACGATGGAGATGCTGGCCGAGGTCGAACTGCCGCTGCAGCGGCTGCAGCAGATCGTGCGCAGCACGCGCGGCTGCCTGGCCTGGGGCGGCACGGCCGACCTCTCGCCGGCCGACGACATCCTGATCTCGGTCGAACGGCCGCTGGCCATCGACTCGCCCGGGCAGATGGTGGCTTCCATCCTGTCCAAGAAGGTCGCCGCCGGCTCCACGCATCTGGTGCTGGACATCCCGCTGGGGCACAGCGCCAAGGTGCGCAGCATGCCCGAGGCGCAGCGGCTGAAGAAGCTCTTCGAGTACGTGGCCAGCCGCCTGGGCCTGCAACTCGACGCCGTCATCACCGACGGCCGCCAGCCCATCGGCCGCGGCATCGGCCCGGTGCTCGAGGCGCGCGACGTGATGATGGTGCTGCAGAACCACCCCGACGCGCCGCACGATCTGCGCCAGAAGGCGCTGCGACTGGCCGGCCGCGTGATCGAGTTCGACCCCGACGTGCGTGGCGGCGACGGCTACCGCATCGCGCGCGACATCCTCGACTCGGGGCGCGCGCTGGCGCAGATGAACGCCATCATCGACGCCCAGGGCCGGCGTGTGCCGCCTGAGCCCGGGGCGCTGGTCTTCGACGTGCCGGCGCCACGCGGTGGCGTCGTGGTGGCCATCGACAACCTGCGCCTGGCGCGCATCGCGCGGCTGACCGGCGCGCCGCAGGTGCCCGGTGCCGGCGTCGACCTGCGGGTGCGGCTGGGCGATGCCGTGCAAGAAGGTCAGCCGCTGTACCGGCTGCACGCGCGCTTCGACGCCGACCTCGGTTTCGCGCGCCGCATGGCACTGCAGGACAGTGGCTATGCGATCGGTGCGCCGGGTGAACTGCCGCGCGAATTCGTCGGCGGCGGGGATCTCTCTTGAGCCTGGTGCTGGCTTTCGACGACGAAGCGGCCATGGCGCGCGACCTGGCCCAGGCGCTGGGCTGGCGCTGCGCCCTCGTCGAGCGCCACCGTTTCCCCGATGGCGAGACGCGGCTGCGGCTGCCGCCGCGGCTGCCGCCGCGGCTGGCGCTGCTGCGCGGCCTGCAGCAGCCCAACGAGAAGCTCGCCGAGCTGATGCTGGCCGCTGCCGGCGCGCGCGAGCTCGGCGCCGCGCAGCTGACGCTGGTCAGCCCCTACCTGGCCTACATGCGGCAGGACATCGCCTTCACGCCCGGCGAGGTGGTGAGCCAGCGCCATCTGGGCCGGCTGCTGGCGGCCTGGTTCGACGTCGTGGTCACCGTCGACCCGCACCTGCACCGTGTGGCGACGCTGGACGAAGTGGTTCCCGGCCGCCGCGGCGTGGCGCTCACGGCAGCGCCGCTACTGGGGGCCTGGATTGCACGGCAGATGCCCGGTGCGCTGCTGCTCGGTCCCGACGAAGAGGCCGAACAATGGGTGCGCGTAGCGGCGCAGGCGCATGGACTGGACCACGCCGTGTGCCACAAGCAGCGCCATGGCGACCGCGACGTCGACGTCGCGCTGCCCGGCGTGCCAGTGGCCGGCCGCGCCGTGGTGCTGTTCGACGACGTCGCCAGCACCGGCCGCACGCTGGTCACCGCCGCGCGTGGCCTGCTCGCCAGCGGTGCCGCTTCGGTGGACGTGGCGGTGACGCATGGCCTGTTCGTCGACGACGCGGTGGCGCAGATCCACGCCGCCGGCGTGCGCCACGTCTGGAGCACCAACTGTGTGCCGCACGCCAGCAACGTGGTCTCGGTGGTGCCGCTGCTGGCGCAGGCATTGCGGGAGCTGGCGGCGGCGTAGCCAGGATCGCTGCGGGGCGCTTTTCCTCCCTCTCCCGCGTGCGGGAGAGGGCCGGGGTGAGGGCGCTGGCGCGCCACCCTCCCACCCTCACCCCAACCCTCTCCCGCCCAGGCGGGAGAGGGAGCAAGACTCACTGGCCGGCCAGGGCGTGTGCGATGCAGTGCCGTGGCACGGTGGGGCGCGGCACGCGGCCGCTGAACCAGCTGCGCACGTCGGCGTCCAGGCCGATGCCGTGCATGTAGTTGTAGAGCGCTTTCTTCAGCGCCAGGCCCAACCTGTCGTGATCGACGCCCGTGGCGTCGACGAAGCCGACGTCGTTGCGGGCAAAGGTCGCCTCGGGCAGCGGCTGCAGCGTGACGCCGTATTGCTCGGGGTGGCGGCCCACCGGCGAATGCACGGTGCAGGCGAAACGGTGGAAGAAGCCCGACTGGATGCAGCCGGCCTCGAACAGCTGGCGCACGTACTCCAGCGCGTCGACCGTGTCCTGCACCGTCTGCGTCGGGAAGCCGTACATCAGGTAGGCGTGCACCAGGATGCCGGCGTCGGCGAAGGCCTTGGTGACACGCGCCACCTGTGCCACCGAGACGCCCTTCTTCATGAGCTCGAGCAGGCGGTCGGAGGCGACCTCGAGTCCGCCCGAGATGGCGATGCAGCCGCTGGCGGCCAGCTGCTGGCACAGCGCCGGGGTGAAGGACTTCTCGAAGCGGATGTTGCCCCACCAGCTGATGGCCACCCGGCGCCGCTGCAGCTCGGCGGCCAGCGCCTTCAGCGACTTCGGCGGCGCCGCTTCGTCGACGAAGTGAAACCCCGTCTGCCCGGTCTCGCGCACGATCGCCTCGATGCGCTCGACCAGCGTCTCGGCGGTGGCCGCGTCGTAGCGCGAGATGTAGTCCAGGCTGACGTCGCAGAAGCTGCACTTCTTCCAGTAGCAGCCGTGCGCCACCGTGAGCTTGTTCCAGCGCCCGTCGCTCCACAGCCGGTGCATGGGGTTGAGCATGTCCAGCAGCGACAGGTAGCTGGCCAGCGGCAGGCCGTCCCAGGTCGGCGTGCCGACGTCGGCGAAGGGCACGTCGGCCTCGCCGATGTCGATGTAGCGCACGGCGCCGTCCTGGCGCACGAAGGTGCGCACCAGCCGCGCCGCCGACCGCTGCCCGCGCCAGTGCTCCAGCAGCGCCAGCAGCGGGCGTTCGCCGGCGTCCAGCGTCACCGCATCGAAGTAGTCGAAGACGCGCGGCTCCTTCAGTTGCCGCAGTTCGGTGTTGACGAAACCGCCGCCCAGCGCGATGCGCAGCGCGGGATGCGCGGCCTTGATCGCCTGCGCGATGCGCAGGGCGCCGTAGACCGCGCCGGGGAAGGGCACCGACACCAGCACGACGGTCGGCCGGTGCTCGGCCACCGCCTGCAGCGCCAGCGCCTGCAGCGTGCGGTCCACCAGATTGGGCGGCGCGGCCAGCGCCTGCGCCAGCGGCTCGAAGCTCGGCTGGCTCATGGCCAAGGACTCGGCGTAGCGAACGAACTCGAAGCGCGGGTCGACGGCGTCGCGCAGCACGTCGGCGATGTCGTTCAGGTACAGCGTGGCCAGGTGGCGCGCGCGATCGTGCAGCCCCAGGGCGCCGAAGGCCCAGGCCAGGGGGTCGCCGCCTTGCGGGTCGGCGGGATCGATGTAGACGTCCAGCGTCGCGAAGCGCGGTCCTTCGGGCAGGAAACGACGCGTCACGATGCGGTGCATCAGCGTCGGGTCGCGACCCTGCAGGAAGGCCAGCGTCGGCGCGATGCTGGTCAGGTAACGCTCGAAGGCGGCATCGAAGGCGTCGACGCGGGGCGTGCGCCGGCCCGCCGGCAGCGCGTGGATGCACTCGCGCACCGCCTGCAGCCCCGCGGGCGAGAACAGCTGCAGGACCAGCGCCAGCGCCAGGTCGACCTGCGCCGCCTCGATGCCGCGCGAGCGCAGGAAGCCGGTCAGGTAGGCCGTGCTCGGGTACGGCGTGTTGAGCTGCGTCATCGGCGGTATCACCGACAGCACGCGTTCGGGCAGGGCGGTCATCGGGCGGCTGCCCGGCGGGTTCAGGTCCTGCCTTGTGCGGCGACGGCGGCCGCGGCCTTGGCCGCGGCTTCGGCGTCGCCCAGGTAGTAGTGCCTGAGCGGCCGCAGGTCGGCGTCGAGCTCGTAGACGAGCGGGATGCCGTTAGGGATGTTCAGGCCCACGATGTCGGCGTCGCTGATGCCGTCGAGGTACTTCACCAGCGCGCGCATGCTGTTGCCGTGCGCGGCGATCAGGATGCGCTGGCCGCCGCGGATGGCCGGCGCGATGCGTTCGTGCCAGCAGGGCAGCACCCGCGCCACGGTGTCCCGCAGGCACTCGGTGAGCGGGATCTGCTCGGCGTCCAGGTGGGCATAGCGGATGTCGCTGCGCTGGCCGCGCGGGTCGGCCGCGTCCAGCGCCGGCGGCGGCGTGTCGTAGCTGCGACGCCAGATCAGCACCTGTTCGGCGCCGAACTCGCGTGCCATGTCGGCCTTGTTCAGGCCCTGCAGCGCGCCGTAGTGGCGCTCGTTCAGGCGCCAGTCGTGCAGCACGGGCAGCCAGGTGCGGTCGAGTTCATCGAGGCAGTGCCACAGCGTCCACACCGCGCGCTTGAGCACCGAGGTGTAGGCGACGTCGAAGTCGCAGCCCGCCTCCTTCAGCAGGCGGCCGGACTGCCGCGCCTGCTCGACGCCGGTGTCGGTGAGCGGCACGTCGGTCCAACCGGTGAAGCGGTTGTCCAGGTTCCAGGTCGATTCGCCGTGGCGGATGAGAACGAGCTTGTGCATGGGCCCGATTCTATAATTCGCGGTTTTGCACCATTCCCTGCAACCTGGGCGAGCCGTGAAGTTCTTCGTCGACAACTGGATCCTTCTCCTCGTGGCCTTCGCCTCGGGCGCCATGCTGGTGTGGCCCATGGTGCGTCGCGGCGGCGGCGGGCTGTCGGTCGGCACCGCCGAAGCGGTGCGCCTGATCAACCGCGAGAAGGGCGTGCTCATCGATGTCGGCGAGCCGGCCGAATTCGCCGCCGGCCACGCCGCCGGTGCGCGCAACGTGCCGCTGGGCAGGCTCGAGGGTGCCAAGGAGGTGCCGAGCAACAAGGCGCTGCCCCTGGTGCTGCTGTGCGCGTCGGGCGCACGTGCCGGCCGCGCCGCCGCAATGCTGCGCAAGGCGGGTCATGAAAAGGCAGTTTCGCTGGCCGGCGGCACGGCGGCCTGGCGCGAGGCCGGCTTCCCTGTCGAGAAGTCGGCTTGACGACGCTGCCGGCATGGGCTTGCATGCCCATTGAACAATCCGGCCTCTCAAGTCCGAGGATGAGCCGATGAACCCGGTGAAGATGTACACCACCCAGGTGTGCCCGTTCTGTCTGCGCGCCAAGGCGCTGCTCAAGCAGCGCGGCGTGCAGGTCATCGAGGAGATCCGCATCGACCTCGACCCGGACGAGCGCGCGCGCATGATGAAGCTCACCGGCCGCCGCACGGTGCCGCAGATCTTCATCGGCGACACCCACGTCGGCGGTTGCGACGAGCTCATCGCGCTCGACCAGCGCGGCGCCTTGCTGCCCCTGCTGGGGGCTTGATCGCACCGGTCGGCGTCTGGCGGGCCGGCCGGCATCGGCGCTCGGTGATAATCGAAAGCTTCGGTTTGCACGCCATCCGGCGGCGAGCTTTGACTACACGGAACACCCCCACCATGGCCGACGAGACCCCTGTCTTCCAGATCCAGCGCATGTACCTCAAGGACCTGTCGCTGGAGCAGCCGAATTCACCGCAAATCCTGCTCGAGCAGTCGCAGCCGCAGGTCGACATCAACCTGGGCATGGCCGCCGACTCGGTGGCCGACGGCATCTTCGAAGTCACCGTCACCGCCACCGTCACGACCAAGGTCAAGGACAAGGTGCTGTTCCTGGTCGAGGCCAAGCAGGCCGGCATCTTCGAGATCCGCCACGTGCCGCAGGACCAGATGCAGGGCATCATCAGCATCGTCTGCCCGCAGATGATCTACCCCTACCTGCGCGCCATCGTCTCCGACGTCTGCACGCGCGCCGGCTTCCCGCCGATCCTGCTCACCGAAGTCAACTTCCAGGCCATGTTCGAGGCGCAGCAGCAGCAGGCCGCGGCGGCGCAGGGCGGCAACGGCTCGCCCATCATCACCACGGTCAACTGACGGTCCGCGCGCCCGCCCCGGCCGGCGCCCTTCGATGAGAATCGCCCTGCTCGGCGCCGGTGCCTGGGGAACGGCGCTGGGCATCGCGGCCGCGGCGCGTCACGACGTGCTGCTGTGGGCGCGCGACGCGGCCCAGGCCGCCGCGATGTCGCGCGACAGCTGCAACCGCCGCTACCTGCCGGAAGTGCTGCTGCCCGCTGCGCTGCGCGTCACCGCCAGCCGTGACGAGGCGCTGGCCCATGCCCAGGGCGGCCTGACCGTGATTGCCACCCCGATGGCCGGGCTGCGCGAGCAGTTGGCGACCCTGCCCGACGAGCGCGCCGCGCTGTGGCTGTGCAAGGGCTTCGAGGCCGGCAGCGGCGCGCTCGGCCACGAGATCTCGCGCCAGGTGCGGCCCGGGCGGCCCTGCGGCGTGCTGTCGGGTCCCAGCTTCGCGCTCGAAGTCGCGCGCGGCCAGCCCACCGCGCTGGTGGCGGCCAGCGGCGACGCCGCACTCGTGGCGGCTGCCGTCGAGGCCTTCCACGGCGACGCACTGCGCGTCTACACATCCAGCGACATCATCGGCGTCGAGGTCGGCGGCGCGGTGAAGAACGTGCTCGCCATCGCCACCGGCATCGTCGACGGCATGCCAGAAGCCGGCCTCAACGCGCGCGCCGCGCTCATCACGCGCGGGCTGGCCGAGATCACGCGGCTGGGCCTGGCGCTGGGCGCACGCGCCGAGACCTTCATGGGCTTGTCGGGGCTGGGCGACCTCGTGCTCACCGCCACCGGCGAGCTGTCGCGCAACCGCCGTGTCGGCCTGCTGCTGGCCGCCGGGCAGGCGCTGCCCGATGTGCTCGATGCGCTGGGCCATGTCGCCGAAGGCGTGTTGAGCGCCGCCACCGTACTGGCTCGCGCCCGCGCGCTGGGCGTGGAGATGCCGATCACCGAAGCCGTGGTCGAAGTGCTCGAAGGCCGCGTCGCACCGGCGCAGGCCATGGCGCGGCTGATGGGCCGTCAGGCGCGCGCCGAAAGCCCGACCGGCTCCTAGACCGAGCCGGCGTAGCCGTTGCGCCGCCAGGCCTCGAACACGGCCACGGCGACGGCGTTGCTCAAATTCAGGCTGCGTTGCCCGGCACGCATCGGCAGCCGCACCCGCTGCGCGGGCGCGAAACTGTCGCGCAGTGGTGCGGGCAGGCCGGCGGATTCGTTGCCGAACACGAGCCAGTCGCCGGCTTGCCAAGGCACGTCGGCCAGCGGCCGCGCGCCGCGCGTGGTGAAGGCGTAGCAGTGCGCCGGGTCGGGCGCTTCGGCCTGCAGCAGCGCGCTCCAGGACGCATGGCGGCGCACGCTCACGTACTCGTGGTAATCGAGCCCGGCGCGCTGCAGCAGCCGGTCTTCCATCGCAAAGCCCAGCGGCTCCACCAGGTGCAGCGTGCAGCCGGTGTTGGCCGCCAGGCGGATCACGTTGCCGGTGTTGGGCGGGATCTCGGGGGTGACGAGGACGATGTGGAACATGCGCTTCAGTGGTCGGGCGTGCGCGCCACCACCCACACGTCCACCGCCGTCGCGCCGCCGCGCAGCACAGCCGCGGCAGCCTCGCGTGCGGTGGCGCCGGTGGTCATCACGTCATCGACCAGCGCCACGCGGGCGCCCTGCAGTTCGCCGCGGCGGCGCGGGTCGACCATGAAGGCGCCGCGCAGGTGGCGCTGGCGTTCGGCGCGGCCGAGATCGGCCTGGTGCAGGCTGTCCGCGGGCCGCCACAGCAGCTGGGCGTCGGCCGCCACGCCCAGCGCCGGTGCCAGCCGGCGCGCCAGCTCCCAGGCCTGGTTGTAGCCGCGCTCGGCCAGCCGCGCGGGCGCCAGCGGCATCGGCACCACGATGGCGGGCAGGGGCGCAGCCGCAGCGCGCACGGCGGCCAGCAGGCGTTCGGCGAGCGGGGTCGCGAGTTCCGGGCGGCCCTGGAACTTGAAGGCGGCGATCAGCGCATCCCAGGGGAAGGCATAGTCTGCAGCGCACACCGTCTGTTCGAACGGTGGCGGGTCGCGCAGGCAGGCGCCACAGGCCGCTGCCGGCAGGCCCAGCCGCAGCCCGCAGCGGCTGCAGCGCGGCGCGGCGGCGGCAAAGCGCGACACGCAATCGCCGCACAGCGCCGCGTCGGCCCACTGCCGGCAGACCTCGCACTGGCTGCTCAGTGTGGCAAGGGCAGCATGGGCAAAGTGCGGCATCGGCTCAATATACTGCCCGCATGGCCCCCCCCGAGCGCAGCGCCCGCCGACCGCTCGACACGGTGGCGCTGGCGCGTGTCCAGCAGCGGCTGCAGCGCGCCGACAGCGCGCCCTGGCTGCACGGCGAAGTCGCGCGGCGCATGGCCGAACGGCTGCCGATCATCAAGCTGCAGCCCGCGCGCGTCATCGACTGGGGCGCCTTCCTGGGCGCCAGCCGTGCCGTGCTGGCTGCCGCCTACCCGCGGGCACGCCTGCTCGCGGTCGAGCCCGACGCCTGGCGGCGCGATGCCACCGCGGCGGCGCTGGAGCCCCCCTGGTGGTCGCCGCGTCGCTGGACCACGGCCACGCCGGCGGTGGTCGCCGAAGCCGAGCTCGGCGCCGGCCAGGGCCAGTTGCTGTGGTCCAACATGGGGCTGCACGGCGCCGTCGACCCGCAGGCCGTGATGAAGGCCTGGCACCGGGCGCTGGAGGTCGACGGCTTCCTGATGTTTTCGACCCTCGGCCCGGGCTCGCTGCAGGGCCTGCGCGCGCTCTACGCGGCCATGGCCTGGCCGCCGCCGCACGCGCCCTTCGTCGACATGCACGACCTGGGTGACATGCTGTTGGAGGCCGGCTTTGCAGAGCCGGTGATGGACCAGGAGACGATCACGCTGACCTGGCCCACGGGCCAGGCGCTGCTGGCCGAATTGCGCCAGCTCGGCGGCAATGTCGACCTGCAACGCCATGCCGGCGTGCGCACGCCGCGCTGGCGCGACCGGCTGGCCCAGGGCCTGCAGGCCGCTGCGTGCGAGGGGGAAGGCGCGGGTCAACGTCCGCGTCTGGCCTTCGAGGTGGTCTACGGCCATGCCTTGCGCGCCGCGCCGCGCCCGCGCGTGGCCGCCTCGACCACCTTGCCGCTGGCGGACCTGCGGGCCATGGTTCGTGCGGGCCGTCGTCAGGCCTGAGGCGCGGCAGCGCCCGGTCCTCTGCGCTATGATTCGCGCCCATTGTGGGCAGGCCCGGGGAGTCAGGGGGTCGAGCGTTGATCGCCACGCCCCGACTCTTCACGCACCCGGATGACCGCCACTTTCGCAACCAGCCCATGGTCCTTGCCGCCCGGCGCGCCCCGCAGCGCGCCCTGGCAGTTCGGTCGTGAGGTCGTGCTGTCCGGCCTGCAAGGCGCGCCGCGCGCGCTGCAGTGGCGGCTCAGGCGCAATTGCTCGATCACGCCGCGCCAGTTCGGTGCCGTGTTCCTGTGGCTGTGTCTGGCCTCGCTGCTGATCGGCGGCTTCTTCTACCACCAGGGCGCGCCGCTGGTGCTGGCCTTCACCGCGCTCGAGCTCGTGCTCGTGGGCGTCGCGCTGCTGGTGTTCGCGCGCCACGCCGCAGACCATGAGACCCTCACGCTGGCGGGCCGCTCGCTGCAGGTCGAGCAGTGTTGTGCCAGCCGCGTCGAGAGCACCGAATTCCTGGCCGACTGGCTGACCGTCGAGCCGGCTGCCGGCCAGGGCTCGCTGGTCGAGCTTTCAGGCCGCGGCCAGACCATCCGCGTCGGCCGCTACCTGCGACCCGAGCTGCGCGCCGCCTTCGCGCGCGAGCTGCGCCTGGCGCTGCGCCAGGCGCACGCGAAGACCGCGCCCGAACCCGCTACGAACTGAGAGCCTGTGAAGATGAAGACGATGACCTCCCTGTGGCACCGTATCCCCCGGCTGATGCTCAACCTGGGTGCGCTGTTGGCCTCGGGCGCGGCGCTGGCCGTCAACGACCTGCCCGGCGGCCCCGCCGTGCGCCAGCTGAACCTGCACCCGCCGGTGACGCGCATCGCCGAGCAGCAAGCCTGGCTGCACTGGTTCATGCTCATCGTCTGCGTGGTGATCTTCGTCGGCGTGTTCGGGGTCATGTTTTATTCGATCCTCAAGCACCGCAAGTCGGTCGGCCACAAAGCGGCCAACTTCCACGAGAGCGTGACGGTCGAGATCGCCTGGACGGTGGTGCCGCTGCTCATCGTCATCGCCATGGGCGCGATGGCCACGCGCACGGTGGTGGCGATGAAGGACACCAGCAACGCCGACCTCACGATCAAGGCCACCGGCTACCAGTGGAAATGGGGCTACGACTACCTCAAGGGCGAAGGCGAGGGCATCGCCTTCCTGTCGAACCTGGACCTGGCGCACCGCCAGATGTCCAACAGCGGCCAGCCCGCCGGCGACAACTACCTGCTCAAGGTCGACAACCCGCTGGTCGTGCCGGTGGACAAGAAGATCCGCATCGTGACCACCGCCAACGACGTCATCCACGCCTGGACGGTGCCGTCGCTGGGCGTCAAGCAGGACGCCATTCCCGGCTTCGTGCGCGACACCTGGTTCCGTGCCAACCAGACCGGCGACTTCTACGGCCAGTGCGCCGAGCTGTGCGGCAAGGAACACGCCTACATGCCGATCCACGTCAAGGTGGTGAGTCACGCCGACTACGCGGCCTGGGTCGACGGCAAGAAGAAGGAGATGGCCGCACTCGCCGACGACCCCACCAAGACCTGGCAGCTGGCCGAACTGGTGGCCCGCGGCGAGAAGGTCTACAACGCCAACTGCGCCGCCTGCCATCGGCCCGACGGCAAGGGCGCCGGCCCGATCAAGCCGCTCGACGGCAGCGCGATCGTGCTCAACGACCCGGCGGCACAGCTGCAGATCGTGCTCAACGGTGCCCTCAACGGCGCCATGCCGTCGTGGAAGGCGCTCTCTGACACCGAGATCGCCGCCGTCCTCACGTACACGAAGAATTCGTGGAGCAACCAGACCGGCAAGCTCGTGCAGCCGGCCGAAGTCGTGGCCGCCCGCAAGCCGTAGTTTCCAGCATCCAGCCCGAGGATTCCCCCAGATGAGCGCCGTACTCGACCATCCCGCGCACCACGCCGACGACCACGCGCATGGCCACCCCCACGGCTGGCGGCGCTGGTTGTTCGCCACCAACCACAAGGACATCGGCACGATGTACCTGGTGTTCGCCTTCGCGATGCTGATGCTGGGCGGCGTGCTGGCCATGGGCATCCGTGCCGAGCTGTTCCAGCCCGGCCTGCAGTACATGAACCCGGAAATGTTCAACCAGCTCACCACGATGCACGGGGTGATCATGGTTTTCGGCGCCATCATGCCGGCCTTCGTGGGCTTCGCGAACTGGATGATCCCGCTGCAGATCGGCGCTGCGGACATGGCCTTT
This sequence comes from Rubrivivax sp., assembly GCA_030680415.1. GTDB lineage: Bacteria > Pseudomonadota > Gammaproteobacteria > Burkholderiales > Burkholderiaceae_C > Rubrivivax. The sequence goes on from JAUXVE010000166.1 coordinate 18,334, forward strand.
GCGCGCATGAACAACCTCAGCTTCTGGCTGCTGATCCCCGCTGCGGTCATGGTCGCCGGCTCGTTCTTCATGCCCGGCGGCGCGCCAGCCGCGGGCTGGACGTTCTACGCCCCGCTGACGCTGCAGATGGGCCCGGGCATGGACGCCGGCATCTTCGCGCTGCACATCATGGGCGCGAGCTCGATCATGGGCTCGATCAACATCATCGTCACGGTATTGAACATGCGCGCGCCGGGCATGACGCTGATGAAGATGCCGCTGTTCTGCTGGACCTGGCTCATCACCGCCTACCTGCTGATCGCCGTGATGCCGGTGCTGGCCGGCGCCATCACGATGACGCTGACCGACCGCCACTTCGGCACCAGCTTCTTCAACCCCGCCGGTGGTGGTGACCCGATCATGTTCCAGCACATCTTCTGGTTCTTCGGCCACCCCGAGGTCTACATCATGATCCTGCCGGCCTTCGGCATCGTCAGCGCCATCATTCCGACGTTTGCGCGCAAGCGGCTGTTCGGCTACACCTCGATGGTCTACGCCACGGCGTCGATCGCGATCCTGTCGTTCATCGTCTGGGCGCACCACATGTACACCACCGGCATGCCGGTGACGGGGCAGTTGTTCTTCATGTACGCGACGATGCTGATCGCCGTGCCCACGGGCGTGAAGATCTTCAACTGGACGGCCACCATGTGGCGCGGTTCGATGAGCTTCGAGACGCCGATGTTGTGGTCCGTGGGCTTCCTGTTCGTGTTCACGATGGGCGGTTTCACGGGCCTGATCCTGGCCATGGCGCCGATCGACATCCAGATCCAGGACACCTACTACGTGGTGGCGCATTTCCACTACGTGCTCGTCGCTGGATCGCTGTTCGCGCTGTTCGCCGGCGTCTACTTCTGGGGCCCCAAGTGGACCGGCGTGATGTATTCCGAGACGCGCGGCAAGATCCATTTCTGGGGCTCGTTGATCTCTTTCAACATCACCTTCTTCCCGATGCACTTCCTGGGCCTGGCGGGCATGCCGCGCCGCTATGCCGACTACCCGATGCAGTTCGCCGACTTCAACATGGTCGCTTCGATCGGCGCCTTCGGCTTCGGGCTCATGCAGGTTTATTTCTTCGTCTTCGTGGTCATCCCGATGATGCGCGGGCAGGGTCAACCCGCGCCGCAGAGGCCGTGGGAAGCCGCCGAGGGCCTGGAATGGGAAGTGCCCTCGCCGGCGCCCTGGCACACCTTCGAGACGCCGCCCAAGCTCGACGCCACCGCCACGCGCGTGGTGGGCTGAAGACATCGTCATGGCCCTGACCGAGCAGCAACGCAAGGCCAATGTACGGCTGGCGCTGATCCTGGCGTCGGTGGCGCTGATCTTCGCCATCGGCTTCGTGGTCAAGATCGTCACGCTCGGGGGTTGATGTCGTGAACCGCGCCGCGCTGCTGGCCTGGGGCCACAACCGCCGCATGCTGATGAAGCTGCTGGTGGTGGTGGCGGTGATGTTCGGCTTCGGCTACGCGCTGGTGCCGATGTACCGCGCCATCTGCGACGCCCTGGGCATCAACGTGCTGGCGCTGGCCGAACAGCGCGTGGCCGGCGGCAGCTGGAGCGGTCGCAAAGCGGTAGCCAATACCCAGGTCGACACCACGCGTTTGATCACCATCGAATTCGACGCCAACGCGCGCGGGCCCTGGGACTTCAAGCCCGCGCAGCGCTCGGTCCAGGTGCACCCGGGCGAGATGACGACGGTGATGTACGAATTCAGGAATATCCAGAACCGCACCATGGCCGCGCAGGCGATTCCGAGCTATGCGCCGATGCAGGCCAGCGCGCACTTCAACAAGCTCGAATGCTTCTGCTTCAACGAGTACATCCTGGCGCCGGGCGAGTCGCGCAGCTGGCCGGTGGTGTTCGTGGTCGACCCCAAGCTGCCCAGGGACGTGACGACGATCACGCTGTCGTATACGTTCTTCGAGGTCGGCGGCAAGGTGCCGCCGGCGCCCGCCGGCACGCTGGGCGCCGCCGTCACCGCCAAGGGGTCCGGGGTATGAGCGCGCAGGGTCGTCCAATGAGCGAACTCAGGCAAGCCGCGTCCCGCCCCGGCTCGTGGCTGCAGACCATGCGCGCGGTGGCCTGGTCGTTTCTCGGCATCCGCCGCTCGGCCGGCCATCAGCAGGACCTGGGCAAGCTCAACCCGATGCATGTGGTCATCACCGGCGTGCTGGGCGCCGCGCTGTTCGTGGCGGCGCTGGTGCTGCTGGTGCGCTGGGTGGTGGGCAGCGGCGTGGCCGGCTGACCGGGCGAAGAATTCACACTGTTTCCGATCGAGGAGAAAACCCAAGATGTCAACCACGAGCCCCGCGGGCCACGCCCCCTACTACTACATCCCCACGCCATCGAGCTACCCGGTGCTGGTGGCGTCGGGCCTGTTCCTGGTGATCCTGGGTGCCAGCCAATGGGTCAACGGCGCGGGCTGGGGCGCGTGGGTGCTGCTCGCCGGCATGGCGCTGTGGCTGTCGGTGCTGTTTCGCTGGTTCCGGCAGGCCATCGGCGAAAGCGAGGGCGGTTTGTATTCCGACCGCGTCGACGTCTCCTTCCGCTGGAGCATGAGCTGGTTCATCTTCAGCGAGGTGATGTTCTTCGCCGCCTTCTTCGGCGCGCTGTACTGGGCGCGCGTGCATGCGGTGCCGATGCTCGGCAATCTCGACCACCAGATCCTGTGGCCCGACTTCAAGGCCATCTGGCCCAGCGCCGGCGGCGGCGTCACGGCTTCACCGGCGGGCACCGTCGAGCCCTTCCGGACCATGGGCCCGTGGCCGCTGCCCACCATCAACACCGCGCTGCTGCTGAGCTCGGGCGTGACGCTGACGATCGCCCACCACGCCTTGATTGCCGGCCAGCGTGCCAAGACCATCGCCTGGATGTGGGTCACCGTGATCCTGGGCGCCAGTTTCGTGTGCGTGCAGGCCTACGAGTACTACCACGCCTACACCGACCTGAACCTCAAGCTCAGCTCGGGCATCTTCGGTTCCACCTTCTTCATGCTCACCGGCTTCCACGGCTTCCACGTCTTCGTGGGCATGCTGATGCTGACCTTCATCACGCTGCGCCTGATGAAGGGCCACTTCACGCCGGAGCGCCACTTCGGCTTCGAGGGCGCGGCCTGGTACTGGCACTTCGTGGACGTGGTCTGGCTGGGCCTGTACGTGCTGGTGTATTGGCTGTAGGGAGCCCCCAAGCTCGCTAGCGCTCGCTACCCCCCAAGGGGGCCGTCCGCCGACGGCCCGGCAAAGCCGGTTCCGTGGCGGGAAGCTTGGTCGCGCCCGCCGCTGCGGTCAGCGTCCCGCCGGAATGCCGCCCGGCTGCACCCAACCCATGGCCCAGGCCAGCATGATCAGCAGGAACAGCGCCACCGACAGCCCCACGCGCAGCGCCAGCGCGCGTGCCATGTGCTTGCCGCGCGGGTCCTTGTCGCGGCCCTTGCGCAGCATCAGCACGCCGGCGCCGGCCAGCGCCCCCAGCACGGCCAGCAGGAGCAACACCATCACGGTCTTCATGACGCGCGATTATCGGCGCCGGGCGGCCCCATGACACCGGCAGTGCGCCGCTGGACCGTGCTCGTGGCCGCAGTCCTGGCCGTGGCGCTGACGGCGCGTCTGGGTGTGTGGCAGCTCGATCGCGCGGCGCAGAAGAGCCAGTTGCAGGCGGCGCTGGAGAGCCGGCACGCGCTGCCGCCGCTGCCGTTGGCCGAACTGGCGCACGATGCCGCCGGCGCCGCAGCACAACAGCACCGCGCCATCGAGCTCGAAGGCCTGTGGTTGGCCACGATGACGGTGTACCTGGACAACCGCCAGATGAACGGCCGTCCCGGCTTCCATGCCATCACACCGCTGCGCCTGGACGACGGCAGCGTCGTGCTGGTGCAGCGCGGCTGGTTGCCGCGCGACGCCGACGAGCGCACGCGCATCAAGGCTGCGCCGCCGCCGCAAGGCCGCGTGCGCTTGCAGGGCCGCATCGGCCCTGCTCCGGCGCGGTTGTACGAGTTCGAGGCCGCGGCTTCGGGGCCGATCCGGCAAAATCTGGACATCGACGGCTTTGCGCGTGAAACCGGGCTGCCGCTGCGGCCGCTGACCGTGGTGCAGGAAGACGGCACCGTTCCCCCTGGCGACGGCCTGCTGCGACAGTGGCCGCGCCCGGCTGCCGCTGTCCACAAGAACTACGGCTATGCCTTTCAATGGTTCGCGCTCGCCGCGCTCATCCTGGGTCTGTATGTCTGGTTCCAACTCATCCGCCCGTACCGGGCCCGGCAGCGCCCCCCTGCCTGAGCCGCTGGGCATGACGGTGCACGGCATCGCCACCCCCGACCTGTCGGACCCGCGACAGCTCGAGCGCAGCCGCACGGCGCGCGGGCGCATGCGCATGCTGCTCGTGCTGCTGGTCTGCGCCGCGCCGGTGGTCGCGTCCTACCTCACATACTTCGTCATCCGGCCCGAAGGCCGCACCAACTACGGCGAGTTGATCCTGCCCACGCGCAGCCTGCCGGCACTGGCGCTGCGCACGCTCGACGGCACCGAGGTGGCGGCAAGCACGCTGCGCGGCCAGTGGCTGCTGGTGGTGGTGGCGCCTTCGTCGTGCGGCGATACCTGCCAGAACAAGCTGTTCATGCAGCGCCAGTTGCGCGAAATGCTCGGCCGCGACAGCGACCGGCTCGACAAGGTCTGGTTCGTCACCGGCGATGGCCCGCTGGCGGCGCCGCTGCGCGCTGCCGTCGAGGCCGGCCCGGCGATGACCGCGTTGCGCGCCGACCGCGAGGCGCTGGCGCGCTGGCTGGCGCCGGCCGACGGGCAGGCGCTGGAAGACCACCTCTACGTCGTCGACCCGCTGGGCGCGTGGATGATGCGCATGCCGCCCGCAGCCGAACCCTCACGTGTCAAGCGCGACCTCGAGCGGCTGCTGCGGGCCTCGGCTTCCTGGGACCAGGCCGGTCGCTGAGGTCGCCATGGACACCACGCCACTCGTCGATTTCGCGCCCACCGCGCGCCTGCTGCTGCTGGCAGCGACGATCGCGCTGCTGCCGCTCGCCTGGCTGTGGTTGCGCCAGCGCGGCAGCGACACTCGCGGCCGCCTGGCGGCGCTGGCGGCGCTGACGATGTTCCTGACCTTCGACCTCGTCGTCTTCGGCTCCTTCACCCGCCTCACCGATTCCGGCCTCGGCTGCCCGGACTGGCCGGGCTGCTACGGCGCCGCCAGTCCTTTCGGCGCGCGTGCGGATATCCACGCCGCGCAGTCGGCGTTGCCCAGCGGCCCGGTCACCTGGTCCAAGGCCTGGATCGAGATGATCCACCGCTACCTGGCGATGACCGTGGGCGCGTTGATCGTCGTCATGACGGTGGTCAGCTGGAGCCACCGCAGGCGCCTGCCGTTTTCCCCCTGGTGGCCGACGCTGACCCTGGTGTGGGTCGTGGTGCAGGGCCTGTTCGGCAAATACACGGTGACGCTCAAGCTCTACCCGCTGGTGGTCACGCTGCACCTGCTGGGCGGGCTGCTGCTGCTGGCGCTGCTGGCGGCACAGCACGCGGCCTTCCGGCAGCGGCCGCTGTCGCTGTCGACCGGGTTGCGGCGCGGCGCCTGGGCGGTGCTGGCACTGCTGGGGGTGCAGATCGCGCTCGGCGGCTGGGTCAGCAGCAACTACGCCGTGCTGGCTTGCACCGGCTTCCCGCAGTGCAACGGTGTCTGGTGGCCGGCGATGGACTTCGGCCATGGCTTCACGCTGCTGCGTGGCCTGGGCGAGGGCAGCGACGGCGCCCTCCTGAGCTTCGACGCCCTGGTGGCGATTCACATGGTGCACCGCCTGTTTGCGCTGCCGGCGGTGGCGGCGATGCTGTGGCTGGCCTGGCGGCTGTGGCGCGCGAGCGGCGCGGTGCTGCGGCGCTTCGGCGCCGGGCTGGCCGTGCTGACGCTGGCACAGGTGGGCAGCGGGCTGTCCAACGTCGTGCTCGGCTGGCCATTGGCTGCGGCACTGGGGCATGCAGCCGGCGCGGCGGGCCTGGTGCTGCTGCTGACGCTGCTGCTGGCGCGCAGCGCGCCACGTTGGGTCGTTGGTGCCGCGCCGCGGCCAACGGCGGCGGCTGCCTAGAATCAGGGTTTCCTCCGCCATGGCCCATACCCTTACCGCATCGCCGAGTCTGACCGCTCGCTGGTCGCAGTACTACGTGCTGACCAAGCCGCGCGTGGTGCAGCTGATCGTGTTCTGCGCCCTCATCGGCATGCTGCTGGCACAACCGGGCTGGCCCGACTGGCGGCTGGCCGGCGCGGCCACGGTGGGCATCTGGCTGGTGGCCAGCGCGGCGGCGGCGTTCAACTGCCTGGTCGAGCAGCGCATCGACAGCCGCATGGCGCGCACCTCGTGGCGCCCCAGCGCCAAGGGCGACTTGAGCTCGGCGCAGACGCTCGTCTTCTCGGCCGTGCTTTGCGCGCTGGGCAGCGCGCTGCTGTACTGGGCCGTCAACCCGCTGACGATGTGGCTCACCTTCGCCACCTTCGTCGGCTACGCGGTGATCTACACCGTGGTGCTGAAGCCCTTGACGCCGCAGAACATCGTCATCGGCGGCGCGTCTGGCGCCATGCCGCCGGTGCTGGGCTGGGCGGCAATGACGGGCCACGTCGGCCCCGAGGCGCTGATGCTGTGCCTGATCATCTTCCTGTGGACGCCGCCGCACTTCTGGGCGCTGGCGCTGTACCGGGTCGAGGACTACCGCAAGGCCGGCCTGCCCATGTTGCCCGTCACGCATGGGTCCGAGTTCACGCGGCTGCAGGTGTTGCTGTATACGCTGGTGTTGTTCGCGGCGACGCTGCTGCCCTTCGTGTACGGCATGAGCAGCTGGATCTACCTGGCGGCGGCGCTGGCGCTGGGGGGCCTGTTCATCCTGTATGCGTGGACCCTGTGGCGCGACTACAGCGACCTGCTGGCGCGGGCGACCTTCCGTTTTTCCATCTGGCATCTGTCGCTGCTGTTCGCCGCGCTGCTGCTGGACCACTATCTGAGCCCATGGCTGTTTTCCGGAAATTTCTAGTCTTGCTGGCGCTGGCGGCGGGGCTCGCGGGCTGTGAACGCAGCGCCGCGCCGTCGTTCAAGGCCATCGACATCACCGGCGCCGAATATGCGCAAGGCTTCGACCTGCCCGACGCAGATGGCAAACGCCGCACGCTCGCCGACTTCGCGGGCAAAGTGACGCTGGTCTTCTTCGGCTACGCGCAGTGCCCCGACGTCTGTCCGACGACGCTGCTGGAGATCGCCGAAGTCCGCAAGGCGCTGGGTGCCGACGGCGCGCGCGTGCAGGGCGTGTTAATCACCGTCGACCCCGAACGCGACACGCCCGAGGTGCTGAAGGCCTACGTCGACAACTTCGGCGCCGGCTTCGTGGCCCTGCGCGGCAGCATGGAAGAAACGCAGGCAGTGGCCAGGGCGTTCAAGGTCTACTACGCCAAGGTGCCCGGGCAGACCGCTGGCAGCTACACCATGGACCACACCGCGGGCAGCTACGTCTTCGACGCCAACGGCAAGGTGCGGCTGTTCACGCGCTACGGCAGCGGCGCCGAGGCTCTGAAGCACGACCTGCAGATCCTGCTGGCAGAGCCACCGCCGAGTGTCTGACCAAGCCAAGGCGCTTGCGCGGATCCGGCTCCGCCGGTCCGCTGCAAGAGTCCCCTCGGGGGGCTGAGCGCCGCGGCTCCGGGTCCGCCCGCGCGGACCCGGACGGCGCGAAGGCCGGCGGACTCTGGCCGCCGGCGGCGAGCGCTAGCGAGCCTGGGGGCTCACATGAGCGCCTTGCGCATCTTCTTCAGCGCCGCGACTTCGATCTGGCGGATGCGCTCGGCACTGACGCCGTAATCGGCCGCCAGTTCGTGCAGCGTCATGCCGCCCGATGCGTCGTCGTTGACCTTGAGCCAGCGTTCCTCGACGATGCGCCGGCTGCGCGCGTCCAGCGTGTGCAGCGCCTGCGCGATGCCGTCGCCGGCCAGCCAGTCGCGGTGCAGCGCTTCCAGGCGCCGCGTCGGCTCGCTGCTGTCGTCGGCCAGGTAGGCGATCGGGGCGTAGCTCTCCTCGCTGTCGTCGGAGGGCGGCTCCAGCGCCACGTCACCGCCGGTCAGGCGCGTCTCCATCTCCACCACTTCGGCCGGCTTCACGTTCAGCTCGCGCGCCATCGTCGCCACCTCGGCCGGGGTCAGCGTGTTGCGGTGCGTGTCGGCGTCGAGCGCGTCTTCCTTCATGCCCTGCTTCATCGAGCGCAGGTTGAAGAACAGCTTGCGCTGGGCCTTGGTGGTGGCCACCTTGACCATGCGCCAGTTCTTCAGGATGTACTCATGGATCTCGGCCTTGATCCAGTGCATGGCGTAGCTCACCAGACGCACGCCCTGCTCGGGGTCGAAGCGCTTGACGGCCTTCATCAGGCCCACGTTGCCTTCCTGGATGAGGTCGCCCTGTGGCAGGCCGTAGCCCAGGTACTGGCGCGAGATCGAGACCACCAGCCGCAAGTGCGACAGCACCAACCGCCCTGCGGCCTGCAGGTCACCCTGCTCGCGCCACCGGCGCGCGAAGTCGAGCTCCTGCTCGTGGCTGAGCATCGGCATGCGGTTGACCGCTGAAACGTAGGCGTCGAGGTTGCCCAGGGAGGGCACCATCGACCACGCATCGCGTACAGCCAGGGCGTTGGGGGTGCTTGTAGTCATGGCGTCTGTGATTGCCGGATCCGGGTCAAGTTCCGCAAATATTAGCACTCTCCACCCGTGAGTGCTGATCCGACTCATTTTCCCGGGACGGGTTTCACGTCGACGCCAATTCTTTGAGCCAAACGAGAGAGTGCTTGCTCACATTCACCAGCGGGTCTCGGCCGCTTCGAGCAGTTTGTCGATGATCCCCAGGAAGCGCGACACATCCAGCGGCTTGGTCATGTAGTGCGCAGCGCCCAGCGTCAAGGCCTGCTGCATGTGCAGCGGCGAGGCATCGGCCGAGACCACGACCACCGGGATGTCGGCCAGCATGTCGTCACGCTTGAGGTGGCGCAGGAGTTCGATGCCGCTGATGTCGGGCAGCTGCATATCGAGCAGGATCAGGTCGGGGCGATTGCGCCGGATGGCGGCCATGCCGTCCAGGCCCAGCGTCGAGGTCTCCAGCACGACCTGGGCGCGCAGCGCGAGCACGCCGCGCATGACCTCGATGTTGGTCTCGTTGTCCTCCACGTAGTGCACCCGGCGCTCCTGGTAAGGTGCCGGAGAGGTGTCGGTGTAGCGCTCCGGCACCGCGGGCGCGGCCGCTTCGGCTGCAGGCAGGCGCAGCGTGAAGGTCGAGCCTGATCCGCCCCGGCTCGCGGCGTCGAGCGTGCCGCCCATCAGTTCGGCCAGGCGGCGGCTGATGACGAGGCCGATGCCGGTGCCTTCGATGTCGGTGGCTTCGCGCCCGAGGCGGTTGTAGGGCTGGAACAGCGCTGCCAGTTGCTGCTCGTTCATGCCCAGGCCGGTGTCGGTGACCGCGAGCTCGACCATGCCGTCGTCGGCCAGCCGCGAACTGACCGTCGCGCTGCCGCCCGGCCGGTTGTACTTGACGGCGTTGCTCAGCAGGTTGGTCAGGATCTGCTTGACTCGCGTGGCGTCTCCCACCAGCGCCGGCGCGTTCCTGGCCAGCCGTTCGTGCAGGGTGACCTCGCGTTGCTCGGCGCTCGCCGCCACCATCGCCCGGCTGGCCGACACCAGCGGCGCCAAGTCCAGGGGCGTCAGCGCCAGCGGCACCGCTCCCGACTCGATGCGCGCCAGGTCCAGGGTCTCGTTGATCATCTCCAGCAGGTGCCAGCCGGCACGCTGGATCTGCAGCGTCCACTCGCGCTGGTGGGGTGCCAGCCCGGGCTCGCGGTCCATGCCCAGCAACTGCGAGAAGCCGATCATGGCGTTGAGCGGCGTGCGCAGTTCGTGGCTCATGCGCGACAGGAAGTCGCTCTTGGCGCGGTTGGCCGCTTCGGCGCGGTGCAGCGCGCGCTCCGAGGCCAGCAGCCGCCGGTGTTCGGTGATGTCCTCGAGCACGCTCACGATGCGCACGACGCGGCCGCGCTCGTCGCGCAGCGCCGAGGCACTGGCGCGCACGAGCAGTTCGCGGCCGTCGGCCGGGCGCATGCGCACGGCGTCGAGCACCGCATCGGGCAGGCCGGTGAACAGGTCACGCCGCTGGCGTCGGATGTGCGCCGCGTCGTCGGGGTGCACGATCTCGGCCACCGAGCGGCCGCGCAGGTCCTTGGCGCTGTGCCCGATCATCTCGCACAACCGCGGGTTGCACTCGATGATGTGGCCGCGCGGGTCGAGGAACATGACGCCGATGGGCGCGTGGTCGAAGATGCTGCGCAAGCGCTGTTCGCTGTCGCGCAGGGCCCTTTCGGCCTGCGTGCGCTCGGCCACCTCGCGCCGCAGTTCGGTGGTGCCGGCCTGCACCACCAGTTCGGTGCGCCGGCTGTGGCCGGTGACGGTGAGCAGCAGCGCACCCAGCATGGCGGCCGAGGCCAGGCCGGCCAGCGACAGCAGCCAGGCGGTTTCGCGCTGCTGGCCAGGAACGTCGGCCAGGGCCGTGCCGACCTGCAGTTCGTAGCTGCGGCCGCCCAGTTCCACCGTGCGTACGGCCAGCAGGCGCGCGGCCGGCGCCTGGCCGGCGGCAGCCGGCTCGCAGCCGGCGCCGCCGGCCAGCCTGCGGTACGGCGCCTCGGAGGCGGGGTCGATGAGGCACCAGCGCAGGTAGCGGTGGCCTTCAGGAGCCAGCGCCGCCATTGCTGCTTCGGTGCGCAGCGTCACGAATACGACACCACGGAACGACGCCGCACGCTGGGCTTCGTTGCTCGGCTCGCCGCGGTACAAGGCCTGGTAGATGACGACACCGGTCTCGTCGGCGGCCGACTGCGTGAGCCGAAAACCCGTCGTGGCCGCCGGCTGGCCGCTGCGGCGCGTGGCCTGGATCGCTGCACGCGCCGCGGGTATCGACAAGGCGTTGACGCCTATCGCGGCGGCATTCCCGGCGGCTGGTTCGACGTGGCGCAAGGCCACCACCTCGGCGTCGGCGGCGCGGGCGGCACCACCGTCGCGGTCGAACACGCGATAGCCGGGCGGGCCCTGGGCCCTGGCCGTGGCTTCGAACGCCGGCAGCTCGGCCGGCGTCACGCGCACGCTGTAACCCATGGCCTGCAGCGGGATCGGCTGCCCGAGCCACCAGCGCGAGGCCTCGCGCAGCGTGTCGCTGTCCAGTTCGCCGCGCGCACGTGCCGCGCTGTGCAAGGCCTGCAGCGCATACACCGGAGCGCTCAGCCGCTCCTGTGCCTCGGCCGCCAGGCGGTCGGCGCCGCGCTCGAAGGTGCCCGTCAGGCGCTGGCGGTCGAGCCGGTTGAGTTCGACCATCACCGCGGCCAGCAGCAGCAACGCCACCAGCAGCGGCAGGCCCAGGGTGAGCTGCCGCGAGCGCCAGTCCGCACGCGGGCGGCCGATCAGCGTCAGTGCCAGCGGCGCGCCGATGAGCACGCCCACGGCGTCGCCGGTCCACCAGGTGAGCCAGGTCGACAGTGCCGTGCCGGCGTCGATGGCGCCGTTGAGCAGCAGTGCCGGCACGGCCACGCTGGGGCTCACGACGCAGGCCACGACGGCACCCAGCCCGCCGGCCAGCGCGATGTCGCGCGGCGCGTTCAGCACCACCGGCTGGCTGACGAAGCGGCGGATCAGCGCCGCACCCACGGCCGCCTGCAACGCGGCACCGGCGCCGATGAGCAGCGGCAGCAGCACCAGCGCGAGCCCCGACTGATCGCGCAGCAGGCCGAGTGCGGCATTCACGGTGAAAGCCCCCAGCAGCACCCCCGGCAGCGCGGCGCGCCCGAAGGTCAGCGTGGCCGCCAGCGCGATGCCCGCCGACGGGTACAGCGGTGACGCATAACCCGGCGGCCCGGCCAGCAGCAGCCCCAGGCCGCCCACCGCCGCATAGGCCACTGCGGTGGCCAGCGCCACCAGCCACGCCAGCGCCGGCGTCGCCGCGCGCGGGGGCGGCGCCTGCAGGGGCACGGGGTGGGTCTTCATGAGCCGACTCTACCGCCGCGGCTTGCGGACGCGAGCCGCACCCCGCCGTCGGTGCCTGGGGTCCTGGGGTTCAAACGTTGAACAGGAAGTTCAGCACGTCGCCGTCCTTGACGACGTATTCCTTGCCTTCGGCACGCATCCTGCCCGCGTCCTTGGCGCCTTGTTCGCCCTTGTAGGCGATGAAGTCGTCGAAGGCGATGGTCTGGGCGCGGATGAAGCCGCGTTCGAAGTCGGTGTGGATGACACCGGCGGCCTGCGGCGCGGTGTCGCCGATGTGGATCGTCCAGGCGCGCACTTCCTTCACCCCGGCGGTGAAGTAGGTCTGCAGGCCGAGCAGCCGGAAGGCGGCGCGGATGAGGCGGTTCAGCCCCGGCTCGTCCTGCCCCATCTCGTGCAGGAACAGCGAGCGGTCTTCGTCGGCCATGTCGGCCAGTTCGGCCTCGGTCTTGGCACAGATCGCCACCACCGGCGCGTTCTGCCGCACGGCAAACTCCTCCAGCCGGGTGAGGTAGGGGTTGTCGGCGAAGCCGTCTTCGGCCACGTTGGCCACGAACATCGCCGGCTTGGCGGTGATCAGGCACAGCGGCTTGAGGATGACGAGTTCCTCCTTGCCGAAGTCGATGCCGCGCACCGGCTGCGCCTGGTCCAGCGCGGCCTGGCACTTTTCCAGCACCTTGACCAGCGCTGCGGCTTCCTTGTCGTTGCCCGAGCGCGCCGCCTTCACGTAGCGGTGCAGGCTCTTCTCCACCGTGGCCAGGTCGGCCAGGCAGAGTTCGGTCTGGATGACCTCGATGTCGGAGACCGGGTCCACCTTGCCGGCAACGTGGATGACGTTGTCGTCGTCGAAGCAGCGCACGACGTTGACGATGGCGTCGGTTTCGCGGATGTGGCTCAGGAACTGGTTGCCCAGGCCTTCGCCCTTGCTGGCGCCGGCCACCAGGCCGGCGATGTCGACGAACTCGACGATCGCCGGCACCACGCGCTCGGGCTCGACGATGGCGGCCAGCGCGGCCAGCCGCGGGTCGGGCAGCTCGACGACGCCGACATTGGGCTCGATGGTGCAGAAGGGGTAGTTCTCGGCCGCGATGCCGGCCCGTGTGAGGGCATTGAAAAGGGTCGACTTGCCGACGTTGGGCAGGCCGACGATGCCGCACTTGAGGCTCATGGGAATCTTTCGGGTCTGATGGGGCTGATGCGGGAAGCCCGCGATTTTCCTACACTGGGGTGATGAACCCCAGGCACCTGTCTCTGCACCCCCACGCCAAGGACCTCGATGGCGGATTCGTCGTGCGCCGCCTGCTGCCGGCGGCGGCACGGCAGGCGGTCGGGCCCTTCCTGTTCTGCGACCACTTCGGGCCCGTCGACGTGCGCCCGCAGGACGCCACGACGTGCGGCCGCACCCGCACATCGGCCTGGCCACCGCGACCTATCTGTTCGAGGGCGCCATGCTGCACCGCGACTCCACCGGCGCCGTGCAGCGCATCGAGCCCGGTGCCCTCAACTGGATGACCGCCGGCGGCGATCCCGGTGCTGGAGGTCGGCGGCGCCACGGTGCGCGTGCTGATCGGCAGCGCTTTCGGCACCACATCGCCGGTGGCGGTGCGCTCGCCGATGCTGTATCTGGACGTGACGCTGGCCGCCGCGGGCGACGCCCGCGTGGTGCTGATCGGCGGCGCGCCGCTGGGCCCGCGCCACGTCCGGTGGAACTTCGTCTCGTCGCGCCGGGAGCGCATCGAGCAGGCCGCCGACGCCTGGGCGGCGCAGCGCTTTGCGGCCGTGCCGGGCGAGACCGAGTTCACGCCGCTGCCCGAGCGGCGGCCGGGGTAGGGCGCCGCGTTCAGAAGTTCAGCCGCGCGCGGGCGGCCTGGCCCGTGCGCAGCGTGCGCTCCAGGCCCTCCACGATGACGGCGTTGACGCCGAAGGTGATGCCGCCCTTCATGCGCGCGTCGGCGCGGTAGCCGGCCAGCGTGTCACCGGGCTCGTGGCCGGTGGCGGCGGTGGCCGGGTCCACGTTCGGGATCGTGCAGCGTGTGCAGGGTTTGACCAGCCGCAGCCGCACCGGGCCCTCGGCGGTCTCGATGGTGATCTCGTCGATGTGGTCCTCGTCGTAGGGCTGCAAGCCGTCGAACACCAGGTTGGGGCGGAAGCGCTGCATCGTCACCGGCGCCACGCCGCGCGCGGCCAGGCGCTGGTTGAGGTCGGCCAGCGAAGCGCTGCTGGTCACCAGCAGCGGGAAGCCGTCGGTGAAGGCGTTCCCGGCCTGCAACTCGCCGGTCCATTTCGGGTCCGCCAGACGCTGCTCTTCAGGGTCGAAGCGCACCAGGCGCAGCTTCGCGCCGGCGCTCGGGGCCAGGAAGTCGCTGCACCACTGCGCCGCCAGCGCGCCCATGTCGTAGGCCTTGACGATGTCGTCCCAGACGCGCACGCGGGTGGCGGCTTCCACGGTGTCGAGCCGCACGTGCAGGGCCAGCATGCCGGGGGCCCGCAGCACCATCTCGCTGCCCTTCAGCGTCGGCTGCACCAGCGCCAGCCGCGGCCACTCGCGCTGGGTCAGCATGTCGCCTCGTTCGTCGACCACCATCCAGGCGCGGTCGAGGTCGAGGCCGGTCTCCACCAGCAAGGCCTCGTTCACCGTGATGCCGGCGCAGGACTTGACGGGGTGGACGTAAAGCGCGCTAAGGGTGCAGGCGAGGTCGCTCACGAAGGCTCCAAAGGGTCATCCAGTTCGGTTCATTGTGCCGCCGGGCGGCTTCCTACAATGCCGGGGTGACAACACACGACATTCTTGTGCGCGGCGCCGGCGCCGTGGGCCTGGCCGCGGCCCTGGCGCTGTCGCGCCAGGGGCTGCGCGTGGCGCTGCTGGGCGCGGCCGTGCCGGCCGCCGACGACGTGCGCGCCTACGCCCTCAACCGCCCTTCGGTGGCCCTGCTGGCCGCGCTGAAGGTGTGGGACGCGATCCCGGCGGATGCGCGCACGCCGGTCTTCGACATGCATGTGCAGGGCGACGCCGCCGGCGCCGTGCTCGACTTCTCGGCCTGGGCGCAGGCGGTGGGCGAACTGGCCTGGATCGTCGATGCCGCCGAGCTCGAACGCGCACTGCGTGCCGCGGCGCGCTTTGCGCCGCACCTGACCCTGGTCGACCACGAGCTGCCGGCCACGCTGCAGGTGCTGGCCGAGGGCAAGGACTCGACCACGCGCCAGCGCCTGGGTGTGCGCATGCCCAGGCGGGCCTACGGCCACCGTGGCATCGCCGCGCGGCTGCTCAGCGAGCAGCCGCACGCCGGCCTGGCCCGGCAGTGGTTCCGCAGCCCGGACGTGCTGGCGCTGTTGCCGCTGGACCGCCCGCGGCCGGGCCACGGCCTGGGCCTCGTCTGGTCGGTGCCCGACGCCCGGGCCGACGAACTGATGGCGCTGCCCGAGGCCGAATTCATCGCCGCGTTGACGGACGCCAGCCAGGGTGCTGCCGGCACGCTGGCGCTGGCCAGCGCGCGCGCGCAGTGGCCGCTGTCGGTGGCGCAGGCCGAATCGCTGCACGGGCCGGGCTGGGTGTTGGTGGGCGACGCTGCGCACGTGGTGCACCCGCTGGCCGGCCAGGGCCTGAACCTGGGCCTGGCCGACGTCGCCGCACTGGTCGAAGTGCTGGCCGGCCGCGAGGCCTGGCGTCCGCTGGCCGACCCCAAGGTGCTGCAGCGTTACGCGCGCCGACGCATCGGCCCCACGCTGGCCATGGCCCACCTCACCGACGGCCTGCTGCACCTCTTTGCCAGCCCGGCGCCGCTGGCGCGGGAACTTCGCAACCGCGGGCTGAGTCTGGTCAACCACCTCACGCCGTTGAAGCGGCTGCTCGCCGCCCGCGCTCTCGGCGCTTGACTGCCCACCCAGGACCCTCCCAGATGCCCATCTCACACCCGATCAAGACCTCGCTGGCTGCCGCTGCGCTGCTGCTTTCCTTCGGCGCCCTGGCCCAGGAGGCTTTGATCCGCAAGACCCTGGCCGAGCGGCTGCCCAACCTGCCGAAGATCGACGAGATCACGAAGACGCCCGTCGCCGGCCTGTACGAGGTGCGCTTCGGCGGCACCGAGCTCCTCTACAGCGACGCCAGCGGCGAGCATGTGTTCGTCAACGGCGCGCTGGTCGAAACCAAGAGCCGCACAGACCTCACAGAAGCGCGCTTGCAGAAGCTGCTGGCCATCGACTTCGACAAGCTGCCGCTGAAGGACGCCATGACCCAGCGCCAGGGCAGCGGCGCACGCAAGCTGGCGGTGTTCGTCGACCCCAACTGCGGCTACTGCAAACGCTTCGAGCGCGATCTCGTCACCATCAAGGACGTCACGATCTACACTTTTCTGATGCCCATCCTGGGGCCCGACTCCAGCGTCAAGTCCAAGGACATCTGGTGCGCCAAGGAGCCCATGCGCGCCTGGCGCGACTGGATGCTCGACGGCGTGGTGCCGCCCAAGACGGCCGGCAAGTGCGACACCGCGGCGATCGAGCGCAACCTGGCGTTCTCGCGCGCCAACCGCATCAACGGCACGCCGGCGGTGTTCTTCGAGGACGGCACGCGCAAGCCGGGAGCGATCCCGGGCGTCGAGCTCGAGCGGCTGCTGGTGGCCGCCAGCGCGAAGAAGTAGCGACCCCGGCCTGTGAGCATCGCGGCCGCAGAGCGCCGCCGCGTCACGCCGCCGCGGTGGCGCACGCTGGCGGGTCTGGCGGTGGCCGTGACGCTGACACATCTGTGGCTGGCCGGCGAGGTGCTGCCCGACCGCCTGGGCGAGGGCGCTGCCGACTCCCGTCCGCGCCGCATCGAGGTGGCCTTCGTGCGCGAACTGGCCCCCGCGGCGCCGCCCGCCGTTGCGCCCGCGCCGGCGC
>JAUXVE010000167.1 GCA_030680415.1 Rubrivivax sp.
GGCCATGGGCCCGAGCAGCGCAGGGCAGTCGGCGCGCAGCGACGACCGCCTCAGTCGCACGCCGCGCCCCGCCCGGACACCCCTTTGCCGCCACCACAGCCCGCACGCGAAAGCGGACGGTCAAGGTCCGCAACGGGCCGCGAGCGGACAAGCCACTTCTCTTCCATGCACTGCACCTGGCACGAGAGCATTTCAGGTCATGCGCCTGCATCGCGGTGCCAGCGGACGCAGAATCGGGGTCCGGATCACGCCAAGGGCCCCATGATGCAAGCCGCCTTCTACGAACGCACCGGCGCCGCGCGCGATGTGCTGCAGCTCGCCGAGCTGCCCGACCCCGAGCCCGGCCCCGGCGAGGTGCGCGTGCGCCTGCGCTGGTCGGGCGTCAATCCGTCGGACGTGAAGTCCCGCGCGGGCCTGCGCAGCAGCGAGCTGCCGTTTCCGCGCATCGTTCCGCACAGCGACGGCATGGGCGTCATCGATGCCGTGGGCGCCGGCGTGGCCCCCTCGCGCGTGGGCCAGCGCGTCTGGGTCTGGAACGCGGCCTGGGGGCGGCCCTTCGGCACCGCGGCGCAGTTCGTGGTGTTGCCGCAGGCGCAGGCCGTCGCGCTGCCCGCCAATGTCGGCGACGAGGCCGGGGCCTGCCTGGGCATCCCCGCGCTGACGGCGCTGCATGCGGTGCTCACGCGCGGCGGCGTGCAGGGCCAGCGTGTGCTGGTGGCGGGCGGGGCGGGCGCCGTCGGCCACTACGCGGTGCAGTTCTCGCGCCTGCTCGGGGCGCGCCAGGTGCTGGCCACCGTGAGCAGCCCGCACAAGGCCGAGATCGCACGCGCCGCCGGTGCCGACACGGCCTTCGACTACCGCAGCGACGACGTCGTGGCGCGCCTGCGCGAGACCACCGAAGGGCAGGGCGTCGACCGCATCATCGAGGTCGACATCGCGGCCAACGCCGCGCTGGACCTGCAGCTCATCCGCCGCGGCGGCGACTGCGTCGTCTACGGCAGCGGTGCCGGTGAGTTCAAGCTGCCGTTCTTCCCGCTCATCGTCAACAACGTCGCTCTGCAGTTCTTCATCGTCTACAACCTGAACGACACCGAGCGCGAGCAGGCGGTGCAGGTCCTGACCCGCCTGCTCGAGCAGGGCCTGCTGCAGCACGCCATCGCCGCGCGGCTGCCGCTGGCGCAGATCGCGCAGGCGCACGAACTCGTCGAGCAGGGGAGCACGGTGGGCAAGGTGCTGCTGGCGATACCCTGATGCGAGCCGCCACGCGGCCCTTGGGTTCAATGGTCAGACTGCAGCAACACGCGCGCCAGTTCGCAGGTCGCCGGGCTGGCATGGATGGGGCCGCGAAAGCCGTGTTTCACCAGCGCCGGCAGCCAGCCGCCGTGGTCCAGGTGGGCGTGGCTCGGCACCACGGCGTCGAGCTCGCGCAGCGCCTCCGGATATTGCCAGTTGCGTTCGCGATGCAGCTTCCAGCCCTGGAACAGGCCGCAGTCCAGCAGCACGTGTTGCTGCTCCGTCTCCACGAGGTGGCGTGAGCCGGTGACGCCGTCGACCGCGCCCAGGAACTGGATCTTCATGTGCCGATCTCCTGCAGTTCTGCCGATTCGACGAAGCGCACGCCGGGCCGCTCGTCGGCCAGCGCGCGGCGCATCGCACGCGCCGCGGTGGCGGCGGCGATCGGCCGCCAGGCCTTGGGGATCAGCGGTGCCAGCGGCATGGTCAGCACCAGCGCCAGCCGTTCGCCCGCGCGCTGCGGCTGGCCGAGTTTGCTGCGGTCGCCGGCCAGCAGCGAAGGCCGCACGATGACCAGGCTGGCAAAGCCGAGGCCGGCCAGCGCCTGCTCCATCTCGCCCTTGACGCGGTTGTAGAAGGTGGCCGAGCGCGGGCTGGCACCCAGCGCCGAGACGACCGCGAAGCGGCGCACGCCGGCTTGCCGCGCAGCGCGCGCAAAGGCCAGCACGGCGTCGAAATCGACGGCGCGAAACGCCGCCTGCGAGCCCGCAACCTTGATCGTCGTGCCCAGGCAGCAGTAGGCCTCGTCCGCCGCCGGCAGCGCGGGCAGGGCGCTGTAGTCCACCACGTGCACGCGCTGCAACTGCGGCGCGGCCCCGGCCACTGGCACCGGGCGCCGCACCAGCAAGTGCAGTTCGCCGGGGCCGGTCCATGTCGCCGCCAGTTCACGGCCGATGAGTCCGGTGGCACCGGCAAGCAGGGCGGTCATGGGGTACAGCGTAGCGGATCGGCGCCGCAACGCCTTGCGCGCGCGCAAAGCACGAGGCCACCCGGCGCTCAGGCCGTCAGCGGAAGTGCTCGAGCAGCCGCTCCAGCGTCATCGTGAACGGCTGCGCCAGCATCGGCAGCGTCAGCAACAGTCCGAGCAGGCCCAGGCCCAGCGTCACCGGGAAGCCGATGGCGAAGATGTTGATCTGCGGCGCCACGCGCGAGATGGCGCCCAGCGCAATGTTGACGAACAGCAGCATCGTCAACATCGGCAGCGCGATCCACAGCCCCATCGAGAAGATCTCGGCACCCCAGCGGTGGGGCTGCATCTCGCGCACGAAGGCGAACGGCTCGGCGCCGATCGGAAAGGCGGTGTAGGTCTGCACCAATGCCGCCACCACCAGCAGGTGGCCGTTGATGACGATGAAGAGCCAGGCCACGATGGCGCCGAAGAAGCGGCTTGCGGCAGTGGCGGTGCTGGCCGACAGCGGATCGAAGAAACCGGCAAAGTTCAGCCCCATCTGCAAGCCGATGATCTCGCCGGCAAACTCGACCGCCGCAAACACCACCCGCACCGCGAAGCCGAGCGAAAGCCCGATCACCACCTGCTGCAACACCAGCAGCAGCGCCAGCGGTGAGTCCAGCGCGATCGCGCTCACGGCCGCCGGCAGCTCCGGCAGCGAGGGCTGCGCGGCCAGTGCGATCAGGGCCGCCAGGCCGATGCGCACCCGCGCCGGCACGACGCGCGTGCCCAGCACCGGCAGCGCCGTGAACAGCGCCAGCGCACGCAGGAAGGGCCACAGCAGCGGCGTGATCCAGGCCAGGACCTGGGCTTCGGTGAAGGTCAGCATGCGCGGGTCAGCCGCCAGGCCGCCCCAGGGATGATGCGGCCCCTCGGGTCGATGCAGCGGGCATCCCGGGGACCCGTTCAGCCAACGGCCGACGGAATCGACTGCAGCACCCGCTGCAGGTATTCCACCAGCGTCGTCACCATCCACGGCCCGGCCACACCTAGCACCGTGGCGGCGGCCACGATCTTGGGCACGAAGCTCAGCGTGGCCTCGTTGATCTGCGTCGCGGCCTGGAAGATGCTCACCACCAGGCCCACCGCCAGGATCACCAGCAATACCGGAGCGGCCACCATCAGCAGCACGGTGAGGCCGTTCTGGCCGGCGGTGAGGACTTGTTGTGCATCCATGTCGAAGTCAGGCTCAGGTGGCGAAGGACGCCGCCAGCGAACCCAGCAGCAGGTTCCAGCCGTCGGCCAGCACGAACAGCATCAGCTTGAAGGGCAGGGCCACCAGCACCGGGCTGAGCATCATCATGCCCAGGCTCATCAGCACGCTGGCCACGATCATGTCGATGATCAGGAACGGGATGAAGATCATGAAGCCGATCTGGAAAGCGCTCTTCAGCTCGCTCGTCACGAAGGCCGGCACCAGCACGGTCAGCGGCACCGCTTCACCCTTCACCTCGGGCGGCAGCTTGGCCAGCCGGGCGAACAGCATGACGTCGCTCTGCCTCGTCTGCTTGAGCATGAACTCGCGCAGCGGCTGGGCGCCCTGCTTGAGCGCTTCGTCCACCGGCATGGTGCCGGCGGCGTAGGGTGCGTAGGCCTGTTCGTAGATCTTGTCGAAGGTCGGTGCCATGACGAAGAAGGTCAGGAACAGGCTCATGCCGATGATCACCTGGTTGGGCGGCGCGGCCTGCGTGCCCAGCGCCTGGCGCAACAGCGACAGCACGATGACGATGCGCGTGAAACCCGTCATCAGCAGCAGCACCGCGGGCAGGAAGGACAGCGCGGTGAAGAACAGCAGCGTCTGGATCGGCACCGAATAGCTGGTGCCGCCCGCGCCCTGTGCCACCATCAGCGGCAGGCCGGGGCCTTGCTGCGCCAGCGCGCCGCCGGCGGCGGTGGCCAGCAGCGCGAGCAGAAGAACCCGGCCAACCCGGCTAACGCGCATGGTGGGTGTTTGCGCCCTGGCGCAGGCGTTGCAGGAGATTTGCAAAGCCAGCCTGCGGCAGCAGCGCTGCGCTGCCTTCGGCCGGCGCCTGTGCCGGCATCGTGTGCAGCGTGGTGATGCCTTGCGCGGTGACGCCGAGCACCAGCCATTGCCGTTGCTCACCCTGGCCCACTTCCACCGTCACCAGCCGCTGCGACGCCGACAAGGGCAACACGGACACCGGGCGCGGCGTACCGGCCGGGCCGCCGGCACCGCCACCGACGGGCGTGCGCTTGAGCAGCCACAGCACGATCGGGATGGCCGCGATGACGGCGGCGAACCACAGCAGCGAAGACCAGCTCGGTGCCATGCCTCAGGCCTTGGACAAACGGCGCATGCGTTCGCTGGGTGTCACGATGTCGGTGAGACGGATGCCGAACTTGTCGTTGACCACCACCACCTCGCCCTGCGCGATGAGGTAGCCGTTGACGAGCACGTCCATGGGCTCGCCGGCCAGCGTTTCCAGCTCGACCACCGAGCCCTGCGCCAGCTGCAGGATGTTCTTGATCGGGATCCGCGTGCGGCCGAGTTCCACGGTGAGCTGGACGGGGATGTCCAGGATCATGTTGATGTCGTTGCCGGCGCCCGTCGCCGTCGCGCCCGAGGCCGCGAAGTTGGCGAAGGAGGCCGGCGCCACCGACTCGGCGGCGGCAGCCACTTCGCTGACCATTTCGCGGCTGCCGGCACTTTCCGACAGCGCGGCGGCCCAGTCGGCGGCGGCACTGTCCTCGGCGGATTCGGAGGGCAGAGGGAATTCGGATTCAGCGGCCATTGGGGTGTGCTCCGTGCCAGCCCGCAGCGGTGCTGGCGATGAGGCGGCCGATGTCGGCCGCGAGGGGTTTGTCGACGGATGCGGTGTGCTCAGGGGTGCACATCACTGGACGATGAAGTTGGAGAAGTGCACGGCCTTCACCGGCAGCACGGGCCCTCCCGGCCCGGCCTTTGCCGGGCCCTTGGCGGCGGCGTCTTCCACAGCGACGGCGTAGCCCATGGCGCGAGACGTCTCGCGCCGGACGCGCTCGGCCAGCTGGGCCTTGCCTTCACGGGCCAGCAGATCCTCGGCGGTGCGGTCGGCGATGGCCATCAGGATGTTGTTGCGGATGACGGGCATGAAGGCCTTGATGCGGTCGCCGGTCTTGGCGTTGTCGATCTCCAGCGTGATGCCGACCTGGGCGTAGCGGTCGGCATTGCGGTCCGCGAGGTTGACGGTGAAGGGATCCAGCGGCACGAACACCGGCGTCGCCTTCGGGTCGATGCGACCCGCGGACTGGAGGGGCGCGGCGTCCTCGACTTCGGCATCGGCCACTTCGGCGTCTTCGGCGTCTTCGCCCTCGGCGGCGGCCACCTTGGCGTCCGCGCTCTTGTTCATCAGGAAGGCGGCGCCGCCGCCGCCGGCTGCCAGCACCAGCGCCGCGACGGCGACGATGATGAGGATCAGCTTCTTCTTGCCCCTGACGGCGGGCACGACGGGCTCTTCGGCAGCCGTGGCGGTGGACATGCACTCTTCTCCTGAAGACAGGCCGCCGTCGACCACCGTGATGGCGGTCCTCGGCCCGATGCAACCATTATTGAGACCGCCGGTCACCTGGAAAGCCGCGAAAAGGGCGGCTTATGCAGCCCTCCACGGCCCGCAAGTCCGCTGCAGCGCTCAGGCGACGAGATCCACCACGCCGCGGCGGTGCACCGGGGTCGGGCCCGGACGCAAGGCGACATCGTCGGAACCCTCGCGGCTGGGGCGGTTGCCGGCGGCCGTGCCGGGCGGTGCTTCGTCGCGCGACTGGCGCGGCTGCTCGAAGACGCCGCCGCCGCTGAGCGTGAGGCCGGCCTCGCGCAGGCTGCCCGCCAGCAGCGGCATCGACTGTTCGAGTGCCTGGCGGGTGAGGCCATGTTCGGCCGCCAGGTGCACCTGGGCGGCCTGACCGTCGATGCGGATCTGCACCGTGACCGGCCCCATCTCTGCCGGGTTGAGATGCAGCCGGGCATGCTGGACGCCGTCGCGCACGAAGGTCGTGAGCTGGCTGCCGAGCTGGGTGGAGAACTCGGCGCTGCCGGGGGCGGCGGTCAAGCGCGCTTCGGCGGCGGGTGCCGCGCCCAGGCCTGGCTGCAGCGCCGCCGTCGGCCCGACGTATGGCGGCAGTGCACCAGCGGGCAGGGTGACAGCCATCGACTCGGCCACGGGCCCGTGGTTCGTTGCCGGCGACGGGGTCTCGATGCTCAGCGCGTTGCGTGCCGTGGCGCTGGTGTTGACCGGCTCCGGGAGCGCCGGCTTGTCCGTCGGCGCCGCAGCGGCGACGAGGCGCCGCTGTGGCAGCCGCAGCGCACCGGCGCTGGCATCGTCCTCGTGGTCCACCGCTGCATTGGCTTGCGTCGGCGTTGCCGCCTGCGCCGCGTGCCGGGCCTGCAGTTCGGCCAGGAGGTTCGCCGCCTCGGCAGCGCCGGCGGGAGTCGCCGTCTCGGCGGGCTGAGCTGTTGGCGTGTCGGTTGGCGTACTGCCCTCGCTGTGCGGGCTTTCGGTCGTTAGCGCCGGCGAGGCAGCGCCGCCGAGGACGACCGCCCGGACCTTCTGCGTGGGCGACGATACAGAGGCGGCGTGCCCTGCGTTGGCCGCCGACGCCTGCGCCGACGCGGCCACCGTCGACCGGGGCGGTGACGGCGGGGCAGGGCTTGCAGCCTCGGCAGGCGCCGCGGGCGCGGACTGCGTCCCCGCCGTGGGCGCTTCGTGGTCGTCGCCGGCGCGTGACCCTTCCGCCGGCTGGCCGTTGTCGTCAGGCGCAGCGCCGCTCGTGGATCGGCCGGGCGCGCCGGCCTCGCTCAGGGCGCGCGCGAAGCCGCCGGCCGGACCGGCGGCATCACGGCTGCTGGTGGCAGGGGGCAGGCGTGAGTCGCCCGGGGACACGGCGGCCGCAGCACGCACCGGCATCACGCCGGCCAGCACAGGAATGAGGTTCATCGTGCAGAGCTCAAGTGGCTGCCGGCAGGGCATCGGCACCCTGGCGCCACAGGCTCTGCGTCGCGGCGTCGTCGCCGCGGCGCTGCTCCAGCCGCGCGGCAACCAGGCGCCCATCCTGGGTCCGGCGTTCGATCAGCTTGCGCACCGACGCGACGCGGATCTCGTGGGCCAGCAGCGCCGCGCGCAGCTGCACCACACGCGCCTGGCCGGCCTGCAGCTGGCCCTGCTGCTGCGCCAGCGCCTGGTCGAGCCTTTGCATGAAGTCGCGGTGGCAGTGCAGCAGTTCGATCGGCGTGCTGCGCCCGCAGTGCGTGGGGCCGCGCTCGTGGTAGTCGCCGCGGTAAGCGCGCAGCTGCGCGGCCTGCGCGTGCAGGCCGCGCGCGGCCTCCTCGGCCTGCATCAGGGCGGCCAGCGCGTTGTCGCGCCGGCGTTCGGCCTCGTCCAGCAGGGTCTGCAGGGCTGTGCTCAAAGGTGACCTCTTCCTAGATGTCCATCAGGTGGCGCAGCTGCGCCCGGCTGCTGTCGAGGGCAGCGCATTCATGCATGTCCTGCTGCAGCAGCGCGTTCATCTGCGGCTGCAGCCGCACGGCGGTGTCGAGCTCGGCATCGTGGCCGGTCTGGTAGGCGCCGAGCTGGATGAGGTCGCGCGCCTTGTTCACGCGCGCCAGCATCTGCCGCATGCGGCGCGCCGCCAGCACGTGTTCGCGCGTCGCCACCGCCGGCATGACGCGCGAGATCGAGCGTTCGACGTCGATCGCCGGGTAGTGGCCGGCCTCGGCCAGTTCGCGCGACAGCACGATGTGGCCGTCGAGGATGCCGCGCGCAGCATCGGCGATCGGGTCCTGCGGGTCGTCGCCCTCGCTGAGCACGGTGTAGAAGGCGGTGATCGAGCCCACGCCCTGCAGGCCGTTGCCGCTGCGCTCCACCAGTTGCGGCAGCTTGGCAAAGCAGCTCGGCGGGTAGCCCTTGGTGGCCGGCGGCTCGCCGATGGCGAGCGCGATCTCGCGCTGCGCCATGGCGTAGCGCGTCAGGCTGTCCATCAGCAGCAGCACATGCTGGCCGCGATCGCGAAAGTGTTCGGCGATGGCGGTGGCGTAGCCGGCGCCCTGCATGCGCACCAAGGGCGGCGCGTCGGCGGGGGCGGCGACCACGACGCTGCGCTTGCGACCCTCTTCCTCGAGGATGTCCTCGATGAATTCCTTGACCTCGCGCCCGCGCTCGCCGATGAGCCCGACGACGATGACATCGGCCGCCGTGTAGCGCGCCATCATGCCCAGCAGCACGCTTTTACCCACGCCGGTGCCGGCGAACAGCCCGATGCGCTGGCCGCGGCCGACGGTGAGCATGGCGTTGATGGCGCGCACGCCGGTGTCCAGCGGCGTGCGCACGGGATCGCGGTCCATGGCGTTGATCGGGCGCCGCACCATGGGCTCGGCGTGCACGTTGCCGATCGGGCCCAGGCGGTCGAGCGGCTGGCCGTGCGAGTCGACGACGCGGCCCAGCAGGCCGTCGCCCATGGGCAGGTGCAGGCCGCGGTCTTCACTGCGCCGCCAGGGGTGGTTCTGGACGCCCCAGCGCGGCGGCAGCTGCGGTGCCGGCCGCGGCACCACGCGCGCGCCGCTACTCAGGCCGTGCAGTTCGCCGGTCGGCATCAGGAAGGCGCGGTCGCCGTTGAAGCCCACCACCTCGGCCAGTACCGCGTTGCCGCCCGCTTGGCCTTCGGCGCTGACTTCGCACACCGAGCCGACGGGCAGCCGGATGCCGGCGGCTTCGAGCACGAGGCCGGTCACGCGCAGCAGCGTGCCGGTCGATTCCAGCGGCTGCGGCAGCGCGGCGTAGTCCTGCAGGTCGTGCAGCCAGCGCTCCCAGCGCCGGCCGCGGGCCTGCAGGCGGTCGGTGAGCAGGATCATGGCGCGGGCTCTTCGTCGCCGGCCAGCGTTTCGTCCGAGCCCAGGGCCGCCGCGGCCTGCGCCCAGCGGCTGGCGATGCGGGCATCGATGGCGCCGACATCGCTTTGCACCAGCACGCCGCCACGTTCGATCGCCGGGTTGGCGTGCAGCCGTGCCCCCCGCGCCTCCAGCGCCTCGGTGGCCCCCTCGGCCACCAGCGGCAGGTCCTGCGGGTGCACCTGAACCGAGATGTGACGCGCGCTCAGCATCACCGCGTTGACGGCCTCGGCGGCCACCTGTGCCACCAGTTCAGGACGCAGCTGCAGCTCGGTGCGCAATACCTGGCGCGCGAGTTGCACCGCAATGCGCACCACGGCGTGCGCGGCCTGCTCGTCGACTTCGCCGAGCTGGTGGTCGAAGGCCTCGAGCAGGGCGCCGATCTGTGACGTGGCCTGCTGGGCGAAACTGTGCTTGAAACTGTCCAGCGCCACCAGTCCGTCGCGGTAGCCCTCCTGGTAGCCGGTCTGGCGGGCTGCGGCAACACGTGCCTGCCAGTCGTCGGTAGTGGGCGCGAGCGGCTCGGGGGCCGGCCCGGCAGCGTCGCTCGCATCGCCGAAGTGGCTGGGCTTCCAGCTCGCGAAGTCGCCCAGCTCCTCGCGCGGGATGAAACGCGTGTAGGGCGACGCCGGCTTGGCGCCCGCCGGCGGCGGCACGTTGCGCTGCCCGCCGGACTTAGATGTACTCATCGTCGCCGTCTCCCGCCAGCACGATCTGGCCCTCGTCGGCCAGGCGGCGCACGCTCTTGAGCATTTCCTTCTGCTCGGCTTCGACCTCGGACAGCCGCACCGGGCCGCGCGACTCGAGGTCCTCGCGCAGCGTCTCGGCCGCACGCGTGGACATGTTCTTGAAGATCTTCTCGCGCAGCGCCGGCGTGGCACCCTTGAGGGCCACCACCAGCGACTCGCTCTGCACTTCCTTGAGCAGCGTCTGGATGCCCTTGTCGTCGATCTTCTCGAGGTCGTCGAAGACGAACATGTTGTCCATGATCTTCTGCGCCAGGTCGCTGTCGGCCTCGCGCACGAAGTCGAGCACCGAGGTCTCGATCGCGCCACCCATCATGTTCAGGATCTCGGCCGCCGTCTTGGCGCCGCCCAGCGACGCCTTGCGGCCCTGGCCGCCGCTGGCGAGCACCTTGCTCATGACTTGGTTGAGGTCGTTCATCGCCGACGGCTGGATGCCGTCGAGCGTGGCGATGCGCACCATGACCTCGTTGCGTTGCCGCTCGCCGAAGAGCTTGAGCGTGGCGGCCGTCTGCTCGGCCTCCAGGTGCACCAGGATCGCGGCCACGATCTGCGGGTGTTCGTTGCGCATCAGCTCGGCCAGCGAGGGGGCATCCATCCACTTCAGGTTGTCGATGCCGGCGAAGTCGCTGCCCTGCCCGATGCGGTCGATGAGCAGCGCGGCCTTCTCCTCGCCCAGGGCCAGGCACAGCACGCTCTTGACATAGGCGTTGTTGTCGGAGATGAGCGCGCTGTCGTTGCCGGCCTCTCTCTCGAAGCGGTCCATCACCGCGTCGACGCGCTCGCGCGACACCGTCTTCATGCGCGTGATGGTCTCGCCCAGCCGCTGCACTTCCTTCGGTGCCAGGTGCTTGAAGACCTCGGCCGCCTGCTCCTCGCCCAAGGTCATGAGCAGGATGGCGGCACTCTCCAGTCCTTTGTCGTCCAGCGCTGCAGACACGTCGGGGCCCTCGCTTCCTCAGGCGGCTTCGCCGTTGACCCAGCCGCGCACGACCTGCGCCATGGCGGCCGGGTTCTGCCGTGCGAGCGCGCGCGCGGCCTCGATGCGGTCGGCCTGCCGCAGTGGCGCGGCCAGTGCCGGCAGTGCGCCGGCAGTGCCGGGCAGGGCGGGGTCGCCGTCGACCACCTCGTCGATGCGGCTGCCGGGAGCCCGCGCCGGCGGTGGCGCCAGCAGCGACTTGAGCGCCGGACGGATGAGGCTGAACACGATCATCAGCGCCACCAGCGCCAGGGCAAAGGGGGCTGCCGCCGAGCGCAGCATGTCCATCAGCCAGGGCTGCTGCCACAGCGGGGGCACGTCGGCAGGCGCGATGGCCTCGACGCGGAAGGGCGCGTTGATGACCTTGACGACATCGCCACGCTGGGCATCGAAGCCGATGCCCTGCTGCACCAGCGCCGTCAGCTGCTCGATCTCGCCCTCGGTGAGCGGCGTCGCGGTGGCCTTGCCCTTGGCGTCGGTGCCGGTGCGGTGGTTGACGACCACTGCGGCGCTGAGCCGGCGCACGGCGCCCGCGGCGTTGCGTGTCACGGTGACGGTCTTGTCGACTTCGAAGCGCGTGGCCGCCTCGCGGCGCGCCGCGGCGCCGGCCACCGCGCCAGCGCCGGCCTGCAGCACCTG
>JAUXVE010000002.1 GCA_030680415.1 Rubrivivax sp.
CCTCGAAGGTGCTCATGCCGTAGAACGACAGGCTGACGATGAGGAACTTCAGGATCGGGTCGTCACGCAGCTTGTGCCAGGCACCGCTGAGCGTCATGATGCCGTTGATCATGCCGCCCCAGCTGGGCGCCAGCAGCACCAGCGAGAACACCATGCCCACGCTCTGCGCCCAGTCGGGCAGCGCCGTGTAGTGCAGGTGATGCGGGCCGGCCCACATGTAGGTGAAGATCAGCGCCCAGAAGTGCACGATGCTCAGCCGGTAGCTGTACACCGGGCGCTCGGCCTGCTTGGGGATGTAGTAGTACATGATGCCCAGGAAGCCGGCGGTGAGGAAGAAACCCACCGCGATGTGGCCGTACCACCACTGGACCATGGCGACCTGCACGCCGGCGTAGGCCGAGTAGCTCTTGAAGAGGCCGGCCGGGATGGCCGCACTGTTGACGATGTGCAGCAGCGCCACGGCGATGATGAAGGCGCCGAAGAACCAGTTCGCGACGTAGATGTGGCGCACCTTGCGGATGCCGATGGTGCCGAAGAAGACCACCGCGTAGGAGACCCAGACGACGGCGATCAACAGGTCGATCGGCCATTCGAGTTCCGCGTACTCCTTGCCCTGCGTCAGGCCCAGCGGCAGCGTGATGGCGGCCGCGACGATGACGATCTGCCAGGCCCAGAACGTGAACATGGCCAGCCCCGGCATGAACAGGCGCGTCTGGCAGGTGCGCTGCACGACGTGGTAGGCGGTGGCGAAAAGCACGCTGCCGCCGAAGGCGAAGATCACCGCGTTGGTGTGCAGCGGTCGCAGCCGCCCGTAGCTGAGCCACGGGATGCCGAAGTTGAGTTGCGGCCACGTCAGCTGGGCGGCGATGATCACGCCCACCAGCATGCCGACCACGCCCCAGAGCACGGCGGCCAACGCGAACAGGCGCACGGCGCCGTCGGTGTAGACACCGTCGGCTTCCCTGGCGGCGGGGGCGGCCATTGCTTCATTGCTTGCCATACGCTTCTCCTCTCTAGTCAATTCGAGTCGGGCGATTGTTCGCGTTGCTTCAGGGGCGAGGCTTGATCGGAGTCAAGCGGCGGGACTTCGTCTGTCAGGATACGTTCAGCCTCGGACTCGAGGTCTTCGAACTGCCCGCCGTGCAGTGCCCAGCCGAACACCGCCAGGATCGCCAGCACGAGCCCCACCGACAAGGGGATGAGCAGGTACAGGCTGTCCATGGTCGTGCGGCGATCGTTCAGCGCGCGGCGCGCAGCGCGTTGAAGACCACGATCAGCGAACTCAGCGCCATGCCCAGGCCGGCCGCCCAGGGCGGCAGCCAGCCGATCAGCGCCAGCGGGATGCACAGCGCGTTGTACGACGCCGCCCAGATGAAGTTCTGGCGCACGATGCGCAGCGCGTGCTGCGCCGTGCGCCGGGCGCGCACCAGGTCGCCGAGCTGGTTCGATGCGATCACCGCGTCGGCCTGGCTGCGCGAGACCAGGGCGCCCTGCCCCATGGCCAGCGAGACGTCGGCGCGCGCCAGCACCGGCGCGTCGTTGATGCCGTCACCCACCATCGCCACGCGCTGCCCGGCGGCCTGCGCCGCCATCACGGCGGCGAGCTTGGCCTCGGGCGTGGCGCCGGCGCGCACGTCGGCCACGCCAATGCGCGCGGCCAGCGCCAGCGCGCGCTCGGGGGCGTCGCCGGTCAGGACGGTGATTTGCACCCCTTCGGCGCGCAGCGCCTGCAGGGCTTCGGCGGTGCCCGGGCGCAGCGCCTCCTCGAGTTCGAAAGCCGCCAGCGCCTGGCCGTCGCAGCCCAGCCAGACCTGCGCGGCGCCGCCCGCGCCAGCCTGGCCGTCGACCCAGGTGGCAGAGCCCAGGCGCCAGACGCGGCCGGCGTCGTCGCAAGCGCGCAGCCCGTGGCCAGCCACTTCCTCGATCTCCGACCATGACCCGGGCGGCTGGGCGTGGGCGCCGGCCGCGGCCAGCGCGCGCGCCAGCGGATGCGTGGACCAGGCAGCCAGCGTGGCTGCGTGGGCGGTCGCCAGCGAGGCGGCGGCGAACATCGCCTGCCCGGCCGGGGTGAGCCGCGCCGCAGACAGCTGCAGCCGGTCTTCGGTGAGCGTGCCCGTCTTGTCGAAGAAGAAGTGCTGCGCCCCGGCCAGCGCCTCGATGGCGTCCATCCGCTGCACCATGACGCCGCGCCTGGCCAGGCCTCGCGCCGCAGCGGTGAGAGCCGCCGGCGCCGCCAGCGACAGCGCACAAGGGCAGGTGACGATCAGCACCGCCACCGCCACCCACACGGCACGGGCGGGGTCGATCACGCTCCACACCGCGGCGCCGCCGGCGGCCAGCAGCAGCACCACCCACAGGAAAGGTGCCGCCCAGCGGTCGGCCAGGCGCGCCGCAGCCGGGCGCTGGCTCATGGCGCTGCGCATCATCGAGACGATGGCCTCGAAGCGCGTGTCGGGGCCCACGCGTTGCACCTGCATCACCACCGGCGCGCCGAGGTTGATGCTGCCGGCCACCAGCGGCGCGCCGTCGGCCTTCTCCACCGCCTGCGATTCACCACTGAGCAGGGACTCGTCGGCACGCGTCGCCCCGCCTTGCAGCAGGCCGTCGGCCGGGAAGGCCTGGCCCACCGGCACGCGAACGAGGTCACCGGGGCGCAGGCGATGCACGCTGACTGCCGTGACGCTGCCGTCGGCGGCCAGGCGCCAGGCGGTTTCGGGCAGGCAGGCCAGCGCGCTCTCCAGCGCCACGGCGGCGCCATGGCGGGCCAGCAGTTCGAGATAACGCGCGCCGAGCAGGAAGCTGACGAACATCGTCAGCGAGTCGAAGTAGACCTCGTTGCCGAACAGGCCGCCGGGGTCGAAGGTGGCGCCGCTGCTGGCGATGAAGGTGATGGCCACGCCCAAAGCGACCGGCACTTCCATCGCAATGCGGCGCTGGCGCAGCGCGCGCCAGGCGCCGCTGAAGAAGGGCCCGGCCGAGAACACCAGCACCGGCAGCGACAGCAGCCAGCTGCCCCAGGCCAGCAGCTGCCACAGATCGGGCGCCAGTTCACCGGGGCCGGCGACGTAACTGGGCGTGGCCAGCATCATGACCTGCATGGCACAGAAGCTGGCCACGAACAGCCGCCACAGCGCCTGGCGGTGCTCGCGCCGGCGCAGCGCACGCGCCGGGGCTGCGGCATCGGGTACCGCTTCGTAGCCCACGCTGCGCACGGCTTCGATCAAGGCCGACGGCAGCGTTCGCTCCGGATCCCAGCAGACGGTGGCGCGCTGCGCCGCGGCGCTGACCTGCACCGATCGCACGCCATCGATGCTGCCGACGGCACGTTCGATGATGCCTGCGCAGGCCGCGCAGGTCATGCCCGAGAGCTGCAGCGACGACTCGCCCAACCGCTCGCCGGCGGCACCGCTCACCCAGCGCGTATACCGACCCTGTTCGATCGGGTCATCGACAACCGTGAGCGCAGCGTTGAGGGGTACGGCAGTGGCGGCAGGCATTTCAAGGCCGTCGAGGGACCCGATAATCTAGCGAAACCGTGCTGTACACCCCATGACATTCATCAAGCCTGCCCTCACCCGCTGCGCAGGGTTGTTCCTCGCTCTGCTGGCGGCCTGCCTCGTGGCCGCGGCTCAAGGCGGGCCGCAGCCGAAACTGGAAACGGTGCAGCTCACCGCCGGCATGCACGTGATCCGTGCCGAACTCGCGGTGACGCCCGCGCAGCAGGCCACCGGCATGATGTTCAGGCGCGAGATGGGCGCCAACGAAGGCATGCTCTTCGTCAACGCCGACAGCGGCGTGCGCTGCTTCTGGATGCGCAACACGCTGATTCCGCTGACCATCGCCTTCGTCGCCGAGGACGGCACCATCGTCAACCTCGCCGACATGCAGCCGCAGTCCGACGAGTCACACTGCTCGGCCGCGCCCGTGCGCTACGCGCTGGAGATGCGCCAAGGCTGGTTCGCGCAGCGCGGCCTCAAGGCCGGGCTGCGGCTGCGCGGGGGCCCCTTCGGGAAGTAGGAGCCCAACCCAGGAACCTGCACCAGCGTGAACTGCATGGCCCCCTACCGAGGAACCTGCGCCGATGCGAACTGAATGGCCCCCTCTCCCGCTTGGGCGGGAGAGGGTTGGGGTGAGGGTGGGAGGGACACGCCTGACCCTCACCCCAGCCCTCTCCCACAAGTGGGAGAGGGGGTAATACCCGCGGTTCCAGGGCTCAAGCCGGCCGCGCGCAGCGCCGCCCATGTCTCTCCCACAGGTGGGAGAGGGGGCAAGGCCCGCGGTTCCCATAGGTCTCTCCTGGAGGAGGAGGGGGGAGATACAACGGACTCGCGGTCTCCGGGCAGCCGTCAGCTCGCCGGCCGGCAACGGGCCTGGCCGAGCATTTCGCGCGTGACCAGCGTCACGCCCTTGTCGGTGACGGTGTAGCGGGCCCGGTCCGCTTCGGCGTCGACGCCGATGCGGGTGTCGTCGGGCAGCACGCAGCGCTCGCCGACGATGACGCGGCGCAGCACGACGCGGCGGCCGACCACCGCGTGCGGCAGCAGCAGCGCGTCTTCGACGACGCTGCCATCGTCGACGCGGACCTT
The DNA here is from genome assembly GCA_030680415.1 of Rubrivivax sp. Taxonomy (GTDB): domain Bacteria; phylum Pseudomonadota; class Gammaproteobacteria; order Burkholderiales; family Burkholderiaceae_C; genus Rubrivivax. The sequence continues at coordinate 4,587 of JAUXVE010000002.1, forward strand.
GGAGAACAGCAGCGAACGCCTCACAGTGGCGCCGCTGACGATGCAGCCGCTGGCCACCAGCGAGTCGATGGCCTGGCCGCGCCGGCCTTCGTCGTCGAACACGAACTTGGCCGGCGGCAGGTGCTGCTCCTGGGTGCGGATCGGCCAGGCGTCGTCGTACAGGTTCAGTTCGGGCACCGTGTGCGTGAGGTCCATGTTGGCCTCCCAGTAGGCGTCGAGCGTGCCGACATCGCGCCAGTAGGGACGGTCGCCGACAAGGTTGACGCAACTCTGAGCGAAGTCGTGCGCAAATACGCGTGAGCGCGCCAGCAACTGCGGCACGATGTCGTGTCCGAAGTCGTGGCCGGACGCGGCATTGGCGGCGTCGCTTTCCAGCGCCGCGTACAGCACGTCGGCATTGAACAGGTAGATGCCCATGCTGGCCAGCGCGACCTCGGTGCACCCGGGTCGCGGCTGCGGCAGCGCGGGTTTTTCCTCGAACGCGGTGATGCGGCCGTCGTCGTCGAGTTGCATGACGCCGAAGGCCGACGCCTCGCCCAGCGGGACCTCGATGCTGGCCACCGAAACGTCGGCGTTGCGCTCGACATGCGCGGCGAGCATGCGGCCGTAGTCCATCTTGTAGACATGGTCGCCGGCCAGCACGAGCACGCGTTGCGGCTGGGCGTCGCGCAGCATCTGCAGGTTCTGGAACACGGCGTTGGCGGTGCCGCAGTACCAGCCCGCGCCGAGCTGCTGCTGCGCCGGCACGACGTCGATGAACTCGTCCAGCGTCGAGTCCAGGAAGTCCCAGCCGTGCATGATGTGCCGGATCAGGCTCTGCGACTTGTACTGGGTCAGCACATCGATGCGGCGCAGGCCCGAATTGATGCAGTTGCTGAGCGTGAAGTCGATGATGCGCAGATGGCCGCCGAAGGGCACCGCCGGTTTGGCGTCGGCGTCGGTCAGCTGCCTGAGCCGCGTGCCGCGCCCGCCGGCCAGCACCACGGCGTAGGTGGACTGCAGCAGCGGCCGGCGCGCCGCCAGCGGCTCCGACAAGGCGAGTGGCCGGGCCAAGGGCTTCAGGCCCCGGCTGCCGGGGCCGGCGGCGCGGCGTCCTGCAGTGCCGCCAGCACCTCGGCGTCGCTGACCTGGTGGAAGTCGCCGTAGTGCAGGCCGATGGCGTGGAAAGGCTCGGGCTGCGCCAGGCAGATCACCTCGTCGGCCTCGGCTTGCAACTCGACCAGGGTGTCGGCCGGTGCCACCGGCACCGCCAGCACCAGGCGCGCCGGGTGGCGCCGCCGCAGCGCCTTCATGGCGGCGCGGATGGTGGTGCCGGTGGCCACGCCGTCGTCGACGACGATGACCGTGGCACCCGCCACCGGCACCGGCGTGCGGCCGCGCAGGTAGACCCCGCGCCGGCGCTCGATCTCGCGCATCTCCTGGGCTGCCTGCTCGTCGATGTAATGGCGGTCGACGCCGGTGAGCCGGCTCGTCGTTTCGTCGACCACGATGTCCGGCGGGTTGCCGTCGACCACCGCCGCCACTGCCAGCTCGGGCTGCCACGGGGCACCGATCTTGCGCACCAGCAGCAGGTCCAGCGGTGCGCCCAGCGCCCGTGCCACCTCGGCCGCCACCGGCACGCCGCCGCGCGGCAGCGCCAGCACCACCACCGGCGGCGGATACGCCGCGGCCACGAGCCGCCGGGCCAGGGCGCGGCCGGCCTCGGTGCGGGTGGCGAAGGCCTTGCCCATCACGTCGCGCTCCCCGCACCCAGGTGGGTGGCGAACCACTCTCCAGCCAGGTGGGCCACGGTTTCGAGCGTGCCGGGCTCTTCGAACAGGTGCGTGGCGCCGGGCACCACCTCGAGCCGGCTACGGCAGTGCAGCGAGCGCGCGGCGATCTGGTTCAGGCGCAGCACCTCGATGTCGCGGCCGCCCACGATCAACAGCGTCGGCGCCTGCACGTCGGCCAGATCGGCGGCGGCCAGGTCGGGGCGGCCGCCACGCGAGACCACCGCGCCCACCCAGCCCGGGTGCCGCGCCGCCGCATGCAGCGCTGCCGCTGCGCCGGTGCTGGCGCCGAAGAGACCGATGCGCCGCGGCGATGCTTCCTCCTGCGCGCGCAGCCAGCCCAGCGCCTCGCTCAGGCGGCGACCGAGCAGGCCGATGTCGAAGGCATTGCGGCGCTCCTGCGCCTCGGCGTCGGTGAGCAGGTCGAACAGCAGCGTCGACAGCCGGTACTCGTGCATCACCTCGGCGACCAGGCGGTTGCGCGGGCTGAGGCGGCTGCTGCCGCTGCCATGCGCGAACACCACCGTGCCCACCGCCTGCGGCACCTGCGTCCATTCCCCGGGCAGTGCCTGGATGCCCACCCTGACCTCTTGTACTTCGACCATCGTGACCATGTCCTGCTCCTCCTGCCGCGCCGGCACCGAGCTGCGCCGGCCCGTTCATCTTGAGAACTCGGGCCGGCGATGGATTGAGAACTCGCAAACCCGGACCAAGCGGTGCGACAAGGGCGTCGGCCAGGCGCGCCGTCGTCGCCACGCGGGCGTTCGGAAACTTCCGAACTGGACTGGGAATGCACGTCGCCGCGGCGGCGCGTTTCCTACGAATTGCCGGCCACGGGCCCGATTGATGGAGCGGGCGACACGCGAGATGCTTGCGTCGTGGTTGATTCCTTCTTGACGTGTTGTCGTGCCCAGGACCAGGAGCCAAGATGCAAAGCGCAGCAACCCCTCTGATCTCGCCGCCCCGGAATGCCTTGAACGCGCGTTGCTCGGCGTCGGACGTGCTGCACTGGGCCGGCGTGCCGTCGCACGCCAGTCTCGAGACCGACGCCGTCTTCTTCGGCATGCGGCGTGTGCTGGCCGATGGCACACTGGTGCACGAAGGCCAGTCTTTCGAGAGCCTGCACCTGGTCAGCAGCGGCAGCTTCAAGCATGTGCAGACCGACCTCGAGGGCTATGAGCAGGTGCTCGGTTTTGCGATCCATGGCGACATCGTCGGCCTGGACGCCCTGGGCCGCAGCTGGCATACCAGCAGTGCCGTCGCACTGGAAGACTCCACGGTGGTCGTGATGCCCTTGCGCGAGCTTCTGCCCTTGTGCAAGCGTCTGCCGGCACTGGAGTTGCTGCTGCACCGCGCCGCCGGCACCGAATTGCTGCGCCGCGCCGACACGCAATACCTGATGTCGGCGCCGATCTCCGAAGTGCGCGTGGCGCGCTTCCTGCTGCAACTGGCACAGCGCCAGTCGGCGCTGGGTCACTCCGACCGCCGCTTGCGCCTGTACATGACGCGCCGCGACATCGCCAGCTACCTGGGCGTGGCCCACGAAACGGTGAGCCGGGCGCTGACGGCGCTGGCCAACAGCGGCTGCATCGACGTTTCGCACCGCGACATCGAGATCATCGACGAGACGGCCTTGCGTGAGCTGCAGCGCGTGACCCGCGGCCGTTCGCCGCACGAGGCGCACGAGCAGGCGCTCTCGCACTCTCAGGCTCAGGCACGCGCGCAAGTCCGTCCGCTCGCGGCCTGAGTGCGTGGCGGCGGGGCCCGGCCCTGGAGGCCGGGCCGCAGGCAATACTCAAGTTGACCCTTCGGCGCTGCCGGAGTCGGCGCCGAAAGCCAGCGCCTCCCAGTCCAGCAGTTCCGCCAGGCGCCGGATCACCCACCGCGCCTCCGCGGCACTGACGGGCGCCTCTTCGACGAGCAGCCCGCGGTGCACACGCTCCAGCACGTCGGCCTCGGTGATGCCGAGTTCCCACCGTTTGTTGGCTGCATGCTCGGTCAGCATGGTCGCCAGATCCTCGCAGAACTCGTGGCGCGCGGCGATCTCGGCCCGCGGCGCGCTGGGCCGGTTCTTGCCCGGCGCCAGGTACAGCGCAACGAAGGACGGCGGGACCAGGATCTGGCTCTCGTCTGACATGTCGGCATTGTCGCTGCCGGCTGCGCAGGCCGCCGCCTGGCCCCGAGCGGCATGCACTCGCATCGCTTGCGGGCGACGGGCCGCTTGCACGCGTTCTTCACGCACCAAGAAAAGGGCCGGGGAAGCAACGCTCCCCCGGCCCTGTCGAAACTACCGTCCAGCGTGGATCAGCGCTTGTGCGCCACCGCGGGATCGTTCGCCCTGCCCGGTCCGTGGCAGATGTTGCAACCCTCGGCGCCGATCTCGAACGCGGTATTGATCGCGAAGTGCGCCCTGGCCGATGAACTGTCGTGGCAGGAGCCGCAACTGCCCGTGGCCGGACCCTGGCGGACCGACAGCAGCGGATTGAACGCTCCCGGCGTCGCACCGAGCGCCGGCTGGGCATCGACCACCGACCACGCGTAGTTGTCGTTGTTCGGGACCGCGTAGGTGCCCGGCTTGTGGCAGGCCGCGCAGTCGGCGATGCGTGCCGGGTAGCCCACTTCGTCGAAGACGATCGGACCTTGGCCGCTGCCGCCGGCCGGATTGCCCCGGATGAAGTTGAACGGCGTCGAACGGATGCCTGCAGCGTGGATCGAGTGCACCATTTCCTTGAAGTTGTTGGGCTTCTGCGAGTAGGCCTTGGTCTTGCCGGAGTAGTCGGCCATGCCCGCGAAGATGTTGCTGCTCGACACTTCGGCGTTGTGGCAGGTGGCGCAGTACTCGGGGTTGTCCATGCGACCGGCGTTGCTGTGGAAGCCAACCCGCTCATGGCAGGTGTTGCAGCTGTCGATGTCGACGATCGAACGGCGCAGCGTGTTCGTCGCGCCATCCACACCCTTGAGCGCGGCGCGGCCACTGATGTTCATGCCGTTGATCGACAGATAGCTCTCGATCGCCACCGCCTTGAGCACCGCGTTGGCCGGGAAGGCCAGCGGCGCTGCCGGGTTGATGCCTGCCACCGTGGTGAAGTAACCCTCGGCATCCGGTCCGGTCAGCGAGGCGATCAGACCCGTCGTGGACAGGTTGGAGCCCGCCGGCTGGTCGTAGGCGCGCAGGTTCATCGTGACATCGTTGTTCCAGTAGGTGCGGCTGCCCGTCGACCCGAAGTTGTTCCAGTCCAGAGGCGCGGCCATCGCCGGGCCGTTGGCCGAACTCACCGGCGCCGCCATCGGCGCGCTCCAGGCCAGCTTCAGGTTCAGCCCACCGATCGCGATACCGCCCGCCGGCAGTGTCTTGAGATCGAGCGCCGCGCCGTCAACCAACACGCGGAATTTCACCGTCGGCTGGCTGGCGGCATTCACCGCCACCGAGGCGATCTGGTACTCGACCTTCTTCGCGCCCGCCACCAGTTCCGGATTGTTCGGCGTGGCGTACGGCGTCGCGTGGGCCATGTTCACCGGCTTCGAGCGATCCGGCCCGTGGCACAACGCGCACTGCTCGTTGCCCGGCTGGTTGCCGAAGTGGTTGCTGAAGTCGACCCTGGTCGTCACCGTGCCGTCATGGCAAGTCCCGCAGGCCTGCTGGCTGATGTTGTTCATCCAGGCCGCCTTGTCAGCGGCCACCCGGCTTGCCGGCTGCGTGATCTTCGGGCTCTGGTTGTCGTGGCAGGTGCGGCAGTTGAGGACACCGGGCTTGGCGGTGAACGCGCCGATGCTGCTCACGCCGCCAAACGGCGCGTTCTGCGGATAGGTGACGTGCGTGTAGTCCCTGCCCGCCACCGAGTAGCCCGTCGCCGAGGCGTGCAGCTTGTGCACCATGACCTTCAGATCGATCGACGTCCACGCCGTGTCCGTCGAGGCATTCGAGTCGTAGGTGGACGGGTTGTGGCAGGTGGAGCACAGGGCCACGTCGTAGCGCGTGTTGCCGTGGAGCCCTGTGAACTCGAGCTTGCCGCGGCTCGACGAGTCGGCCGCATGGCAGGCGCCGCAGGACTCGTTGGTCACGAACTGATTGGTCTTCACCGCAAGCAGCGTCGGCAGCTGCGCCGGCACGAAGTCGATCACCGCGTTGTAGCGCGGACCGCCACGGCCGGCGATCCCGATGCGGGTAACCGCGTTCGGTGCATAGGCGAGATCGAGACCTGCCAGGATCGGCGTCGCGGCTGGCGAGTTCAGCACGCCGCTGCGGCCGACCGCCGCGGTGTTGCAGGCGCCGGCCGGCTCGGTGCCGCTGCCGTAATACTTGAAGCTCGCGGCAGTGGTCAGGCTGGTGCAGAAGGAGTAGCGGTAAACGCCCGGCTCGACCTCCTGCGCGACCCGCCGCTCGCCCACGGCGCGCAACACCCTGGCTCCACCCGTGGCCAGCACGGACCGGTTGAGATAGCTCTGCCAGTGGGCAGGCGTCGAGTTCGTCGCCGGGATCAGCTTGGCAGCGGTGAACTCGAAGTTCGTGGCACCTGTGACCGGCAACCCGGCCGCGTTCTTGACCGAGAACGTCACGGTTGCGATGCCGGTGGCCGAGTCGATGCTGACGCCGGTGATGGCGCCGCTGAGGTCACCCGTTGCCGATGCCGTTGGGGCAGCTGCTCCTGGTCCTGCCGGGCCGGCCGGGCCTGGGGGGCCGGCCGGGCCGGCCGCGCCCGGGGAGCCGGCGGCACCAGGCGCGCCGGCGGCTCCGGGTTCTCCATCACTGCCGCCGCAAGCTGCCAGCGCCAGCGCCAGCAACCCCACGGCAGCGTATCGGGTCCAGTGTGGCTTGGCCCGGGGGGGACCTGCCAGCTCGGTGTCTCTCAATTCAACTCTCCTCAGTCGTTCAAACTGAACGCTGTCTGCTTTCTACAGCGGCGGCGGCAGAGATGTTCATTCGCGGCCCGAAGCAAAGTTGACTTGGATCAATTCATGGCCACTTAGGGCGGGAACCGAGGGGCAGCGATGATTCCCCGGGGCATCGCTGCCTGCACGTAGACTGGCGGACGGGAGCAAGCAAACGAGCATGAACGCACACCCTGCCATGGCCGACGGGCGCATCGACGGACGGCGCCTGTGGGACTCGCTGATGGCGCTGGCCAGCATCGGCGCGACGGCCAAGGGCGGCGTGTGCCGCCTGGCGCTGACCGAGCTCGACAGGCAGGCGCGCGATCTCGTCGTCCGCTGGGCGCGCGAGGCCGGCATGACGGTGACGATCGACAAGATCGGCAACGTCTTCATGCGCCGCCGCGGCCGCAACGACAGCCTGCCACCGGTCATGACCGGCAGCCACATCGACACCCAGCCCACCGGCGGCAAGTTCGACGGCAACTACGGCGTGCTGGCCGGCATCGAGGTCGTGCGCACGCTCAACGACCTCGGCATCGAAACCGAGGCGCCGATCGAGGTCGCCTTCTGGACCAACGAGGAGGGTTCGCGTTTCGTGCCGGTGATGATGGGCTCGGGCGTGTTCGCCCGCGCCTTCACGCTGGCCCATGCCTACGCGGCCGTCGACGTCGACGGCAAGACGGTTCAGGGCGAGCTCGAACGCATCGGCTACATCGGCACCGAGGAGCCCGGCGCCCACCCCGTCGGCGCCTACTTCGAGACCCACATCGAGCAGGGACCGGTGCTCGAAGACCACGGCAAGACCATCGGCGTCGTCACCGGCGTGCTCGGCATCCGCTGGTACGACTGCAGCGTCGTCGGCATGGAGGCGCATGCCGGGCCGACGCCGATGGCCTTGCGCAAGGACGCGCTGCAGGTCGCCACGCGGCTGATGCAGGAGGTGGTGGCCTGTGCACACAGGCACGGCCCGCACGGCCGCGGCACGGTCGGCATGGTGCAGGTGCACCCGAACAGCCGCAACGTGATCCCGGGCCGCGTGAAGTTCTCGATCGACCTGCGCAACGCCAGCGATGCGCTGTGCGAGGCGATGGACACCGACATCCGCGGCACGGCGGCGCGCCTGAGCACCGAGACCGGGCTGGCGATCGAGATCGTGCCGGTGTCGGCCTACCCGGCGCAGCCCTTCCACGCCGATTGCGTGCAGGCGGTCGCCGACGCGGCCACGGCGCTGGGCTACAGCCACATGCCCGTCGTGTCAGGGGCCGGGCACGACGCCGTCTACATGGCCCGGCTGGCGCCGGCCGGCATGATCTTCATTCCCTGCAAGGGCGGCATCAGCCACAACGAAATCGAGGACGCCCAGCCGGAACACGTCAGCGCCGGCTGCAACGTGCTGCTGCACGCCATGCTCGCGGTGGCCGGTGTGGTGAGCTGAAGGCGGCGGCCCGGGCTGCCGCCACGCGGCCCCATCGTGGTTCAGGCGCGCGGCGACGGTCTTCAGGCGGGCTGTCCCGTCGCCGCGCGGCGCAGCACCTGTCCGGTGCGCGCGCCGGTGCCGGCGCCGTCGTGCCAGGCCAGCGTGCCGTTGACATAGACGCTGTGGATGCCGACGGCCGGCTGCAGCGGCTGCGCAAAGGTGGCTGCGTCGTTGACACGGTCGGGGTCGAACACCACCAGGTCGGCGGCACAGCCGGGTTGCACGAGGCCGCGGCCGTGCAGGCCGAAGCGCGCGGCCGGCAAGCCCGTCATCTTGTGCACCGCGGTCTCCAGCGAGAACAGCTTGCGCTCGCGCGCATAGTGGCCCAGCACCCGCGGGAAGGCGCCCCACAGCCGCGGGTGCGGGAAGGTGTCGTGCGGCAGGCCGTCGGAGCCGACCATGGTCTGCGGGTGGGCGAGGATGCGCTCGACATCGGCCTCGTCCATCGAGAAGTAGATCGCGCCGGCCGGCTGCAGCGCGTCGATCAGGGTCTCGACGTCGAGCCCCTGCTCACGGGCCAGTTCGTCGAGGTCGCGGCCGGCCGCCTCGGGCCTGGTTTTCGACCAGGCCACCAGCGTGCGCGAGGCCTGGCGCGCGGTGTCCTTGCGCAGCACCGTCGACGACGCCGTGTAGGGGTAGCAGTCCAGGCACACGTCGCTGCGCTCACGGGCCCGGTCCAGCAACGCCAGCGTCTCGCGCGAGCGGCCGAAGTTGGCACGGCCGACGACCTTGTGGTGCGAGATCACCTGCCGCACGCCCAGCGCGTCGGCGATGGCCATGGCCTCGGCCATCGATTCGAGCACCTGCTCGCCTTCGTCGCGGATGTGCGAGGCGATCAGCGCGCCGCTGCCGCGCAGCGGTTCGCACACGGCCAGGATCTCCGCCGCGGTGGCCGCGCTGGCCGGCGCGTAGTAGGTGCCGGTCGACAGGCCCAGCACGCCGGCCTGCAGCGCTTCGTGCACCAGCGCCTGCATGCGCGCGATCTCGGCGCCGTCGGCCGCGCGGTCCAGCGCCGGCATCGTCACCACGCGCAAGGTGGTGTGGCCGACCAGCGCCGCCAGGTTGACGGCCGGCGGCCGGGCCTGCAAGGCCGCGAAGTAGGCGGCGAACGAATCGAAACGCTGCCCCGGCCCGTTGGCCACCAGGTTCAAGGGCGGCACCGCCTCGTGGCTGCCCAGCGGCGCCAGGCTGATGCCGCAGTTGCCGATGACGACGCTGGTGACGCCCTGGCTGAGCTTGGGTGCCATCGACGGGTCGGACAGCAGCAGCCGGTCGTCGTGCGTGTGCACGTCGATGAAGCCCGGCGCCAGCGCCAGGCCGTGCAGGTCGATCACCCGGTCGGCGCTTTGCCCGTCGAGGGTGCCGACATCGACGATGCGGCCGCCCGCGATGGCCACGTCGGCCAGGCGTCGCGGCGCCGCGGTGCCGTCGAACAGGAGCGCATGGCGCAGCAGCAAATCGACATCGTGCATCCCGGCATTACTCCCAATAGACCGAGCGGGTAGTCTGGCCCATTCTTTCGGTGCACACAAATGACCGCCTTGGTGCAAGCGCACCAAGTCGTGTCGTCGATGCCCATCTTCAGGGCGACCATGGACGACAGCGCTGCAGCTTCGTTGCCGGAACGGTTCTTGCTGACCTGCTTCCGGCACCGGGTCGTCATCCCACACGCGGTGCAGCACCGCAAGCTTTCAGTTCACCGAAGAGGACAGGCACATCATGATTATTGGTTTCCCGAAATTTCACGCGCGCTTGCAGAAGGTCGCTTTGGGGTTGGCGCTGGCCGCCGGCCTGGCCTTCGCGGGCCCGGCGCTGGCACAAGGCAAGTTGCTGAAGTTCGTCCCCGAAGCCGACCTGCGCAGCCTGGACCCGATCTGGACCACCGCCTACATCACGCGCAACCATGGCTACATGGTCTACGACGTGCTGTTCGCCACCGACGCCAGCTTCAAGGTCCAGCCGCAGATGGTGGACAAGTGGGAAGTCAGCAAGGACAACCTGACCTACACCTTCACGCTGCGCGACGGGCTGAAGTTCCACGACGGCGCCCCGGTGCGTTCGGCCGACTGCATCGCCTCGGTCGAGCGCTGGGCCAAGCGCGACGTCTTCGGCCAGCGCCTGGGCGAGATGACCGAGTCGTGGACCGCGGTCAACGACAAGACCTTCCGCCTCAAGCTCAAGAAGCCCTTCCCGTACGTGCTGGACGCGCTGGCCAAGCCGTCGTCGAACGTGCCCTTCATCATGCCCGAGCGCGTCGCCAAGACCGACGCCTTCACAGCCATCACCGACGCCACCGGCTCCGGCCCCTTCAAGTTCGTCAAGGAACAATGGGTGCCCGGCAACAAGGTCGTCTACGTCAAGAACACCGACTACGTGCCGCGCAAGGAAGCGCCGTCGTGGGGCGCCGGCGGCAAGGTCGTCAAGGTCGACCGCGTCGAATGGATCTACATCCCCGACTCGGCCACCGCCGCCGCGGCGCTGAACACCGGCGAGGTGGACTGGTGGCAGCAGGTGCCGGTGGACCTGGTGCCCATCGTCGCGCGCAACAAGGACATCAAGGTCGAGAGCGTCGACCCGTTGGGCTCGATCGGGCTGCTGCGCTTCAACCACCTGCAAGTGCCGTTCAACAACGTCAAGATGCGCCAGGCCGTGCTGGCCGTGCTGGACCAGAACGACTACGCGATCGCCATCGCCGGCGACGCGAAGAACGGCAAGCCCTGCCCTTCCTTCTTCACCTGCGGCACGCCGATGGCCGGCACGGCCGGATCCGAAGCGCTGACCGGCAAGCGTGACGTCGAGCGTGCCAAGGCGCTGGTCAAGGAGGCCGGCTACAAGGGCGAGAAGATCGTGCTGATGACGGCCACCGACCAGCCCATCGTCAACTCGCAGGCGCTGGTGACGCAGGAACTGCTGCGCAAGATCGGCCTCAACGTCGAACTCGCCGCCAGCGACTGGGGCACGCTGATCACGCGCCGCTCGTCCAAGGAGCCGGTGGAAAAGGGCGGCTGGAGCATCTTCCACACCTGGTTCGTCGGTCCGGACATCACGACGCCGGCGCTCAACTCGCCACTGCGCGGCGCGGGCGACAAGTCGTGGTTCGGCTGGCCCACCGACGCCAAGCTCGAGGAACTGCGCGACGCCTGGTTCAACGCGCCGACGCTGGCCGACCAGAAGAAGATCGCCGAGGACATGCAGCGCCGCGCCTTCGAGACCGTGCCCTACATCCCGACCGCGCAGTTCATCATCCCCACCGCCTACCGCTCCAACCTGTCGGGCGTCATCAACTCGCCGGTGACCTTCCTCTGGAACGTCGAGAAGAAGTAAGAGGCTGCGAATCTTTCTGCTGCGCGGGCCAATCTCAGGCCTGCGTTGCTCGCCGTACGGGTGTACGGCTGCGCTACTCGACCTGACCTTGGCCCGCTCGCGACGAAATCTTCGCAACCTCTTCGGCGCTTTTCGCGGACGCTGCGGCGACCGATCCTCGACCCGATGCTGAGATACCTCCTCAAGCGCCTGCTCGCCACCATACCGGTGATGGGCGTGGTGGCGCTGTTCGTCTTCTCGCTGCTCTACCTCAGCCCCGGTGACCCGGCGGCGGTGATCGCGGGCGACATCGCCACCGAAGACGACATCGCCCGCATCCGCGCCCAGCTCGGCCTGGACCAACCCTACCTGGTGCGTTTCGGCGGCTGGCTGTGGGCGCTGGCGCACGGCGACCTGGGCACCTCGATCTTCACCTCGCTGCCGGTGGCCACGCTGATCGGCCAGCGCGTCGAACCGACGCTGGCGCTCACGGTGTGCACGATGATCGTCTCGGTCGGGCTGGCGGTGCCGCTGGGCGTGCTGGCGGCGGCGCGCGCCGGCGGCTGGCTCGACCGCGCCGTGATGGCGGTCTCGGTGCTGGGCTTCTCGGTGCCGGTGTTCGTCATCGCCTACGGGCTGATCCTGCTCTTCTCGGTGCAGCTGGAATGGCTGCCGGTGCAGGGCTACCGCAGCTTCAGCGAAGGCTTCGTCCCCTTCATCCGCCACATGATCCTGCCCAGCCTGGCGCTGGGCATCGTCTACATGGCGCTCATCGCGCGCATCACGCGCGCCACCATGCTCGACGTGCTGGCCCAGGACTACGTGCGCACCGCCACCGCCAAGGGGCTGGCGCCGCACACGATGCTGATCCGGCACGCGCTGAAGAACGCCGCGGTCCCGATCGTCACCGTCATCGGCATCGGCGTGGCACTGCTCATCGGCGGCGTCGTCGTCACCGAAACCGTGTTCGCGATCCCCGGCCTGGGCCGCCTGACGGTGGACGCCATCCTGCGCCGCGACTACCCCATCATCCAGGGCGTGACGCTGCTGTTCTCGGCGGTGTACGTGCTCGTCAACCTGCTGGTCGACCTCAGCTACTCGCTGTTCGACCCGCGCATCCGGTACTGAGCGCGTGAGAGTTCTTCGGCCACAACCGCATTTGCTCCCTCTCCCCTGCGGGGAGAGGGTTGGGGTGAGGGGCTGCGCCGGCCACAGCGCTGCTTCGCACGCCCTCACCCCCGCCCTCTCCCAGAGGGAGAGGGAGCCAATTCAAGAGACTCTCGGTCTCTGAGCCCGTGGCCATGACGAGCACTGCGATGACCACCGCCGCGCCGAAGTCGCTGTCGCCGACCTGGCTGCGTTTCAAGGACGCGCTGCGCCGGCACCCGACGGCGATCGCCGGTGCCGTGGTGCTGCTGCTGATGATCGGCGTGGCGCTGTTCGCGCCCTGGCTCGGCACCACCGACCCGCTGGCGCTGTCGCCGATCAAGCGCCTCAAGCCGCCGTCGGCCGAATACTGGTTCGGCACCGACATGATCGGCCGCGACGTCTACAGCCGCGTCGTCTACGGCACCCGCGTGTCGCTGTCGGTGGGGCTGGCGGTGGCGCTGCTGGCCGGCGTCATCGGTTTGACCATCGGCCTCGTCACCGGCTACCTGCGCTGGCTCGACGCGGTGATGATGCGCGTCATGGACGGGCTGATGTCGATCCCGTCGGTGCTGCTGGCGATCGCGCTCATCTCGCTCACCAAGGCCAGCCTGCAGAACGTCATCATCGCCATCGCCATCACCGAGGTGCCGCGTGTGGTGCGACTGGTGCGCTCGCTGGTGCTGACGCTGCGCGAGCAGCCTTACGTCGAAGCCGCGGTGGCTTCCGGCACGCGGCTGCCGGCGATCCTGCTGCGCCACATCCTGCCCAACACGGTGGCGCCACTGCTCGTGCAGGCGACCTACATCTGCGCCTCGGCGATGATCACCGAGGCCATCCTGTCCTTCATCGGCGCCGGCACGCCGCCGAACATCCCGAGCTGGGGCAACATCATGGCCGAGGCGCGCAGCCTGATCCAGGTGGCAGGGACGATCCTGCTGTTCCCGGGGCTGTTCCTGTCGATCACCGTGCTGTCGGTCAACCTGCTCGGCGACGGCATGCGCGACGCGCTCGACCCGCGCCTGGCGCGGCGCCTGTAGACCATGGCCGAGATCCAGCCGCTGCTGCGCGTCGACGGACTGAAGACGCACTTCCACACCCGCGACGGCGTCGTGCGCGCGGTCGACGGCGTCAGCTTCGACGTCATGCCCGGCGAGACGCTGGCCATCGTCGGCGAATCGGGCTGCGGCAAGAGCGTCACCGCGATGTCGATCCTGCGCCTGCTGCCGATGCCGCCGGCGCGCATGGCCGGCGGGCGCATCGAATTCGCGGGCCGCAACCTGCTCGAGCTGAGCGAACCCGAAATGCGCGACGTGCGCGGCAACCTGATCTCGATGATCTTCCAGGAGCCGATGACCTCGCTCAACCCGGTGCTGACGATCGGGCGCCAGATCGCCGAGGTGCTGGTGCTGCACCGCGGCCTGTCCGAACGCGAGGCGCTGGCGCAGGCGGTGGAAGGCCTGCGCAAGGTGCAGATCTCCGAACCCGAGCGCCGCGTGCGCCAGTACCCGCACGAGCTTTCGGGCGGCATGCGCCAGCGCGTGATGATCGCGATGGCACTGGCCTGCGGCCCGCGCCTGCTCATCGCCGACGAGCCGACGACCGCGCTGGACGTGACGATCCAGGCACAGATCCTGGGCCTGATGCGCAAGCTGGGTGCCGAGACCGGCGCCTCGATCATCCTCATCACGCACGACCTCGGCGTGGTCGCCGAGATGGCGCAGCGCGTGGTCGTCATGTACGCCGGCCGCAAGGTCGAAGAAGCCGGCGTCGAGTCGCTGTTCGCACACCCGCGCCACCCCTACACACGCGGGCTGCTCGGCTCGATGCCGCACCTGGGCGGCTCGCTGAACGACGACGACGCCGCACCGCCGCAGCGCCTGGTCGAAATCCCCGGCATGGTGCCGTCGCTGAAGGAGGCGCTGCCCGGCTGTCTGTTCGCGCCGCGCTGCCCCGAGGCCAGCGAACGCTGCCACCGTGAGGTGCCGGCGATGCAGTCGCACGGCCCCGGCCACGGCGCCGCCTGCTGGCATCCGATCGGCACGCCGACCCCGGCGCGCGCCACCTTGCAGCGCGCATGAGCATGGCTACCGATCCCACCGAGCTGCTGCTCGACGTGCAGGGCCTGCGCAAGCACTACGCCACCGAGCACGGCTGGCTGGGCCGCAGCGGCGGCAAGGTGCTGGCCGTCGACGGCGTCAGCTTCGGCATCGCCAGCGGCGAGACGCTGGGGCTGGTCGGCGAGTCGGGCTGCGGCAAGTCGACCACCGGCAAGCTGATCCTGCGCCTGCAGGACCCCACCGCGGGCCGCATCCTGTGGCGCGGCCAGGCGATCGAGGGCCTGAGCCAGAGCCAGCTGCGGCCGGTGCGGCGCGAGCTGCAGGCGGTGTTCCAGGACCCGTATTCGTCGCTCAACCCGCGCATCCGCGCCGCCGACATCGTGGCCGAGCCGCTGCGCAACTACGAGGCCCTGTCCGACGCCGCGGCGCACGAGCGCGTGGCGCAGCTGTTCCAGCGCGTCGGCCTGCGCGAAGACCAGATGCTCAGGTACCCGTTCGAATTCTCCGGCGGCCAGCGCCAGCGCCTGGGCATCGCGCGCGCGCTGTCGGTGCAGCCAAAGCTGATCGTCTGCGACGAACCGGTGTCGGCGCTGGACGTGTCGGTGCAGGCCCAGGTCATCAATCTGCTGATGGACCTGCAGCGCGAGTTCCACCTTTCCTACCTGTTCATCGCGCACGACCTGGCGGTGGTCGAACACATCAGCCACCGCGTGGCGGTGATGTACCTGGGCAAGATCGTCGAGATCGCGCCGAAGCGGGCGATCTTCACGCGCCCGCTGCACCCCTACACCGAGGCCCTGCTCGACGCCGTTCCGGTGCCCGACCCGACCGTGCGCAAGCAGCGCCGCGTGCTGGCGGGCGACGTGCCGAGCCCGATGAACCCACCCCCGGGTTGCCGTTTCCACACCCGCTGCCCGCTGGCCGAAGAACGCTGCCGGCGCGACGAGCCGCCGCTGCAGCAGGTGCAGCCGGGGCAATGGGTGGCCTGCCACCTGCGCCAGCCGGCCGCGCTGCTGGCCGCCCAGGAGCACACTGCCGCATGAACCCGCCCGCACCAGACCCCCAGCACGAAGCCCGACACGAAGCCCGCGCCTTCGTCAACCCGGCCGCCGAGGCCCCTGCAAGGCCCTACGCCGCCCACGGCGCGCGCAGCCTCACGCAAACCGGCTTCGACGCCGCGCTGGCCGAGATCTCGAGCTGGCCCGGCTACGCGCCGACGCCGCTGCTGCCGCTGCCCGGCCTGGCGCGACAACTCGGCCTGGGCCAGCTGCTCTACAAGGACGAAGGCGGCCGCTTCGGCCTGGGCAGCTTCAAGGCGCTGGGCGGCGCGTATGCGGTGGCCAACGTGCTGCGCCACGCCGTGATGGCGGCGCGCGGGCTGGCACGGGTCGGTTCACGCGACCTGCTTTCCGGGGCCTACGCAGACGTCGTCGGCCGCGCCACCGTGACCTGCGCCACCGACGGCAACCACGGCCGCTCGGTAGCCTGGGGCGCGCAGCTGTTCGGCTGCCGCTGCGTGATCTTCGTGCACCAACACGTCAGCCAGGGCCGGCGCGACGCCATCGCCCGCTACGGCGCCGAGGTGCGCGAAGTCCGCGGCAACTACGACGACGCCGTGCGGCACGCCGCGGCCACCGCCGCTGCCGAGGGCTGGAGCGTCGTCTCCGACACCTCCTACCCCGGCTACCGCGACATCCCGCTCGACGTCATGCATGGCTACGGCGTGATGGCGGCCGAGGTCGCGCAGCAGCTGGCCGGCAGCCCGCCGCCGACGCACGTCTTCGCGCAGGCCGGTGTCGGCGCGCTGGCGGCGGCGGTGTGCGCGAGCTTCTGGCTGCACTGGGGCGAGCGGCGGCCGCGTTTCGTGGTCGTCGAGCCCATCGCGGCCGACTGCGTCTACCGCAGCCTGCAGGCCGGGCGGCCGGCCGTCGTCGAAGGCGCGCTCGACACCGTGATGGCCGGCCTGGCCTGCGGCGAGGTGTCGGACCTGGCCTGGGAGGTGCTGCACGGCGGCACCAACGTGGCCGTGGCCGTAGCCGACGCCTACGCGCTGCAGGCGATGCGCGTGCTCGCCGCGCCGGTGGCCGGCGACCGGCCCGTCGTCGCCGGAGAAACCGGCGGCGTCGGCCTGGCCGCGCTGCTGGCCGCGCAGCAGCACCCGGCGCTGCGCCAGGCGCTCGCGCTCGACGCACATTCGCGCGTGCTGCTGCTCGGCAGCGAAGGCGACACCGACCCCGTGATCTACCGCCAGGTCGTCGGCCGCAGCGCCGCCGAGGTGCTGGCGTGACCACCACCGGACTGCGCATCGACGCCGCGCGCCTGCTGGCGCGCCTGGACACGCTGGCCGCCATCGGCATGACGGCCGAAGGCGCCTGCTGCCGGCTGGCACTGAGCGACGAAGACCGCGCCGGGCGCGACCAGGTCGTGCAGTGGATGCGCGAGCTCGGCCTGGCGGTGCAGGTCGACGGCATCGGCAACATCTTCGGCCGCCGCGCCGGCAGCGAAGAGCTTGCGCCGGTGATGACGGGTTCGCACATCGACACCGTGCGCACCGGCGGCCGCTACGACGGCAACTACGGCGTGCTGGCGGGGCTGGAGGTGTTGCACACGCTGAACGAGGCCGGCCTGCGCACGCGGCGCCCGCTGGTGGTGGCCGTGTTCACCGACGAGGAAGGCGCGCGTTTCCACCCCGACATGCTGGGCTCGCTGGTCTACGCCGGCGGCTTGCCGCTGGCGCAGGCCTACGCCACGCGCAGCATCGACGGCAAGCTGCTGCGCGACGAGCTCGAACGCATCGGCTACCTGGGCGACGCGCCGATCCCGCTGTACGCGCCGCACGCCTTCGTCGAACTGCACATCGAACAAGGCCCGGTGCTCGACATCGAGGGCGTGACCATCGGCGCGGTGCACGACCTGCAGGGCATTTCCTGGCAGCAGATCGACATCCAGGGCCAGTCCAACCATGCCGGCACGACGCCGATGCGGCTGCGCCACGACGCCGGCTACTGCGCCGCCGCGGTCGGCTGCTTCCTGCGCCGGCTGGCCAGCGAGATGGGCGGCAGCCAGGTGGCGACGATGGGCGCGGTGACGCTGCACCCGAACCTGATCAACGTCATCGCCGCGCGCGCGCGGCTGATGGTGGACCTGCGCAACACCGAAGAACCGCTGCTGGTGCAGGCCGAGCAGCGGCTGGCGCAATTCCTGGAACAACTCGCCGCCGACGAAGGCGTGACGATCGAGACGCGATCGCTGGCGCGCTTCGAGCCGGTGCGCTTCGACGCCGGCGTGGCCGCGCTCATCGCCCGCACCGCGCTGGGGCTCGGGTTCACGCAGCGGCCGATGACCTCGGGCGCCGGGCATGACGCGCAGATGATGGCGCGGCTGTGCCCCGCCGCGATGATCTTCGTGCCTTCGGTGAAGGGCATCAGCCACAACCCGGCCGAGCACACGGCGCCCGAACACCTGGCCGCCGGCGCCGACGTGCTGCTGCACACGCTGCTGGAACTGGCCGCCTGACCCAAGCGCGGAGGACGCATGCCGAGGATCATCACCGTGGGCGCAGCCCAGCTCGGGCCGATCGCCCGCAACGACAGCCGCGCCCAGGTGGTCGAGCGCCTGCTGGCGCTGATGCACGACGCCAAGGCCAACGGCTGCGACCTGGTGGTGTTCCCCGAACTGGCGCTGACGACCTTCTTCCCGCGCTGGTACTTCGAGCAGCAGGCCGACGTCGACGCCTTCTTCGAACGCGCGATGCCGAGTCCGGACACGCAGCCGCTGTTCGACGCCGCGCGCACGCTGGGCGTCGGCTTCTACCTGGGTTATGCCGAGCTGGTGCAGGAAGACGGCCGCGAGCGCCGCTTCAACACCGCGATCACGGTCGACAAGAGCGGGCGCATCGTCGCCCGCTACCGCAAGATCCACCTGCCCGGCCATGCCGAACACGAACCTTGGCGCCGTTTCCAGCACCTGGAGAAACGCTATTTCGAGGTCGGCAACCTCGGCTTCCCGGCCTTCCGCGCCGGCTTCGGCGCCGGCAAGGACGGCATCTTCGGCATGGCGATCTGCAACGACCGGCGCTGGCCCGAGACCTACCGCGTGCTCGGCCTGCAGGGCGTGGAGATGATCCTCATCGGCTACAACACGCCGGTGCACAACCCGCCGGCGCCCGAGCACGACGCGCTTTCGCACTTCCACAACCAGCTGGTGATGCAGTCGGGCGCGTACCAGAACGGCAGCTGGGTCGTCGGCGTGGCCAAGGCCGGCCTCGAAGAGGGCGTCGAACAGATCGGCAACTCGATCATCGTCGCGCCGTCGGGCGAGATCGTCGGCGCCTGCACGACCACGGGCGACGAACTCGCGGTGGCACGCTGCGACCTCGACCTCACCGCGTCGTACAAGAACACCACCTTCAACTTCGCGCGCCACCGCGAGCCCGACCAGTACCGCATGATCGTCGAGCGCAAGGGCGCGGTGCCGCCCGGCTGAGCGGGCGGCAGGGCATGACTCCCTCTCCCGCCTGCGGGAGAGGGAGAAGACGCCCGGCATGGAATGGCGCGCACCGCCGCCCCGTATACCGATCAGACCGCGCCTGGCCATCGAGCGCCTCGCCGGTCGTCACGCAGCACGGGCGACGCATCGTCACCCACCCTGCCCCGAGTCATTCCGCCATCCACGGAGGTATCCATGCGCGTTTCGAAAGTCCTGCTGGTCACGGCCCTGGCTGCCGCGTCGACGGGCGTGTTCGCCTACAAGTCGGCGCGGCCGCTGGTCACGTTCAACGGCGCCATCGGCGTCGACCCGCTGACGGCCGCCGGCGGTGTCGACGTGTCCAACGTCGTGCGCGGCATCAACCCGGGCGGCCGGGCCTGGGTGCTGCGCAAGCTCTACGCCAAGGTCGGCAGCAACGGCGTCATTTCGGCGCGGGGCTCGGGCCTGCTGTTCAGCAGCGGCGACTTGATCGGCACCCGCGGCACGGTCACGCACGTGGCCGCCACGCTGGCCTGCGGGCCGGCCGACGCCACCGCGACCTTGTTCACGTCGGCGCCGTCGCCGCTGGATACCGCCGGCGACTTCCACATCAAGGGCGCGCTCAGCCAGGACGGCGTCAACGCCGCCGTGGTGCCTGCCACCTGCGACAACCCGGTGCTGCTGATCCGGCCTGCCAACGCCATCACCGGGCTGCCCGGCGGCTGGTTCGCCGCCGGCATTCCGGGCGACGGCGACGACTGAGAAGCCGTCGGCGCCAGCGGCGCCCGCAGGCGGGGTCAAGTGCTCAGCTTGCGGCCCAGGTGCTGTTCGACACGCGCGGTCTTGCTGTGCAAGCGCCCGGCGGGGCCGGCGCGGTAGTCGACCTTGATGTGAACGCCGATGCGCGGGCAATCCGCCTTCAGCGTCTGGAAGCACGCAGTGACGACGGCCATCACCTCGTCCCATTCGCCTTCGAGGATGGTGCCCATCGGCGTCAGCTGGTAGGGCACGCCGCTGCGGTCGATGACGTCGACGATGCGCGCCACCTGCGCGCTGAGGCTTTCACCCTGGCCGGTGGGGGCCATCGAGAATTCGAGCAGAACCACGGTGGGTCTCCTGTGAGAGGTGCAGCAGGGAGAGTCTGTCGACTCCCCGACTGCCTACCAGAGGCAGCTGCCGGTCGACGAAATGAAGGTCGACTGCGGCTGCCTGATCGGCATCCAGGGCGTCAACGGCGCCACCGGCAACGCCACGATCGTACGTTCCACCATCGAACTGGCGTACGAGCTGGGCCTGCGCGTGGTGGGCCAAGGCGTGGAAACCGCCGCCCGCCTGCAGCGCCTGGCCGAGATCGGCTGCGACGAGGCCCAGGGCTGCCAGATGGGCAAATCGATGCCACTGGCCGAGCTGCAGGCCTGGGCGATGCGCTGGGTGGCGGCACAGACGCAGGGGCCCGCGCCAGCGCCCGCAGCCGCGGCGCGCGAGGTCTCGGCCGTGCTCTGAGCGACCGCCAGGCGCGCGGCGTCGAAGCGTTCAGGCGGGCCCCAGAACCTGCAGCACACACGCGGCCAGCGGGCTGTGCGCCAGCCTCAGCGAGGCCTGCGCCAGCGCGCGCGCCTGGTGCGCGTCGCCTAGCGCCCAGGCGTGCAGCGCATGCACCAGCCGCTGCCGCGCCTGCGCTTCGGCGCGGCGCACCAGTTCCAGGTCGCAGCCACACCGCGGGCAGGCTGGCTCTGGCGTCAAACGCCCGCGGCAGGCCGGACAGCGGTCCACGGTCACGCCAGCCCCTGGGGCACGGCACCCGGCAAGCGGTGGCGGCGCGACACGCTCAAACCTGGAGGTAGTAAAGCAGATCGGCCAGCGTGTCCATCGCTGCCTTCAGTGCTGCTTCGTCGTTGGCCAGTGCATCCTTGATCGCTTCAATGGCGTCCACCAGGTCTTCGGCGTCCTGTGCGCCGGCCTTTTCCAGCACGCGTTCGGCCTTCTCGACCAGCGCGCGCGCTTCCACCGCCAGGCGGCGCGCATCGATGCCGGGCGCCGACACCGCCGGGCCGGCAGCGTCGGCGGCGGCGGCGCCGCCGGCTTCGCGGCCCTCGCCAAACAGCGCCTGCACGCGGCTGCGTGCCTCGTCCAGCTTGCCCTGCTCGAAGCGGGCAATGGCGTCTCCGATGGTGATGCTGCGCCGCAGCCCGCTGGACTTCTCGCGCGCCGTGACCTCCAGGATGCCGTCCAGATCCAGCGCCAGGCCGATCACGATGGGGTTGCCGGCCGGCACATCGCTCAGCCCTTCGACCCGGAAGCGCCCGATCTCGATGTTGTTCAACGCGTCGGGGTCTTCGCCCTGGTAGACCAGCACCTCGACAGAAGGCTGTCCGTCGAACACCGTGAAGAAGACCTCGCTCTTGGACACCGGCACCGGCGTGTTCTTGCGGATCAGCGGGATGTAGCAGTACTCGTAGGACTCGCCATCCCGTTCGCCCAAAGCGCTGGTGCCGAAGGTGTAGGGCGTGACGTCGACCAGCACCGTGTGCGTCTGCGTGCCCGCGATCAGCGCCGCCTGGATCGCCGCGCCCATGGCCACGCACAGGTCGGGGTCGACCTCGGCGCGCGGCTGTTTGCCCAATTCGCGCTCGAGTCGCTGCACCACCAGCGGCGTGCGCGTGGCACCGCCAACGAGCAGGATCTCGTCGATGTCGCCCACCGTGAGGCCGGCGCCGCTCAGGGCCACATGCACGGCGTCCAGCGTCTGGGCGATGTAGGGCTCGATCATCGCCTCGTACTGCTCGCGCGAGACTTCCAGCGCCAGATGCACCGGCAAGCCCTGGTGCTCGAGCAGGAACTCCTCGGCCAGGGTCGCGAACGGAGCATCCGAAAGTGCGATCTTGGCCGCCTCGGCGGCGCGCTGCAAGCGCGCCATCGCCGCCGGCGACCGGCTCGCATCCACCTGGTGCGCCTGCTGCAGATGGGCCAGCGCAAAGTCGATCAGCTTGCGGTCGAAGTCGTCGCCACCGAGATGGTTGTTGCCATGGCTGGCCAGCACCTCCACCACGTCGCCTTCCAGGTTGACCACCGACACGTCGAAGGTGCCGCCGCCCAGGTCGTACACCAGGGCCTTGCGCGCACCGGCGTGGCGGCTTTCGTAGGCCAGTGCGGCGGCGGTCGGCTCGTTGATGATGCGCACCACCTCCAGCCCGGCGATCTCGCCGGCTTCGCGCGTGGCTTGCCGCTGCGCGTCGGAGAAGAAGGCCGGCACGGTGATCACCGCCTTGTTCACCTCAGCGCCCAGGTGGTCCTGCGCCAGGGCCTTCAGGCGGCGCAGGATCATGGCCGCGATCTCCTGCGGCGCGTAGTCCTTGTCGGCCATGCGCACGGGGGCGGCTTCGCCCATGCGGCGCTTGATGGATCGGATCGTGCGCTCGGGGTGCACGGCATGCTGGTTGCGGGCGGCCGCTCCCACCAGCAGGGCGCCGTCGTCGCCGATGCCCACCACCGAGGGCAGGATGCGCACCGCGCCGGCCACCGGAATCACCTCCACGCGGCCGTCGCGCACGATGGCGATCTCGGAGTTGGTGGTGCCCAGGTCGATGCCGACGATGGTTGGTGTGTTGCCTGAGGTCATGGCACGGGGCCCTTCTTGTTGACGATGACTTCGGCGGTGCGCAACAGCACCGTGCCTTGCTGAAACCCGCGCCGCAACTCCCGCAGCACCACACCTTCGGCAGCCTGGGGGGCCCATTCGATGCCCACCGCCTGCATGCATTGCGGGTCCAGCGCCTGGCCCAATGCGGCAATGGGCCGCACGCGATGGCTGGCCAGCAGTTCATCCAGCCGCTGCAGGGTCAGCGCCGAGCCTTCGCGCAGGCTGCGTGCATGGCGCTCGCCGTCACCCAGCAGGCGCAGCAGCGGCGAAGGGCGCCAGGCCATCTGCGCGTCCAGCCCGGCCTGCAGACGGTCACGCAGTTCCAGCAGCCCCAGCAGGAGGCCGCGCTCGGCCTGCGCCTTGGCCTCGGCGGCTTGCGCGCGCGCGCGTTCGAGGTCGCGCGCCAAAGCCTGGTTGTGCTCAGCCAGCGCATCGCTCAAGGCTTGCGTCTGCTCCAGCGCCGACTTGAACTGCCGCGCCTGCAGGCGCACTTCGTTCTTCAGCGCCGCCATCTCGGCCAGCAAGGTGCTCAGGTCGATGGCTTCACCCTCATCGACGGCATCGTCTGCGTCGCCGTCCAGGCAGGCGCGGAACTGCTCCACCAGGCGCTCCTTGGCTTCAGGGTCCAGCATGGGTTCAGTCAGAGCCGCCAAGAGCGCGCAACAGCGCGGCTTCGCCGGGGTGGCCCGGGCGCCAGTCGGCACTCAGGCACTCCAGCAGATCCTGCGCCGTGGGCACCTGGGTATCGAACAGCGCATGGACGTGGCGCCGGCTCTCGCTGGAAATGGCCTCGAAGGCGGCACGCACCTGCTCGAAACGGTGCCGGTCGCGCTCTGGCGGACAGGCCCGGATCGCAGCCAGGTAGGCGGCGCGGATGGTGTCGTCGTCGGCCGTCTCGGGCACGCCCAGCTGTCGATAGGGGTCAGTCATCGAAGAGATCCGTCTGGTTCGGGTTTGCAGCAGCGGCAGCCTTGTGCACATGGCGTCGCGGGGGCAGGATCTTCACCGGCTCGGGGCCTGGCGCGCCGGCGTCGAACGCGGCAGCCGCCTTCAGCATCGCCACCAGGGCCTCGGCAAACTGCCTCTTGCTGCCATTCACCTCGCGCCGAACTTGTTCGAACGTGGTCTTGCCCATCTCGCGCCGCGCCAGGTCGAGGATGTCGTCTTCGTACCCGGCCTGCAGCAGGCGGTCCAGCACGCCGCCGATCGCACCCGCGCCAAACGCCGGGGGCTCATTCGGCACCTCGAAAGCGCCCGGGCCGGAGGCGGCACCCAGCAGTTTGCTCAGGCGCGATGCGGTGCGTTCGTCGCCCTGATCACGCGCCTGCTCGAAGACCCGGTCCAGGCGCTCCCACTCGGTGTGCGGCATGGTCCAGGGCACGGCTCCAAAGCGCGCCGCGGCTTCGAGGTAGACGAAGGCCGGCCGCCCGGGCCAGCGTGCCAGAGCGGCCGCGGCAAAACGCCGGGTCAGCTCGAGCTGACCATGCCGGTGCAAGGCTTCGCACAGCAAAAGGTGGTCAGGCTCGCCCAACTGCAGGCGGGCCGCAGCGCGGGTGAGCATGGCGTTCAAGACGCCCAGCGCCACGCCGACCCCGGGCTCGCGCTTCGGCAGGGCGTGCAAGGCCTGGGCGAGTGCCAGCACTTCGGCGGCTTGCGGTGTGCCATGAGCGTCCACGGCAGCGCGGCGCAGCAGTTCCTGGGGAGCAAATCCGGCCCGGCTATGGACGCGCTTGGCTTCCAGCAGCAAGTGGAAGGCCCCCACCAGGGATCCGCCCAGATCGGCAACGGCCTGGCGCCACAGCGCATCGCCCGTCTCGGCCGGCTCGGCGGCAAAGCCGCGCAGCAGCGCGAGCTGGCCGCGATCGGCCGCGCTGCGCAGCCACTGGGCGGCTTCGTCGAGTTCACGCTGTGCCGCCGGCAGCTTGTGCGCGCCGATCAGCTTGCGCGCATGGGCCAGGTGCGACTGGCCGACCAGGGTGCGCACGCGCGGGTTGATCGGGTCGGCTTGCAGCACCTGCTTGGCCAGGCCGGCAGCCTTCTTGTAGGCACCGGCGGCCAGCGCGATCTCCACACCTTCGTGCAGCACCAGCGCATCGCCGGGAAACTGCCGGCTCGCGTCATCGAACCAGCTGCGCGCCTGTTTCAGGTCGCCCTCCCGCCGGGCATCACGCAGCAGGCGCAGGTGCGTTTCGCGGTCGCTCGGGTCGAGTTTCAGGCTTTGCTGGAGCCAGTCGAGCGCGTGCACGCAGAGTGCGCCGTCCGGGCTGTGGTGTGTGTGCTCGTCGGCCAGCCGGCGCAACACCAGTGCAGCGCGGCGCTGGCTGGCGGGTGATGGCGATGCGCGCAGCAGCTTCACCAGACGCAACCAGTGGTCTTCGGCATCCCCATGCCGCTGCTTCAGCTCGGCCGCCAGCGCCAGCACCCGCTCCAGATCGGCCGCGCCGAGCGGCCCGAACCCGGCCCGGAAGGCGTCCAGCCGCTGTGGCGCGTGGGGGAGCAGCCGCAGCGCCAGCGACCGCCCGGCGCCGTCGGGGAGCACGCGCCGGTGGCGTTGCAGCAGATCAAACAGTTCAGCGGGCGCCGGTGCCCCCGGGCCTGAACGCGCCATCAGGTCCAGCACCAGCGCGCGCTGCGGCAACGGGCAGCCCTTGAGATCGAGCACCAGCGTGCGGCCGGCGTCGTCCAGCGCGCGCATGCCGGCCAGCCATTCGGTGCCCGGCATCAGGCAGACCCGAAGCGCTTGGGCCAGGGCCCGGCAAGGGCCTGACACGGGCACCCGCGCCAGGCTTGCCGCCGCCGCCGCCGGGTCGGTGGCCAGCCATGTCAGGCCCTTCAGCAACGGGCGCAGGTCGCGGTAGGGGGAGCGAAACGAGACACCCTGCAGCGCGGCCTCCAGCGCCGCCGGATCGCCCTGCGCGCCGCCCTGTGCACAAACGGCAATGGCCGTCCGGGCCGCGGCGCGGTGGCCCTGGCTCTCGGGCGACAGACCGGCCAGCAGATGATCCGGTGCCACGAGCACGGCAGGCGCGAGTTGCGCGGTGGCCTGCTCGCGCAGGGCTGCTGGCAGCTTGTCCACGGACGGCAGCAGGCGCAGCGCGTGCTCGACCTGGCCGGTCTTCATCAGCCAGCCCACATAGGGGCCGTCCAGCAGCGGCACCTGGCACGCCTCGGCGCGCGTGCGCCACAGCGCCAGCGCCTCCTTGACCATGTCCTTGGCCGCCAGTTGCTCGGCACGGCCGGCGTAGGCCGCTGCCAGGCCGTCCAGCCAGGCCGGCCGCCGCTCGCGCTTGAGCAGGCCCTTGAACAGCTCGATCGCGTCCTTGTACCGCGCCGCTGCCAGCGCGGCGCTGGCAAGCTCGGCTGCGTCAAGGCTGCCGCCTTGCCCCGCTGCGGCGGCACCCATCCGGGCAGGCTTGGCTTTTTTCTTGCCGGACATGGAAGGGGCAGCGTTGGGGAAGGGCGAAGGCCAGACTCGTCGTCCGCCGGTTTGCCGTCGGTACGGATGATGAATGCTACACAGGTGCGGCACCGATGGCGGCGGCACGATGCACCCGTGCTTATCCGGTCCTGATTCGAAATGAAGCTAAGCAGGCCATTTCACAAGTACGGTCACGCAATGAGATCGATGGATTTCGCCGCCAGGCTAGGCGCAGACCCGCCGCCGCACTACTTGTGCGGCAAGGGGATGCAACGACGCATGGCGGCGAAAGACGCGATCTCATGTGGCCGTACTTGTGAAATGGCCTACTAAGCCTGTCGAATGACGCGCTCGGGCGTTGCCGCGCAGCGGCAGACGTCGACAATCAGGCGAACGACCAGATCGGCCAGATCGAAGCGGCGGTTGAATCGGTAGGCGAAGGCGCCGAGGTAGCGGTCGGCGTACTTGGCGTATCCGAAGGCCTTGTACGCGCCCGAGAGCATCGTCTTGAGGTTACCCAACACCGTGTCGACCCACTTGAACTGCGGCAGATCCCGAGGCTTGCGTTGGCCCACGACTTCGACGGTGTGAGCGCACCCGGCGCCGATCACCGCTGCAAAGCACGCAAGGCCATCGCCGAGCACGCTGGTGCCTGCGGCCAAGTTGCCCCGAGCCCACGCGGACATCGCCTGACTGGTGAAGCCTGGCACCGGCGTGAGTTTGGCAAAGCGCGGGTTGCCCTCCTCGTT
>JAUXVE010000003.1 GCA_030680415.1 Rubrivivax sp.
GCCGCCAACGCCGCCGTGGCTTGCGCGCTCGCGCCTTGCGCGGCCAGCAGCGCGTCGAGCGCGCCCTGCTCGGCCGCCAGCGGCTCGCGCAACGCCGCCACCAGCGGTGCCACCGAGGCGCCGCGCTGGCGCTGCGCCTCCTCGACCGTGGCCCAGGCCTGGCCGATGTCGTTGCGCAGGGCCACCAGCCGGTTGTAGGCGCCGAGCATCCAGAACACGGCCACGGCGGCCGCCACGAGGGCGGCG
This sequence comes from Rubrivivax sp., assembly GCA_030680415.1. Lineage (GTDB taxonomy): Bacteria > Pseudomonadota > Gammaproteobacteria > Burkholderiales > Burkholderiaceae_C > Rubrivivax. Next base: position 247 of record JAUXVE010000003.1, read on the forward strand.
ATCTGTTCCTGGCTCATGGCGGCGCGGCCGCGCCGCCGCTCAAGCGCGCACCTCGCCCTGGCCCAGCACCACCCATTTCAGCGAGGTCAGCCCTTCCAGCCCCACCGGCCCGCGGGCGTGGAACTTGTCGGTGCTGATGCCGATCTCGGCGCCCAGGCCGTACTCGAAGCCGTCGGCAAAGCGCGTGCTGGCGTTGACCATCACGCTGGCCGAGTCGACCTCGCGCAGGAAGCGCATCGCGTGCGGGTGATGGGTGGTGAGGATGGCGTCGGTGTGGTGCGAGCCGTAACGGTTGATGTGCGCGACGGCCTCGTCGAAGGTGTCCACGACCTTGATGCTGATGATGGGCGCCAGGTATTCCTCGGCCCAGTCGGCTTCGGTGGCCGGCACGACGCGGGCGCCGGGCACGCTGCGCAAGACCACCGCCGCGGCAGCGTCGCAACGCATCTCCACGCCCTTGGCCGCGAACACGGCGCCGATGCGCGGCAGGAAGGCGCCGGCCTGGCGGGCATGCACCAGCAGCGACTCGGCGGCGTTGCAGGGGCTGTATTTCTGCGTCTTGGCGTTGTCGGTGACGCTGACCGCGAGCTCGAGGTCGACCTCGGCGTCGACGTAGACGTGGCAGTTGCCGTCGAGGTGCTTGATCACCGGCACCCTGGCCTCGGCGGCGATACGCTCGATGAGGCCCTTGCCGCCGCGCGGGATGATCACGTCCACGTACTGCGGCATGGCGATGAGCCGGCCCACCGCGGCGCGGTCGGTGGTCTCCACCAACTGCACCGCCGTGGCCGGCAGCCCGGCGTCGACGAGCGCGGCCTGCACCAGGCGCCACAGCGCCAGGTTGGAGTGCAAGGCCTCGGAGCCGCCGCGCAGGATGCAGGCGTTGCCGCTCTTGATGGCCAGCGAGGCGGCCTCGATGGTGACGTTGGGCCGGCTCTCGTAGATCATGCCGAACACGCCCAGCGGCACGCGCATGTGGCCGACGCTGATGCCGCTGGGCCGGCGCTTGACGCCGCTGATTTCGCCCACGGGGTCGGGCATGGCGGCGATCTGCTCGCAGCCTGCGGCCACGGTGGCGATGATCCGGGGTGTCAGTGCCAGGCGATCGACCAGCGGCGCGGCCAGGCCGGCAGCGCGTGCAGCGTCCAGATCCTGCCGGTTGGCGGCCAGCAGCTCGGCGCCTTGCCGGCGCAGCCGTGCGGCCATGGCACGCAACGCTGCGTCCTTGGCCGCCGTCGAGGCCGCCGCCATGGCCGTGGCCGCGGCGCGGGCGGCAACGCCCAGGTGCGCCATGTAGGCGGGGATGTCGATCGGATGCATGGCCGGGATTGTCGCAAAGCAGCGCCGCACCCGCGTTGCCGGACGTGGCTCTCCTGCCGATAGGCGACCAAAACCGCGCATTGGCTGCACCCGCCGATCCGTGCGGCGCTGTACATTGCGAACGTGCCCAACGCCGCCTCCCACTGCATCGCAGCCCTCCTGTCGGCACTCGTGGCGGCGTGCGCCACGGCGGCCCCGCCGGGCTCGCCGTCGGCGCAGGGCACCTCCTTGGAAGCCCCGACTGCCGCCCCCACTGACGCTGGCGACGTCGCGGACTCCGCACGCAGTTCTGTGCGAGCCTTGACCGTCTGGCTGGCGCGCGGCGTCGACAGTTGGTTCGGCGACCGACCTTTCGAGGACGGCGGGAAGGTCACCGACGGCCGTTTGAGCATCGGCCTGCTCAAGCGGCAGCGCGAAAGCACCGATGTCAACGTGCGCTTCAATGCGCGTTTGCGCTTGCCCAACCTCGAGGAGAAGACCTATGTGTTTATCGGTCGCGATGACCCGCGCGAGGTGATCACCGACAAGCCGGGCGCGCTGTCACGCCAGGAACGTCTGCTCGCGCAAACGAGAGGTGAGCGCGCGTTCTTCGCCGGCATCGGGCGCTCGCTGACCGACACGCTCGACTTCCGTCTCGGCATGCGTGGCGGGCTCAAGCCGTATGTCCAGGGGCGCTACCGCAAGCAATGGGAGCTCGGCCCGGCCGGGCTGGCCGAGTTGCGCCAGACCTTGTTCTGGTCGATTGCGGACCACGCCGGCTCGACCACGGTCTTCTCGTACGAACATCTCTTCTCGCCGGTGCTGGCTGCTCGCTGGCTCACCTCGGCCACGATCACGCAGGCGTCGGAGAAGTTCGAGTGGTCGAGCCTGCTGGGGGCGTACCGGTCGTTCGGCAATCAGCGGCTGCTGTCCTTCGAGGCCCTGGTCAACGGCCAGCAGGGTTCGGGTGTGGTCGCCACGGACTACGGCCTGCAGTCGCGTTGGGAGCAACCGGTTTATGAAGACTGGCTCGTCGGTGGCATCGTCATCGGCCGTTTCTGGCCACGCCCCGACGCACAGTCCGAGCGGCGCGGCGCCTGGGCCATGGGCGCCAGCTTGAAGATGCGGTTCTGAGCGTCTTCACAGCAACGCCGTCCGGCGGCAACCCAGCGCGTGTGGCTTCGCAAGCAAGCGCGATCTGGCCCGATACGAAGTGCAACGCACACCGGGAACGCGCTAATCTTCAATTCCTCACCGGTTGAACGAGCAACGGGTGGGTCACTGCAACAATTCCTGCAAGGATGGGCATATGAGCACTCGCAAGAAGGTCAAAGGTCCGTGGGAGACCGCCGCGACCGACCTGGTCGATACCGCGCAAAGCATCGGCAAAGGCGCGGTCAACAAGGCTGAAGATGTCACTGCGGGCGCGTCTGCCGCACTGTCGCAGGCCGGTGCGAAGATCGCCGAGACCGGCAACGAGGCCCGGCGCAAGGTCAGGTCGACGGTCAGGAAGACCGAGAGCCGGGTCGAGAAGGCAACGAACGAGGCCAGAAAGGCGATCGCGAAGGCCATCGACCAGGTCGGCAAGAAGGTGCTCGCGATCGTGGAGCAGATCGAACGCAAGCTCTCCCGTACCGAGAAGACATCCGGCAAGCGGGTGGTGAACGCGGGCAAAGCGGTGGCCAAGACGGTCAAGAAGACCACCGGGACGGCGAAGAAGCGGGCGGCCACCATCGCCAGGAAGAAGGTCCGGATCTAGCAGGCACCTGTCGGCGGGTGAGTAAGTCAGGCTGTTCGGCTCACCCTGTGCAGGCGAGTCTGGTGGCTCGCCTGATGCATACCTGCAGTGCATCCGCTGAGACGCGCACGACGCAACATCGAAGGCCTGCGTCCCTGGTCGAGTCGATGGAACGCGGCTTGCTTCGTCGCGCTTGATCGCGGACCGCGTTCAGCCGCCGGCGCGGCTGCCCAGCCACGCCAGCACACCCAGCCACAGCGTCGCCGTCGCCGCGAAGGCCAGCGTCGAGAACACGATCGCCGTCGTCGCCTCGGCCTGCAGCGTGTCGTAGCGCTGGGCGAAGATGAGCGCGTTGGTGCCCAGCGGCAGTGCCGCCATCATCACCACCACCGCCAGCGGCACGCCGCTGAGCCCGAAACCGCCCCAGGCCACCGCCAGCACCAGCGCCGGCAGCACCAGCAGCTTCAGCGCGGTGGGGGCCAGCACGCCGCGCAGGCGGCCGCGCAGCCCGTACTGGGCCAGCGTGAGGCCGATCAGCACCAGGCACACCGGTACCACCGCGCGGCCGAGGCCGGCCAGCGCCTCGTCGACCACCGGGTGCAGCCCCAGGCCGGTGAGGTTCCAGGCCAGCCCGGCCAGCACCGGCAGCGTTACCGGGTGGATGACGGCGTTGCGCACGCTGGCGCGCACGGTGGAGGCCAGCGTGGCGGTGTCGTCGGCGCGCGCCAGGTCGACCTCCACCAGCACTGTCAGCAGCGTCAGCAGCACCAGTCCGTGCAGGCTGACCAGCGCGATGTGCAGCGCCAGCCCGGGTTCGCCGAACAGCGCCGCGGCCAGCGGGATGCCCACCTGCACCGCGTTGCCGTAACTCGCCGCGATGGTACGCGTGGCCGGTGTCGCCGCCGAGCTCGGCGCCCGCACCTGCACATGGCGCTGCCACGCGTACACCGCCAGCACGTAGGCGACGGCCGGCACGAAAAACGCCGCCAGCGTGCGCCACGGCAGCGCCGCGAAGTCCAGCCGCACCATGGTGCGGAACAGCAGCGCCGGCACGAAGAGGTAGAACGCCGCGTCGGACAGCGCACGCGCCGCCATCCCGGCGTCGCCGGTGCCGCCGGCGCCGGCGAGCCAGCGTTGGCGCCCGGCCAGCCAGCCCAGCGCCACGATGGCGAAGAGCGCCAGCAGCTTGTGGACGATCGCCAGCGTCACGGTGCCGCCGGCCCCAGCACCCGCTCCAGCCATGTCGCCACGGCGGCCGCGGGCAGGTCGATCTCCACCGTCTTGCGCCGCGAGGTGTCGCCGCGCTGCAGCCGCACCGCGCGCCTGGCGCAGCCCAGTTCATCGGCCAGCCAGGCCAGCAGCCGCGCGTTGGCCTGGCCTTCCACCGGCTGCGCCGCCAGCCGCACACGCAGGGCGCCGTCGTGCAGGCCGTCGGCGCCGGTGCGCCGGGCATTCGGCACCACGGCCACGCGCAGCAGCGAGCCGCCGGCGTGCTCGCTGAGGCAGGCCCAGGCCGTGGCGTCGCTCACGCCGCCGTTTTCTTCGCCACCGCCTTCTTCGCCGGCACCTTGGCGGCACGCGGTTCGAACTGGAAGCTCACCTTGCCTTCCTTGGCGTCGTAGGCCAGATAGGCCTTGAACTTGCGCCGCGTCTTGTTGGAGACGAAGTTCTCCAGCAACGCCGTCCTGCCGCTGGCCAGCAGGCGCGTCATCTGCTCGCGCTCCACCGGCTGCTGCAGGATGATCTTGCCGCTCTTGAAGTCGCAGGTGACGTGGGCACCGACGGCGTGTTCGCAGACGTAGCTGGCGCCATGCTCGAAGACGCGGCCCTTGCACTTGGGGCAGTGGCCGAGCGACTGCTGGGCCGAGAAGTCCACCGGCTCGCCGTCGCCTTCACCGGCTTTGGCGTCGTCGCCGAAGTCGAATTCGAGCTTCCAGTTGCCGACCTCTTCGTCGTGCACCAGCTTCATCTCGGCCGTGAACGGAAAGCCCTTCTTGGAGCGGAAACCGTCGAGCGGACCGATCTTGCGGTCGCGGATGAAGGCCTCGGCCTCGGCGGTCTCGAAGGCGCGGCCGGCAGGCGTCTTGGTGATCGAGAAGCCGCAGCCCTCGCTGTCGCCGCGGGCGCCCGCGCAGGCGTAGCGGCGGTAGTTCTCCTTGACCACGCCGCCACAGTTGGGGCAGGGCGTGGCCAGCGTGGCGTAGTCGCCGGGGATCGTGTCGCGGTCGTATTCCTTGGCCTTCTTCACGATGCGCTCGGCCATCTTCGCGATCTCGGCCATGAAGTCGCTGCGCGACAGGCGGCCGTGCTCCATCTCGGCCAGCTGGTACTCCCAGTTCCCGGTCAGCTCGGGCTTGGTCAGGTCCTCGATGGCCAGCCCGCGCAGCAGCGTCATGAGCTGGAAGGCCTTGGCCGTGGGCACCAGCTCGCGGCCGTCGCGCAGCATGTACTTCTCGGCGATCAGGCCTTCGATGGTCTGCGCGCGCGTCGCCGGCGTGCCCAGGCCCTTTTCGCGCATCGCCTCGCGCAGCTCCTCGTCGTCGATCAGCCTGCCCGCGCCTTCCATCGCCGACAGCAGCGTGGCTTCGGTGTAGCGCGCCGGCGGCTTGGTCTTCAGCGCGTTCACGTCGACATGTTCGGTGCGCACCCGCTCGCCCGCGGCCACCGCCACCAGGTTGGCGTCCTCGTCCTGCGCCTCCTTGCCGTACACGGCCAGCCAGCCGGGGTTGACGAGCACCTTGCCGTTGGTCTGGAAGACATGCTCTGCACCGGCCAGCGCGACCTTGCTGACGCGCGTCGTGACCATGAACTCGGCCGCCGGGTAGAACACCGCCAGGAAGCGCTTGACGATCAGGTCGTAGAGCTTGGCCTCGAGCTCGCTCAGCGATCGCGGCGCCTGCAGCGTGGGAATGATGGCGAAGTGGTCCGACACCTTGGTGTTGTCGAAGACGCGCCTGATCGATTTCACGTAGCCTTCGTCCAGGCCCTTGCGCGCGTGCACGGCCAGCCCGCGCAGCGGGCCGGGCAGGTCTTCCTCGGCGATCATGGCGAAGGTCTTCCTGACCACGCCCACATAGTCCTCGGGCAGCGCGCGCGAGTCGGTGCGCGGGTAGGTCAGCACCTTGTGCTTCTCGTACAGCGCCTGCGCCAGCGACAGCGTCATCTTGGCGCTGAAGCCGAAGCGCGAATTGGCCTCGCGCTGCAAGGTCGTCAGGTCGTACAGCAACGGGCTGGCCTGCGTGCTGGGCTTGGCCTCGTCGGTGACGCTGGCGGGCTGGCCGCGCACGGCCGCGGCGATCGCCTCGGCATCGGCGGCGTTCCACAGCCGGTCGGCGCGCGCCTCGGCGTCGTCGGGGTTCTTCTTCCATTTCGGGTCGAACCACTTGCCCTCGTAGGTGCCCGCCGCGGCGTCGAAGCTCGCCTTGACCTCCCAGTAGGGGCGCGCGACGTGCTTGCGGATCTTCTCCTCGCGTTCGACCACGATGCTCAGCGTCGGCGTCTGCACGCGGCCCACGGTGGTGAGGAAGAAGCCGCCGTCACGCGAGTTGAAGGCCGTCATGGCGCGCGTGCCGTTGATGCCCACCAGCCAGTCGGCCTCGCTGCGGCTGCGCGCGGCGTCGGCCAGGCCGTGCATCTGCTCGTCGCTCCTGAGCTGGTCGAAAGCCTCGCGGATGGCCTGCGGCGTCATGCTTTGCAGCCACAGGCGGCGGATCGGCTTGCCAGCAGGCTTGTCGCCGAAGGCGTACTGCAGGATCAGGCGGAAGATCAGCTCGCCCTCGCGCCCGGCGTCGCAGGCGTTGATGATGTTGCCCACGTCCTTGCGCTTGACGAGCCTGACCACGGCGTTGAGCCGCGTCTTGGCCTTGTCGATGGGTGCCACGTCGAAGTGCGGCGGCACCACCGGCAGATGGGCAAAGCTCCACTTGCCGCGCTTGACATCGTACTCGTCGGGCGCCTTGATCTCGACCAGGTGGCCCACCGCCGAGGTCACGACATGGGTGTCGTTCTCGAAGTGCTCGGCGTGCTTCTCGAACTTGCCCACCTGGGGCGTGAGCGCGCGCACGATGTCCTGCGCCACGCTCGGCTTCTCTGCAATGATGATCGTCTTGCTCATGTTTCCTTCTGGGGCCCGCTGGGCCGGGACTGCTGTTCGGCCGTGCCTACAATGCGCCGGTCTCGCGCGCACGCACGCGCGCTCGTACGATCCCAATGTACAGAATGATGACGACCTCGCAAATGGCGGGCCCCGACCGCCGCCGCATCCAGGTTCGCAAGAGCGGCGTGCACGGCAAGGGCGTGTTCGCATTGCGGCCCATTGCCGCCGGTGAACGCATCATCGAATACAAGGGCGAGGTCATCAGCTGGCCCGAGGCCTTGCGCCGCCACCCGCACGACCCGCAGAACCCCAACCATACCTTCTACTTCCACATCGACGACAAGCATGTCATCGACGCCAACGTGGGCGGCAACGCGGCGCGCTGGATCAACCACGCCTGCGAGCCCAACTGCCAGGCCGACGAGACCGATGGCCGCGTCTTCATCAGCGCGCTCACCGACCTCAGTCCCGGCGAAGAGCTGTTCTACGACTACGGCCTGGTCATCGACGAGCGCTACACGCCCAGCCTCAAGAGGCAGTACGAATGCCGCTGCGGCAGCGCGCATTGCCGGCACACGATGCTGGGCAAGAAGCGCTGACGCATGGGCACCCACCTGCAATGGGGCGCCCAAGCGCTGTGGCAGCGGCTGGAGCCGCTGCTGCCGGGGCTCAGCGTGGAAGTGCTGGCGCGTGCCGATTCCACCAACACGATGCTGCTGGAGCGCGCGCGTGCCATGAACGGCCGGCGCGACGCTCCGATCACGCGGCCCGGCGAGCTGGATGCGCTGCACGTCGACGAGCGCACGCCGCACGGCCGCCGCAGCGCCGACATGCAGGCCAGCCTGCTGGTGGCCGAACACCAGACACGCGGCCGCGGCCGCGTGGGGCGCGACTGGGCCGCCAGTGCCGGCGCGTCGCTGACCTTCTCACTGGCGCTGCCGCTGGCGCCACAGGTTTGGTCGGGGCTGTCGCTGGCTGTCGGGCTGGCGCTGGCCGAGGCGCTGGACCCCGTCGGCGATGCCGGCACGTCGCCGCGCATCGGCCTCAAGTGGCCCAACGACCTCTGGCTTGTTGACGGTGCGGGCCGCGGGCGCAAGCTCGGCGGCATCCTCATCGAGACGGTGAGCATGGGACCGCGCCGCATGTGCGTGGTGGGCGTGGGCCTGAACGTGCTGCCGCAGGCCCACGAGGGGCTGACACAGGGCTACGCCTGCCTGCAGGAAGTCGACGCCCAGGCCAGCGCGCCGGCGGCACTGGCCCGCGTGGCCGAGCCGCTGGTGCGCGCCGTGCTGCGCTTCCAGGCGCACGGTTTCGCGCCGCTGCTGGCGGCCTACTCGCGGCGCGACGTGCTGCGGGGACAACCGGTGCGCACGACGCAGCCCGACGTGCCCCAAGGCGTGGCCGAAGGCGTGGACGAGCACGGCGCGCTGCGCGTGCGCTGCGACGGCGTGCACCGCGTCGTCAGCGGTGAAGTCAGCGTGCGCCTGCGCGACGGGGTCGCCTGATGCTGCGTGCGGTGGTGGTGGTGCTGCTGCTGGCCAACCTGCTCTTCTTCGGCTGGGCGCGCGGCTGGTTCGCGCCGGGCTGGCCGCCGCCGCGCCACGGCGAGCGCGAACCCGAACGGCTGGCGGCGCAGTTGCGGCCGGAGCTCATCACGGTGCTGCCCCCCCAGGCCGCCAGCGCCGCCGTTTCGGCGGCACGCGAGGCCGCTCGGGCGGCCACCGAAGTGTGCCTGGAGGCCGGGCCCTTCGACGCCGCAGGCATCACGGCTGCCGAGGCCGCGCTGGCCGGCGCCGGCCTGCCGGCGGGCAGCTGGGAGCGCCTGGACGCCAAGCTGCCATCGAGCCAGCCTTGGTTGCGCTTGCCGCGCGCCGACGCCGACGTGCAGGCGCGCGTGCAGGCACTGGCGGCCGCTTTCAGACCTTGCGAGGCGCGCTGAGCCGCCCGCGCCGCGGCGTGCACCGCAGCGCCACGGCGGCCAGCAACAGCCCTGCGACCCAGGGTGCCGAAACGAGGCCACCGCCACCGCCGGAGTCGGGCGCCACCGTGTCCTCCGGCGCGGCGGCCACGGTGACGCTGCGCTCGACTGTGGCCGTGTGGCCCAGGCTGTCGGTGACGGTGAGCCGCACCGTGAACACGCCCGCGGCGCCGGGCTGCAGCGTCGCGGTGGCGGCATTGGTGGCGCTGGCGAAGCCGGTGACGATGCCACCACCTTCGAGCAAGGCCCAGGCATAGCCGGTGACCGTGGCGCCGGGGCCGGCCAGGCTGGCCGTGCCATTGAGCGTGAGCAAGCGACCGGCCGTCGGCTCGGCTGCGTCAACGTCGATGTGAGCCAGCGCACCTGCCACCACCGCCACCGCAGCTCCGGCGTCGACCATGCCGGCACCGCACAGGCCGTTGCTGCAATAACACTGCAACTGTTCCACGCCCGCAGTCGGCGCGTGGCATTGCGGCACCGGCGTGGGGTCGTCGGGGCCGTTGTCGGCACCGCTGGTCGGGAACGGCCGCGCCGACGCCTGCAGCGCGGTGCGCACCTGCGCGGGTGTCAACTCCGGCCGATGCGAGATCATCAAGGCGGCCACGGCGGCCACCAGCGGCGAAGAAAAGCTGGTGCCGACGCTGGCGTTGAAGGCGTCGCTCCAGCCATTGCCGGCCGGTCCCTGCGTGCCGTCGTTGGTGGCGCTGACGATGGGGTACAGGCAGGGGCTGCCCACGGTGATGTTGACGCAGTTGCCGCCCGGCGCGGCGATCGTGATCTCGGGCCCGAGGTCAGAAAACCCGACCTTGGTGCCGGCGTGGCGCAGCGCCAGCACCGCGATCACACCGCGGCAGTTGGCCGGCTCGCCGACCGCGCCGCCGGCGCTGTTGCCCGCAGCGGCGACGATCACCACACCGGCCGCGGTGATGCGGTCGACCACCGACTGGTAGGCGGCATTGCAGGTGCCGGCGCTGCCCAGGCTCAGGTTGACGACACGCGCCGGGTGCGGGTTGGCGGGCAAGCCGTCGACCGGCAGGCCCGCTGCCCACAGCATGCCGGCCTGGATGTCGGCGTCGGTGCCGTAACACTTGCCCAGCACGCGCACCGGCAGCACGCGCACACCGGGCGCGGTACCGGCCATGCCGATGCCGTTGTGGGTGGCTGCAGCGACCAGGCTGGCGGTGCTGGTGCCGTGCCAGCTGCTGGACGAGGTGGGGCAGTCCGAGAAGCGGCTGGTGCGTGCTTCGGTGCTGGTGACCCAGTCACCCGGGTCGCTGGGGTCGGCGTCGCGGCCGTCGCCGTCGTTGGCGACCACGCTGTCGGAGACGAAGTCGTAGCCGGGCAGCAGCGAGCCGCCACTCGCGACGCGGCCGAGGTCGGGGTGCTCGAAGCGCACGCCGGTGTCGAGTACGGCCACCACGACGCCGGCGCTGCCGGTGCTGCGCACCCAGGCGGCTTCGATGTCGATTGCCGAGGCCACGCCCGGGGCGGGGGCGCGCAGGTACCACTGGCCGCTGACCGGGCCGCCGCGCTGGGCTGCCAGGTCGACAGGGGGTCCGGTGAAGTACAAGGGGTCGTTGGGTGCGGTCAGCCGGCGCTGGCGGCCGTTGGGCACCGCGAATTCGACCTCCGGGTCGGCCGCCAGCTGCGCCGCCAGGGCCGCCGCGCCGACGCCGCGGGCGCGCATCACCTGCATGCGCTCACCCACCGCAGGGCCGGCTTCGAGCGTGCGGCCGATGCGCGCGCCGAGCAGGGCCGCGCGTTCGGCGCGGTCGCTGGCTTGCGCGGCCGTTGCGCCCGTGGCGCGCGCCGTGCCGCTAGCCGCCAGCGCGCGCTTGCGCAGCGTCGCCGCGTCGGCCTTGAACTGCACGATGACCTCGCCTGGTACCGGCGCCAGCGTGGGGCGCGCGGCCCAGGCCGGCAGCGCCATTGAGATGGCCAAGGACAGGGCGGCAGCGCAACGGACGAATTTCATCGGCGCAGTGTAGGGTGGGCACGCCGGCCATGCCGGGGCCGGAAGCGAAAGCAAGGCCGCGCCGGCAGCCGCGGCGAGGTGTCGCCGCGGCACGGTGGCGGTGCTTCAGCGCGCGATCACGCGCACCATCTCCAGCACCTTGTTCGAGTAGCCCCACTCGTTGTCGTACCAGGCGATGACCTTGACGAAGGTCTTGTCCAGCGCGATGCCGGCGTCGGCGTCAAAGACGCTGGTGCAGGGCTCGCCGCGGAAGTCGGTGGCCACCACCTTGTCCTCGGTGTAGCCGAGCACGCCCTTCATCGCGCCCTCGGACGCCGCCTTCATCGCGGCGCAGATCTCGGCGTAGCTGGCTTCCTTGACCAGCTCCACCGTCAGGTCGACCACCGAGACATCGGAAGTGGGCACGCGGAAGGACATGCCGGTGAGCTTCTTGTTCAGCTCGGGGATCACCACGCCCACCGCCTTGGCCGCGCCGGTGCTGCTGGGGATGATGTTCTCCAGGATGCCGCGGCCGCCGCGCCAGTCCTTGTTGCTGGGTCCGTCCACCGTCTTCTGCGTCGCCGTGGTCGCGTGCACGGTGGTCATCAGGCCGCGCTTGATGCCCCAGGTGTCGTTCAGCACCTTGGCCACCGGGGCCAGGCAGTTGGTGGTGCAGCTGGCGTTGCTGATGATGGCCTGGCCGGCGTAGGTCTGGTCGTTGACGCCGTAGACGAACATCGGCGTGTCGTCCTTGCTGGGCGCGGTCTGGATCACCTTCTTCGCGCCGGCGTCGATGTGCTTCTGGCAGCTTTCCTTGGTCAGGAACAGGCCCGTGCCTTCGACCACGATGTCGGCCCCGACCTCGCCCCACTTCAGCTCGGCCGGGTCCTTCACCGCGCTCAGGCGGATGCGCTTGCCGTTGACGACCAGCGTCGAGCCGTCCACGGCCACGTCGCCCTTGAAGCGGCCGTGCACGCTGTCGTACTTGAGCATGTAGGCCAGGTAGTCGGGTTCGAGCAGGTCGTTGATGGCGACGACCTCGATCTCGGGGAAGTTCTGCACGGCGGCGCGGAACACCATGCGCCCGATGCGGCCGAAGCCGTTGATGCCTACTTTGATGGTCATGGAATCACTCCTTGGTCATTTCCGGGACAGAACCTTGCGCACCGTGTCCACCACGTTCTGCGCGGTGAGGTGGAAGTGCTTGAACAGCGCCGGCGCCGGCGCGCTTTCGCCATAAGTGTCGATGCCGACGACGGCGGCGCAGCCGTATTTCCACCAGCCGTCGGTGACGCCGGCCTCCACCGCCACGCGCGGCAGCCCGGCCGGCAGCACGGCGGTCTTGTAATTGACGCTCTGGCGGTCGAAGGTGGTCGTGCTGGGCATGCTCACCACGCGCACGGCGATCTTCAGCCTGGCCAGTTCGGCCTGCGCGTGCAGCGCCAGCTGGACCTCGCTGCCGGTGGCGATGATCACCGCCTGCGGCCTCTTGGCCAGCCCCACCTCGGCCGGCTCGGCCAGCACATAGGCACCCTTGCCGATGTCGTCCAGCCGCGGCTTGGGTGCGTAGGGCAGCGCCTGGCGCGACAGCAGCAGCGCGCTCGGGCGCGCGTCGTTGGCCAGCGCCATGGTCCAGGCGACCACCGTCTCGGCCGTGTCGGCGGGGCGCCAGACGTCCAGATTGGGGATCAGCCGCAGGCTCGCCGCGTGCTCCACGCTCTGATGCGTGGGGCCGTCTTCGCCGAGGCCGATGCTGTCGTGCGTGAAGACGTGGATGACGCGCCGCTTCATCAGCGCCGCCATGCGGATGGCGTTGCGGCTGTAGTCACTGAAGGTCAGGAAGGTGCCGCCGTAAGGGATGTAGCCGCCGTGCAGGGCGACGCCGTTCATGACCGCCGCCATGCCGAATTCGCGCACGCCGTAGTTGACGTGGCGGCCGCCGTTGGGGGTGCCGCCGTCGTCGAAACGCAGCGGCGCGGTCGACGTCGTGTTGGTGAGGTTGGAGCCGGTGAGGTCGGCGCTGCCGCCCAGCAACTCGGGCATCAAGCGGGTGAACACCTCCAGCGCCAGCTGGCTGGCCTTGCGGCTGGCCACGCTCTCGGCCTTGGCGTCGGCGGCCTCGAGCGCAGCCACCGCCGCCTGCACGAAGTTCAGCGGCAACTCGCCCTTCATGCGGCGCACGAACTCGGCGGCCAGATCGGGGTAGGCCGCCTCGTAGGTGTCGAAGGCCTGCGCCCACTGCGTTTCGGCCGCCGCGCCGGCGGCGCGCGCGTCCCAGGCCGCGTACGCCGCTTCGGGGATCACGAAGGGCTCGTGCGGCCAGCCCAGCGCCGCGCGCGTGAGCTGGATCTCCTCGGCGCCCAGCGGTTCACCGTGCGCCTTGGCGGTGCCGGCGCGGTGCGGCGAGCCGCGGCCGATGGTCGTCTTGCAGATGATCAGGCTGGGCTGCGTGGCCGACGCCGCGGTGGCGTCGATCGCGGCGTCGACGGCCGCCGCGTCGTTGCCGTCGACGGGACCGATGACGTTCCAGCCGTAGCCGGAAAAGCGCTGGGCCACGTCGTCGACGTACCAGGGCTCGACGGCGCCGTCGATGCTGATGCCGTTGTCGTCGTACAGCGCGACCAGCTTGTTCAGCTTCCACGCCGCGGCCAGCGCGCAGGCTTCGTGGCTGACGCCTTCCATCAGGCAGCCGTCGCCCATGAAGACCCAGGTGCGGTGGTCGACGACGTTGTGCCCGGGGCGGTTGAATTCGGCCGCGAGCAGCTTTTCGGCCAGCGCCATGCCCACCGCGTTGGCCAGCCCCTGGCCCAGCGGGCCGGTGGTCGTCTCAACGCCGGGCGTGACGTCGACCTCGGGGTGGCCGGGGGTCTTGCTGTGCAGCTGGCGGAAGCTGCGCAGCTCGCTCATCGGCAGCTCGTAGCCGCTGAGGTGCAGCAACGCGTACAGCAGCATCGAGGCGTGGCCGTTGCTGAGCACGAAGCGGTCGCGGTCGGCCCACTGCGGGTTGGCCGGGTTGTGGCGCAGGTGGCGGCGCCACAGCGCCACGGCCATCTCGGCCATGCCCATCGGCGCGCCGGGGTGGCCGGAGTTGGCCTGCTGCACGGCGTCCATGGCCAGCGCGCGCACGGCGTTGGCCATCAGCGTTGGGTCGAAGGGGGTGTCGGGGGAGGCAGTGGCCATGGACAGGCGCCGGACGGGCGGCGTGCGCGTGAGGGGAGGTCTGATTTTAGGAGGCTGCGCCGGCCGCCGCCCTTCCACGTGCTGGGCGAGACGCGGCGCCAGGCCGGCGAGCAGGCCGTGCAGCGCTACGTGACCTTAGCCTGGACCACATGGACGCCGAAGAGACGCCGATCAAGATCCTGATGCAGCCGCCCGCGTCCGTCGGGCTCGGGCCGGGGCGCCGACGCCCCGGCCGCTCAACACAGCAGCGCCTTGCGCGCCCGGTGCAGGCGCACGAACAGGTTCTGTTCGCTGATCGCCAGTTCGCGGCAGATGTCCCGGCTGCTGGCGTCGTGCAGCGCGCGCATCTCGAGCGCGCGTCGCAGTGTGTCGGGCAGCAGGGCCAGGCGCGCCAGCGTCTGGCGCAACCGCTGGCGCTGCTCGGCGACCTCGTCGGGGCGCGGCTGCGGGCAGGCCAGCGCAGCGGCAGGGCCGTCTTCGTCGTCGCTGTCCAGGCTGTCGTGGCCGCTGCGCTGGCGCACCAGGTCGACGATCTTGTGCTTGAGGACGGCCACCAGCCAGCTGCGCAGCGCGGCACGCCCGCCAAAGTGTGCGCGGCCGGTGACCACGGCTTCGAAGATGTCGTGCACCAGGTCCTCGGCCAACGCCGGGTCGAGCAGCCGCCGGCGCGCGAACTGCACCAGGTAGCTGCGCTGCGGGGCCAGTTCGGCCCAGCCCACGGCGGGCGGCGGCAGGGCGTTGGCATTGAGGTTCGCGGCGGTGGCGGTGGCTGGCATGGCGGTTTCGGCTGGTGTTGGCGATGGCTACACTGTGGCCGGCCCAGATCGCGCCGACCTCACCGAAGATCACAGCCGGATCACATCGAGATCAGCCATCGGTCCCGGCAGCGGCGTAAGAAACCCCCCAGCAGGCCGACCCCCCAGCCATGGCCAGCCACATCCTCGTTGCCGAAGACCAGGCCGACATCCGCGACCTCATCGTGCTCAACCTGCAGCACGCGGGCTATGCCGTCACCGCGGTGGCCGACGGCCGCGCTGCGCTGGCGAGCCAGCTCGAACGCGCCAGCGACCTGCTGGTGCTGGACCTCATGATGCCGGCGCTGGACGGGCTGGAGGTCTGCAAGGCGCTGCGCGCGCGCGGCCACGCCACGCCGATCCTGATGCTCACCGCCAAGAGCACCGAGCTCGACCGCGTGCTGGGGCTGGAACTGGGCGCCGACGACTACCTGACCAAGCCTTTCTCGATGGCCGAACTGCTGGCGCGCGTGAAGGCGCTGCTGCGCCGCGCCGAGCTGTTGCGCGCCGCGCAGAGTGCGCCGGCGCTGCAGCCGGCGGTGAGAAACGGCGAACTGGAGATCCAGCCCGGCCGGCGCGAGGTGCGCGTGGGCGGCCGGCCGCTGGACTTCACGGCGCTGGAATTCGACCTGCTGCTGCACTTCGCCAGCCACCCCGGGCACGTGTATTCGCGCGCCCAATTGCTGGACGCCGTGTGGGGCTACTCGCACGAAGGCTACGAGCACACCGTCACCACGCACATCAACCGCCTGCGTGCCAAGCTCGAGCAGGACCCGATGCAGCCGCGCTACATCCTCACCGTGCGCGGCGCCGGCTACAAGATGCGCGATGCGCCCTAGGATGGCAGCGTGACCGTCCGCCTGCGCCTGGCGCTGACGATCTTCCTCACCGGCCTGGTCACCGCCGTGGGCGTGATCGCCACGGTGGCCATCGCCTTCCAGCGTTTCGAGCACGAAAGCACCTGGCAACGCGCCGATGCCTTCCTGGCGCGCGTGACGGTGCTGCACGACGACCTGCTGGACGAGCACCAGCGCAACCCGCAGGAGTTCGGCGCTTTCCTGCGCAACCTCGTGCTCTACGAGCCCGGCAGCCAGCTCTACCTGCTGGACGCCCGTGGCACGGTGCTGGCCAGCACCGGACGCATGCAACTGCCACCGGGCTTCCAGGTCAAGCTGGGGCCGGTGCAGGAGGCGGTGGCGGCCGCGGCCAGCGGTGACCGGCGGCGCGCCGCCTACGTGATGGGCGACGACCCCGAATACATGAACGCTGACGCGGTGATCGCAGCGCGCGCCCTGCGTCGCGCGGTCATCCGCCCGGACGGCCAGGCCGCCGCCGGCTGGCTGTACCTGGTGTGCCGCAAGGAAGGCCTGCCGGCGCAGCGGCTGCAGATGTTCGGCAGCACGCTGGCCGGCCCGGCGCTGAGCGCGGTGGCGGCGCTGATGCTGCTGGCCACGGCGCTGGCGGCATGGATCATCGTCGCCGTGACGCGACCGCTGCGGGTGCTGAGCGACGAGGTCGATGCCGTGGCCCGGCTGGGCTTCAAGGCCGCCGCAGCGGGGCCGCTGGCGGGCGCGCCCGAGGCGCGGGCCGACGACGAGTTCGGCCGCCTGCGCCACGGTTTCCAGACCCTGCTGGCGAGGCTGCGCCAGCAGTGGGACGAACTGCACCGGCTCGACCACTTCCGCCGCGAGAGCGTGTCCAACCTGTCGCACGACCTGCGCTCGCCGCTCACGGCCACGGTGGCCTGCCTGGAAACGCTGGAGCGGCGCTGGGGCGTGGACGCCGCGCGCGACGACGATCGCCGCCTGGTGGCCGTGGCGCTGCGCAACACGCGCAACGCCGCCGGCTTGGTGCGCTCGCTGGGCGACCTGGCGCTGCTGGACGAGCCCGAATTCAAGTTGCGGCCGGCGCGGCTGGAGCTGGGCGAGGTGCTCGACGACATCAGGCTGCGATTTGCCGAGCGCTTCGCCAAGGTCGGGCTGGCCTTGCGTTTCGAGCAGCAGGGCAGCGAGCCGCTGGTGGCCGACGTCGATGTCGAACTCTTCGAGCGCGCGCTGGCCAACCTGCTGGACAACGCGCTCAAGTTCACGGCGGCTTCGGCTCCCGGCGGCGCCATCGTGCTGGCGGCCGGGCGCCATGGCGACCGCGTCCGGGTCAGCGTGTCCGACCCCGGCCCCGGCATCCCGGCGCCCGACCAGCCGCATCTCTTCGATCGCCATTACCAGAGCCGCGACAACGTGGCTCCGGCCAGCAGCGAACAAGGCAAGGGCCTGGGGCTGGCGATCGTCAAGCGCATCGTCGAGCTGCATCGCGGCACGGTGGCCGTGCAAAGCGAACCGGGGCGTGGCACGACGGTGACGATCGAACTGCCGGTGGGTTGACGCGGGCCAGCCCCGCGCCCGGCCCGGCCCTGCTACAACAGGGGCTACGCCATTTCTGGAGCCCGGGCATGCGGGGACGCATCGGAGACATGGTTCTGGCCGGCCTGGCCGGCCTGGCTGTCCTGGCCGCCGGCCTCGCCAGCGGACCGGCCGCCGCGCAGGCCGCGCCGCTGCCGGGCCGCGGCGAGTTGCTCTACGCCACGCACTGCATCGCCTGCCACAGCGAGCAGGTGCACTGGCGTGACAGGAAGGTCGCCAGCGACTGGCCGCGCCTCAAGCAGGAGGTGCACCGCTGGCAGGCCGTCGCGCAACTGGGCTGGACCGAAGCCGATGTCGTGGACGTCGCCCGCTACCTGAACGAGATCATCTATCGCCTGCCCCAAACGGCCGACGTGGTGGGCCGCGTGTCGCCGGGTGAGGCTGGGGTTCCGGCGGCCCGGGCGGCGCGCTGAGCACAGGAGGGCAGCACGGATTGTGCCGGCGCGTGGTCTTGCTGCGCCAAGACCCGCAGCCCCGCCTCTTGTTCAGCCCTTGGGCGCGCGCAGCGGCCGCAGTGCCGGTACCAGGGCCTGCATGGCCAGGCGGTCGAGCTTGCCGGCCGCGGTGTGCGGCAGGCTGGGAAGGAAGCAGATCCGGCGCGGCCGCTTGTGCGGCGCCAGCCGCGTGACCATGTGCTCCAGCAGGGTCTCGTCGCTGGGTGGGTGCGCCCCGACCACCAGCGCGGCCGCCACGGTCTGGCCCCAGACCTCGTCGGCGACGCCGAACACGGCGGCGTCGTGGACGCCGGGGCAGGCTTCCAGCACGCGCTCGACCTCCACCGGGTAGACGTTCTCGCCCCCGGTGACGATGAGGTCGGCGCGCCTCGCATGCAGGTGCAGGAAACCCTGGGCGTCGAGCTCGCCGAGGTCGCCGGTGTCGAACCAGGCGTCGCGCGCCAGCGGCGGCTGCCCCAGGTAACCGGCCATCAGCATCGGCCCCCGGACCTGGATGTGGCCCTGGTGCACGCGCAGCTGCACGCCTGGCAGCGGCCGGCCGGCGCCGCAGGCGGCGGCGTCGAAGCGTTGGTCGTAGGGCGTGGCGGCGACCTGCGAGCAGGTCTCGGTGCAGCCGTAGGTGACGACGATGGGCAGCCGGCGCTCGGCGGCGCGCGCCAGCAGGCTGTTCGACGCCGCGGCGCCGCCCAGCAGCAGCAGGCGCAGGTGCTGTGGTGGCACCCAGCCGGGGTGCGCGTCGAGCACCATGGCGAGCATCGTCGGCACCAGCGACAACTGCGTCACCCGGTGCCGTGCGATCCACTGCGGCAGCAGCGCTGCGTCGAAGGCCGGCGCCAGCGCCACGGCACGCCGTGCCGCCAGGCAGCGGGTGGCGATGGACAGCCCGCCGACGCGCGCCACCGGCATCGCCAGCAGCCAGCAGTCGCCGTCGTGCCAGCCCAGATTGGCGGCGCTGGCCTGCGCCGAGGCCAGCAAGGCCGACCGCGTCAGCACCGCGCCACGGGCGCGGCCGGTGGTGCCCGAGGTGTACAGCACCGCCGCGGCGTCGGCGGGCAGGCTGCCCGCCGCCTGCGCGGTGGCATCGCGCTCGCTGGCCTGTTCGGCCTCGGTCAGTTTCGGGTGCAGCAGCAGCGCCGGTACCTGCAGTTCGAGCAGCGCATACAGCGTGAGCAGCGTGTCCAGCGTGTTGCTGCCGACGACCGGGTGCGCGGAACAGGGGCGCAGCTGCGGCGCCAGCGCGGCCATGCGCTGCTCGGTCAGCCGCGCCAGTTCGGCGTAGCTGTAGCGCTGCTCGCCGTCGTGCAGCGCCGTGGCCGCGCCCGCCTCGCGCGCGGCAGCCCGGATCGACAGCGCGTCGTTCACGCCGGCCGCTGCCGGGCCGCACGCGCCCCGAGCCACCCGCTGATCAGGCAGCCTTCGTGCTGCGCACTGCGGAATTCGCCCTTCGGACGGCCGGGCGGGCTCATGGCAGCCGCGGGAACTTGCGGAAGTCCGGCTTGCGCTTTTCCAGGTAGGCGTTGCGGCCTTCCTGGCCTTCCTCGGACATGTAGAACAGCAGCGTGGCGTTGCCCGCCAGTTCCTGCAGCCCGGCCTGGCCGTCGCAGTCCGCATTCAGCGCCGCCTTCAGGCAGCGCAGCGCGATCGGGCTGTTGGCCAGCATCTCGCGGCACCACTGCACGGTCTCGGCTTCCAGCCGCTCGTAGGGCACGACGCAGTTGACGAGCCCCATCTCGAGCGCCTGCTGTGCGTCGTACTGCCGGCACAGGAACCAGATCTCGCGCGCCTTCTTCTGGCCGACGATGCGCGCCATGTACGAGGCACCGTAGCCGCCGTCGAAGCTGCCCACCCTGGGCCCCGTCTGGCCGAAACGCGCGTTGTCGGCGGCGATGGTCAGGTCGCAGACCATGTGCAGCACATGGCCGCCGCCGATGGCGTAGCCGGCGACCATGGCCACCACGGGCTTGGGCAAGGTGCGGATCTGGCGCTGCAGGTCGAGCACGTTCAGGCGCGGCACGCCGTCGCCGCCGACGTAGCCGCCGCTGCCGCGCACGCGCTGGTCGCCGCCGGAGCAGAAGGCCTCCTTGCCCTGGCCGGTGAGAACGATGACGCCGATGTTCTCGTCGTCGCGCGCGTCGCTGAAGGCTGCCTGCATCTCGCGCACCGTTTCGGGCCGGAAGGCGTTGCGCACCTCGGGGCGGTTGATCGTGATCTTGGCGATGCCTTCGTCGCACTTCGTGTAGAGGATGTCGGTGTAACCGGCGACCGGCGTCCACGCCGGAACCGGCGGCAGGGTGGAGGTGTTCATCGTTGTCTCTGCGGTGGTTAAGGAGAGGGGCACTGCGGACGATAGCGCTGCGGCGGGCCATCGGTCTTCGCGCCGGAGGCCCGCACCGCCAGCGCAGATGCCGATGGCGCGCGAAATCCAGGCGGCCCGCGCCGCCGGGCGTGGCTGCGTCATGTCACAGGTCCGCGGCCGGGCTGGGTGCGCGGGCCTCTGGCGCGTCACCGGCCACCGCGCCCGGCATGTCACCCATGATATGACACTCGTCGATGTCGATGGGAAGATCGGCGTGGGCCATGGGCATTGGAAACAGGCAATTGCAGCGGCAAGGGCTTGCGCGACGCGCGTCGAGCTCGACTTCGGCACGCGGTGCGGAATGTACCGCGACTGGGCACGACGGTGACGATCGAACTGCCGGCGCGCTGACGCGGTACCAGGTGCGCCCCGATCTGCATGCCGTGGAGCAGTCGAGACGCAGGCCGACGTGCACCGATTTCAGGGAGCCACGACTTGTAGCGTGGGGAAGTAGGTCCTGAACCGGGTGGCGTCCCGCGTCAGCAAAGGCCAACCTTCCACTGCGGCGTGCGCGCCGATGAAGAACTCGGGCAACACCTGCAGCCTGCTGCCTCCCCGCTTGCGGTACTGCACATAGGCCTTGCCCGCAAGGAACAGGGCGGGCCGGGGAATGCCGCGCAACTCCAGCGCCAGCGTCGCCACGATGCCGTCCAGCGCTTCGAGCGTCGAGAACGACAATGAGATCTCCGCATAGATGACCGGATTGATGGTCAATTGATGGATGCTGGCCTGCGCGCGCATCTGGCCGATCGACCAGTTCGCCCACTGCGGGTCGTCCTGGAGAACGTCCACCAGGACCTTGGTGTCGACCAGCAGCATCAGTCGTCCGACCGCAGAAGCTTCATCAGATCGTCTGTCCGCCAGCGTATATCCGCGCGGCCGCGCACGGCGTCGAAACGGTCCTGCGGCGGGCGGCGCGCGCCCTTGGCCGGACGAACCCGATGCAGTACCAATTCCCCGGCGGCATTCACCGAGAACTCCACCGGGGCGCCGGGCGTCAGATGCAGTTCATCGCGGATCCGCTTGGGGATGGTGACCTGGCCTTTGCTGGTCAAGGTGGTCGACATGGTCTCGTCCTGGAGTGTTACTGGGTGGCAGGATGGTAATACACCCGGCTGCCGCAGGCGCCGTAGGCGCATGGCCGTTGGCCTTGTCGGACGCCCGCGGTCGAGATCGTGATGTACGCCTCCTGATGGCCGCCAGGCATCCTTCGCATCGCCAGCCGGCGGCGCCCCTTGCTGCACCCGCTCAGTGCGGCAGCGGCTCCACGCGCAGCCGCCCGTGCTGTTGCGCCAAGGTACGCCCCAGCAGCGTCGTGGCAGCGTAGATCGCGTCGATGGTGGGGGTGGGCACCGCAGTCACGCGGCCCAGCTCGACCACGGCGCCCACCAGTGCCTCGAGCTCGAGCGCGCGGCCGTGTTCCACGTCCTGCAGCATCGAGGTCTTGTGCGCGCCGACGGCCTCGGCGCCGGCCAGGCGCTGCTCCAGCGTGATCTTGAAGCGCACGCCCAAGGCCTCGGCGACGCGCTGCGCCTCGGCCATCATCGCCGCCGCGAGCTGCCGCGTGGGCGGGAAGCGGCAAATGTCTTCCAGCGTGGCGTGGGTCAGTGCGCTGATCGGGTTGAAGCTCAGGTTGCCCCACAGCTTGACCCAGATCTCGCTGCGGATGTCCTTGGCCACCGGCGCCTTGAAGCCGGCGCGCATCAGCGAGCGCGACAGCGCCTCGATGCGTTCGCTGCGCGTGCCGTCGGGCTCACCGAGCGTGAAACGGTTGCCCTCGATCACCTTCACCACCCCGGGGGCCACCAGTTCGGCCGCCGGGTAGACGACGCTGCCGATGACGCGTTCGGGCTCGATGTTGGCGCCGAGCACGCCGCCGGGGTCCACCGACTCCAGCGTGCGGCCCTCGTGCGGCCCGGCGAGCTTGTGGAAGTACCACCAGGGGATGCCGTTGATCATGGTCACGACCATGGTGCGCGGACCGAACAGCGCGCGCAGGTCGGGCAACAGGTCGCGCACCTGGTGCGCCTTCACCGTCAACAGCACCGCGTCCTGCTCGCCGGCGTCGGCGTATCGCTGCACGGCGCGCACCGAGGCGGCGTGCTGTTCGCTGCCGTCTTCCAGGATCAGGCGGAAGCCCTGCGCGTTGATCGCCTCCAGGTTGCGGTAGCGCGCGATGAAGGTGACTTCCTCGCCCGCCAACGCCAGCCTGGCGCCCAGGTAGCCGCCGATGGCGCCCGCGCCGACGACACAGATCTTCATCCGCCCGCCCTCAATTCACGCTGGCGCGCAATGTTCTTCGCCGCGCCCCACAGCGGCCACACCAGCATCAGCATGGCCAGGCCGGCGATGCTGCCCACCAGCGGGTTGCTCCAGAAGATGCTCATCGAGCCCTGGCTGATGAGCATCGCCTGGCGGAAGCTGGCCTCTGCCATGTCGCCCAGCACCAGCGCCAGCACCATCGGCGCCAGCGGGTACTTGAGCTTCTTGAACAGGTAGCCCATGACGCCGAAGACCAGCATCATGACGACGTCGAACATCGAGTTGTTCACCGTGTAGGCGCCGATGGCGCAGATGACGATGATCACCGGGCCGATGATCGAAAACGGGATGCGCAGGATCGCCGCCCACCACGGCACCGTCGTCAGCACCACGATCAGGCCGACGATGTTGCCGATGTACATGCTGGCGATCAGGCCCCAGACGAAGTCCTTCTGCTCGATGAACAACATCGGTCCGGGCTGCAGGCCCCAGATCAGCAGGCCGCCCAGCAGCACCGCCGCGGTCGGCGAACCGGGGATGCCCAGCGTCAGCATCGGCAGCAGCGCCGAGGTGCCGGCCGCATGTGCCGCGGTCTCGGGCGCCACCACGCCTTCGATGCGGCCCTTGCCGAAGCTCTGCGGATCCTTGCTCATGCGCCGCGCCATGCCGTAGCTCATGAACGACGCCGGCGTGGCGCCGCCGGGCGTGATGCCCATCCAGCAGCCGACGGCCACCGAGCGCAGAAACAGCTTCCAGTGCTTGATGAGTTCACCCCAGGTCTGCCACACGACCTTGAAGTCGATCTTGGCGCTACGGCCCTTGAAGGCCAGGCCCTCTTCCATGGTCAGCAGGATCTCGCCGATGCCGAACAGCCCGATCACCGCGATCAGGAAGCCGAAGCCCTTGAGCAGCTCCGGGAAACCGTAGGTCATGCGCAGCTGCCCGGTGACCGAGTCCATGCCGACGGCGGCCAGCGCAAAGCCCAGCATCATGGCCGCGATGGTCTTGGCCGGCGGCTCCTTGCTCATGCCGACGAAGCTGCAGAAGGTCAGCAACTGCACGGCAAAGAACTCCGCCGGACCGAACTGGAGCGCGAATCTCGCCAGCAGCGGCGCCGTGAAGGTGATCAGCAGTACCGCGAAGATGGCGCCGACGAAGCTGGAGGTGAAGGCCGCGGTGAGCGCCTGCGCGGCGCGGCCCTGCTGTGCCATCGGGTAGCCGTCGAAGGTGGTGGCCACGCTCCAGGGCTCGCCGGGGATGTTGAACAGGATCGAGGTGATCGCGCCGCCGAACAGCGCACCCCAGTAGATGCAGCTCAGCATGATGATCGCCGAGGTCGGGTTCATGCTGAAGGTCAGCGGCAGCAGGATGGCCACGCCGTTGGCGCCGCCCAGCCCCGGCAGCACGCCGATCAGCACGCCCAGCGTGATGCCGATGAGCATGAAACCCAGGTTGGGCAGCGTGGCTGCGACGCCGAAGCCGTGAAAGAGGTTCTGCAGTTCGTCCATCGCGCCGGCCGCCCCGTCAGAACCCGAACAGCGCTTCGAGCGGACCCTTGGGCAGCGCCACCAGG
This sequence comes from Rubrivivax sp., assembly GCA_030680415.1. Taxonomy (GTDB): domain Bacteria; phylum Pseudomonadota; class Gammaproteobacteria; order Burkholderiales; family Burkholderiaceae_C; genus Rubrivivax. The sequence continues at coordinate 24,352 of JAUXVE010000003.1, forward strand.
AACCAGCGCTCGAAGACCAGGAAGAAGGCCAGCGGCACGCCCAGCGCCACCGCCGCCGTCAGCGCCACGCCGTGCTTGCCGTGGCGCAGCATGAAGTAGGCGATGAGCAGTGCCGACGCGACGTAGATGCCGAGCGGGAAGATGAGGCCGACATAGATCGCCATCGGCCACAGGATGGCCCACACGCTCGTCAGCTGCCTGCGTTCGGCGAAGGGCTCGTGCACGCGCCAGCGCAGCAGTTGCTGCAGCGCCACCCAGCCCGCGGACAGCAGCAGCGCCAGCCCGATGTAGAAGGGAAAGTAGCCCGAGCGCGGGCCATCGTCGCCCCAGCCGGTGCCGACGCGGATGCTGTCGGTGATGACCAGGACGGCCAGCGCCATCAGCAGCAGCGCCACCGCCAGCTCGGGCCAGCGCACGCCGACCGAGTCGTCCTTCTCGTCGGCAGCCTCGCTCATCAGCTCAGTTGGCCAGGAAGCCGGCGTCACGCATCAACACGCGGTGCATCTGTTCGGTCTTGGCGACCCAGTCGAAGTAGGCCTGGCCGCTCATCGTGGTCTGGTTGAAGGCGCCCTTTTCCATGAACTCCTTCCACTCCGGCAGCGCGCGCACTCTGGCCAGCAGGTCGACGTAGAACCGGGTCTGTTCGGCCGTCACGCCGGGGGCCATGAAGATGCCGCGCAGCATCACGTATTCCGCCGGCAGCCCAGCCGAAGCGCAGGTGGGCAGGTCGGCCCAGCTCTGCGTGGCCGTGACCTTCTTCGTGTAAGGCAGCTTCTGGGCGTCGAAGACGCACAGCGCGCGCAGCTTGCCGGCGCGCCAGTGGCTCTCGGCCTCGATCGGGTTGTTCACCGTGGCGTCGACGTGCTTGCCCACCAGCTGTACCGCCACCTCGCCGCCGCCCTTGTAGGGCACGTAGATGACCTTCTTGCCGGCGGCCTTCTCCAGCATCACGGTGATGATCTGGTCTTCCTGCTTGCTGCCGGTGCCACCCATCTTGATGCTGCGGTCGGGGCCGTTCTTCAGTGCCTCGAAGAAGTCCTTCGGCGTCTGGTAGGGCGACTCGGCGTTGACCCACAGCACGAACTGGTCCAGCGCCATCATCGACACCGGCGTCAGGTCGCGCCAGTTGAAGGGCACGCCGGTGGCCAGCGGCGTGGTGAACAGGTTGGACAGCGTGATGATGATCTTGTGCGGGTTGCCCTTGTCGCCCTTGACATCGAGGAAACCTTCGGCGCCGGCGCCGCCCGACCTGTTGACGACGACGATGGGCTGCTGCATCAGCTTGTGCTTGGCCACCACGCCCTGGATGAAACGCGCCATCTGGTCGGCGCCGCCACCGGTGCCGGCCGGCACCACCAGCTCCACCGGCTTGCTCGGCTCCCACGCCATGGCAGCGGTGGCCGCCGTGACACCCACCGTGGCCACGGCCAAACACCGCGCCCAGCTGACTGCTGCTGCCTTCATCGTTTCCCCTTCGAGTGAGTGCCAAGGACCAGCCACGACCGAACGCGCAACTCTAGAGAGCAAACGCGGTGCAGTAAATTGAGTATTTATGGTGGTGTGGGTTTAGGAAAACCTGAATCGAAGACGCTCTTCGGTCGCCCCGGGCACGACAGTTGCCGACGCACCGCTCAGCCCAGGCCGAGCTTGGCCGCCAACCCGATGCGCTGCAGCTTGCCGGTGGCGCCCTTGGGGATCTCGTCCAGGAAAAGGATCTTCTTCGGCACCTTGTAGTCGGCCGTGCGCGTGCTCACGAAGGACTGCAGTTCGCGCTCGGTGGCGGCCTGGCCCTCGCGCAGCACCACGGCGGCGGCCACTTCCTCGCCCAGCTTGGGGTGCGGCATGCCGAAGCACACCACCTGCGCCACGGCGGGGTGGTCCATCAGGATCTCGTCGACTTCGCGCGGGCTGACCTTCTCGCCGCCGCGGTTGATGATTTCCTTCAGGCGGCCGGTGATGCTGATGTAGCCGTCGGCGTCCATCACGCCCTGGTCGCCGGTGCGGAACCAGCCGTCGCGCCAGCCCTCGGCGTTGGCTGCCGGGTTGTTCTCGTAGCCGGTGGTGACGTTGGGGCCGCGGATCACGATCTCGCCGGTGGCGCCCCGGGGCAGCAGCGTGCCGTCCTCGCCCATGATCGCCACCTCGGGCCCGGCCGCGATGCCTACCGTGCCGGGCTTCCTCACCGCCGGCGGCAGCGGGTTGCTGGCCATCTGGTGCGTGGCCTCGGTCATGCCGTAGCTTTCGACCAGCGGCGCACCGAACACCGCCTCGACCTCGGCGATCACCTGCGGCGGCATCGACGACGACGAAGAGCGCAGGAAACGCAGCGGCTGGCGCTGGATGAGGTCGAGGTTCTTGCTCGCGCGCGACAGGATTGCCTGGTGCATGGTCGGCACGGCGGTGAACCAGGTCGGCTTGGCTTCGTCCATCCAGCCGAAGAACTTCAGCGCGTTGAAGCCCGGCGTGCAGAAGACGAACGAGCCCGCCGACAGCGGTGCCAGCACGCCGGCAATCAGGCCGTGGATGTGGAACAGCGGCATGATGTTCAGCCCGCGGTCGGCCGCCGTGAAGCGCAGCGTGCGGCTGATGTGCGTGGCCGAGGCCACCAGGTTGCGTTGCGACAGCGGCACGATCTTCGGCCGCGAGGTGGTGCCCGAGGTGTGCAGCACCATCGACACGTCGTCGGGTTCGGCGTAGCCGCCCCGCGCCGCCGCGCCGGCGGCGTCCCGACCTGGCGCCGCCGCGGCGACGGCAACGGCCTCGTCACGCGCCACCAGGGTGTAGGCGCCGGCCGGGCCGTCCACCACGGCCACCAGGTCGATCAGGCGCACGCCCAGTTTCTGCGCCACGGCCACCGCCGGCGAGGGGCTGCCCTGCTCGACGATCAGCGCCTTGGCGTTCAGGTCCTGCAGGTAGAACTCGAACTCGTCGGCGCGGTAGGCCGGGTTCAGCGGCGCGCTCGTCACGCCGCTGGCGCAGGCGATGTAGCAGGCGGCCATCTCGGGGCCGTTGTTGAGCACGATGGCAACGCGGTCGCCGCGGCCGATGCCCAAGGCGTTGAGCGCCGCCAGCGTGTCGGCCACCAGCGCCCGCAGGCCGCGGTGGTCCAGCGCCGGGCGGCCGGGGGCGCCCAGCGCCGGGGCGCCGTCGGCGCCGGTGGCGAGCAGATCCTTGAGGGTGGTGGACATCGTGTTCTCTCGTGTGGGGCCGGGCGCGACCTTATACCCGAGCCGCGCCGGCTTCGGCCCGCGGTCAGACGGGCGCGCCGGCCTCGCCCAGGTCCCAGAACAGCCCGCTCATCAATTGCAGCGCCTCGCGCACCACCGGCCGCAGCAGGTGTTCGTCGGGGGCGTGCTGCGAACAGCCCGGGTAGCTGTGCGGCACCCACACCGTGGGCAGGCCCAGGATGTCGGCGAAGACGTCGTTGGGCAGCGAGCCGCCCAGGTTGGGCAGCAGCACCGGCGCGCGGCCGGTGCTGCGTTCGATCGACGCCAGCGTGAAACGGACCCAGGGGTTATCGGGGTCGAGCCGCGTCGCGTTCATGATCTCCGGCTCGCTCACAGCGATGCCACCGAACCCCTGCGCGGCCAGGTGTTCGCGCACCGCGGCGCGCAGCCGCGACACCTCGGTGCCGACGACGAAGCGCAGGTGCATCCTCGCCTGCGCCGTGGGCGGGATGGCGTTGACCGGGTGGTCGGGGTTGCCGGTGCGCATGGCCAGCACTTCGAGCGTGTTCCAGGCGAAGACACGTTCGGCCGCCGTCAGGCCGGGCTCGCCCCAGTCGGCGTCGATGGCCGGGTCGCCGGCGTCGCCGCCGACCTCCAGCCCGGCCAGCGCGGCGCGCACGTTGGCCGGTATCGGCGGCGGGCGCAGGGCTTCGACGAGGATGCGGCCCTGGCCGTCGACCAGGCTGGCGATCGCCGCGGCCAGCACCGTGCCGGGGTTGCGCAGCAAGCCGCCCCAGTTGCCCGAGTGGTGGGCGCCGTCGCGCAGCTCGAGCGTGAGGTCGAAGTTGGCGACGCCGCGCGAACCCAGGAACACGGTGGGCCGGTCGGCACACAGGCGCGGGCCGTCGCTGGCGATCAGCACGTCGGCGGCCAGCTCGGCCTGGTGCGCGGCGCAGAAGGCGGCCAAGCCGGGCGAGCCGGTCTCTTCGCCGGTCTCGACGAGCCATTTCACGTTGAAGCCGAGTTTGCCTTCGCGTGCGGCCAGCACCTGCGCTAGCGCCGCGATGTTGATGCTGTGCTGGCCCTTGTTGTCTGCCGTGCCGCGGCCGTAGAGGCGGTCGCCGTCGGCGGCCAGTTGCCACGGGCCCTGGCCGCGGGTCCACGAGGCGTCCTGGCCGCGGATGACGTCGCCGTGGCCGTACATCAGCACGGTCGGCAGCGCGCCGCCCTCATGGCGGGTGGCGATCAGCAGCGGTCCGTAGGGCGGCTGCGGGTTGGGGTGGATCCTGAACGTGAAGCCCAGCGCGGCGAGCGAGGGGCCGATCTCGTCGGCCAGATAGGCCTGCAAGGCGGGGCCCGAGGCGGCGTCCTGGCTTTCGGTGCGTATGGCGACGCGCCGCGCCAGGTCGGCGGCGAAGGCGCCACTGTCGAAATGCTGCGCCGCCAGCGCCAGCGCGTGCTCACGCCTCACGGCTTGCTCACCAGCGTGAAGTGCTCAACCACCGGCGGCGCGGCGAAGAACGGGCCGACGATGGCGCGCCATTCGGCGAACAGCGCTCCGCCGCGGAAGTGCACGGTGTGGTCCTCCAGCGTGTCCCAGAAGACCTGCAGGATGTAGCGTTCGGGGCTTTCGATGCCGCGGTTGACCTTGGCGCCCTTGAAGCCCTGCGCGCGGCTGATCACGGTGGCGATGCCGTGCTGGATGGCGGCCTCGAACGCGACCTGCTGGCCGGGGGCGATGCGGATGTCGGCGATTTCCAGGATCACGTCGGTCTCCAGGGTTGGCGGTGCGCGCAGTCTAGACCGCCCGCATCGCGGCGCGGATGCAGGGCGAGCCTGCAGCGATGCGGCACGGCCGCGCCGTTACGATGCGGCGGTGAACACCCTTGCCGCGCCCCGGTGCTGAAGGCCGACGACGCGCACCACCGGCGCATCGGCATCGGCCTGATCACGGTCGCGACGCTGTGCTTTTCGATCCTGGACGCCAGCGCCAAGTGGCTGGTGCAGGACCTGCCGGTGGTGCAGGTGGTGTGGCTGCGCTTTGCCACCCACGTGCTGCTGATGGTGCTGCTGCTGGCGCCTCGGCATGGGCGTGCGCTGGTGCGCATGCACAGCCCGCGGCTGCAGGCCTTGCGCGCCGCGATGCTGGCCAGCATGACAGCGCTGAACTTCTTCGCGCTGCAGTACCTGCAGCTGGCCGAGACGGGGGCGATCCAGTTCTCGGTGCCGATCCTGATCGCGCTGCTGTCGGCCTGGTGGCTGGGCGAGCGGCTGGACTGGCGGCGCTGGGCGGCCATCGTGGTCGGCTTCGCGGGCGTGCTGCTGGTCATCCGTCCCGGCTCGCAGGCCTTCCATCCAGCGCTGCTGCTGGCGCTGGCCAATGCCGTCCTCTATGCCGCCTTCAACCTGCTGACGCGGCGCATGGCGGCCACCGAGTCGGCCGAGTCGATGCAGCTCGTCTCGGCCATCGGCGCCGCCGTCGTGCTGGCGCCCTTCGCCTTGCTGCAGTGGCAGGACCCGGCGAGCCTGTTCACCTGGGCGGTGATCGGGCTGTGCGGGCTGATGGGCGGCGTCGGCCACCTGGCGGTGGCGCAGGCGCACCGCCACGGTTCGGCGGCCGTGCTCGGGCCCTTCCTCTACCAGCAGATCCTGTACATGACGCTGTGGGGCTGGCTGGTCTTCGCCCAGGTGCCCGACGCCTTCGTCGTGGCCGGCGCGCTGGTGGTGGTGGCCAGCGGCCTGTACCTGCTGTGGCTGGAACTGCGGCGGCGCTGATACGAGCTTGCCAGTCAGTCGAAGCGGTATCGCTCCCTCTCCCACTCGTCGGAGCGGGTTGGGGTGCGGGCCACCCTCTCGCGCCAGGCCCGGCGCGTGCGGCCGCTTCAGCCCAGTGGCAGGCCGACATAGTTCTCGGCCAGCGCCGTCTGCGCCGCCACCGACCCGCACAGGTAGTCGAATTCCGCCTGCTGCATGCGCAGCCCGAAGCCGCCGTTGTCGGGGAACTGGTGCATCAGCGAGGTGAACCACCACGAGAAGCGCTCGGCCTTCCAGACGCGGGCCAGCGCGCGCTGCGAGTAGTGGTCGATGCCGGCCAGGCTGCCGCCGTAGAACTCGGCCAGCGCCTGCGCCAGCAGCCCGACGTCTGAGGCAGCCAGGTTCAACCCCTTGGCGCCGGTGGGCGGAACGATGTGCGCCGCGTCGCCGGCCAGGAACAGGCGGCCGAAGCGCATCGGCTCGGCGACGAAGCTGCGCAGCGGCGCGATGCTCTTCTCGATCGACGGCCCGGTGACCAGCCGCGCGGCGGCGTCCGCCGGCAGGCGGCGGCGCAGCTCGGCCCAGAAGGCATCGTCCGACCACTGCTCCACCCGGTCGTCCAGCGAGCACTGCAGATAGTAGCGGCTGCGCTCGTGGCTGCGCATGCTGGCCAGCGTGAAGCCGCGCTCGGTGTGGCCGTAGATCAGCTCTTCATTCACCGGCGGGGTGTCGGCCAGCAGGCCCAGCCAGCCGAAGGGGTAGATCTTCTCGAACGTCGTCAGCGCGCCGGCCGGCACCGCGGTGCGGCACACGCCATGGAAGCCGTCGCAGCCGATGACGAAGTCGGCCTGCAGGTGCTGTTCCGCGCCGCCGTGGCGGTAGCTGAGATGCGGCTGCTCGCCGTCGAAGCCGTGCGGGTGCACGTTCTCGGCTTCGTACACCGTGGGCCGGCCGCTCTGTCGGCGGTGTTCCATGAGGTCGCGCGTGACTTCGGTCTGGCCGTAGACCACGACCTGCTTGCCGGTCAGCGCGCGCAGGTCGATGCGCAGCCGGCGTTCACCGAAGGCCATTTCGAAGCCCGCGTGCGGCAGGCCTTGCGTGTCGAGCCTGGCGGCCACGCCGGCCTCGCGCAGCAGGTCCACCGCCACCTGCTCCAGCACGCCGGCGCGGATGCGGCCGAGCACATAGTCGGCGCTGCGCTGTTCGAGCACGACGTTGTCGATGCCGGCGCGGTGCAGCAGTGCCCCGAGCAAGAGGCCGGCGGGGCCGGCGCCGACGATGGCGACCTGGGTGCGCATGTCTGGATCTCCAAATGTGTGGTCGGGCAAGGCATTCGATGTTCGCCGTGCCGGGGTGCCTGCGCTTGCGTGCCGGCGCCCGACACATACGCGATTCGACCATACCGCATGACGCTGGCCGGGAACGACCTCGTCGTCGCGCCCGGCGCCGTCCCCGCTCAAGTCTGCGCCCGTAGCGACCGAAAACAGGTGAGTCGGGCGGCGAGGGCTGCCGCCTGCAAGACCTTGGGGAGTCGCATGTCCTGCACCGTCGCCGTCGACGAACTCAGTCTCGGCATGTACATCCATCTCGACGGGGGATGGCTGTCGCATCCGTTTCCGCTGTCCAGCTTTCGCATCTCGTCGCCGGAGCAGATCGCCACGCTGCGCGGGCTGGGGCTGTCGCACGTGCGCTGGGTGCCGGAAGAGAGCGACCCGCCGCCCTCACCAGCAAGCGCCGACGCTGCCGCGGCAACGCCGGGCGTGGCGGCCGTGGCCGCAGCGGTCCCCGCCGAAGAACAAGCTGCGCAACACCGGCGCCGCCAACTGGCTGCCCAGCGCGAGGCGCTGCTGCGCTGCGAGCGCCAGTTCTGCGAGGCGGCGCAGGTCTTTGGCGAGGTCGGCGGGGCGCTGGCCGCGCGGCCCCGGCATGCCGGCCGCACTACCGAGGCGTTGGCGCGGGCCATGCTCGACAAGATGCCGGGCAGCGACGAGATGGGCATCCGCCTGGTCAGCGGAGGCGGTGACCGCGCCGCCTCGCACGCGCTCAACGTCAGCGTCGTGGCGCTGCTCATCGGGCGCGCTCTGGGCCTGGCCGAGGAGGACATGCTCGACCTCGGCGTGGGGGCGCTGATGCACGACATCGGCAAGCTCGACATGGCCGACCGCTACCGCCATGCCGACGAGCGCTTCACGCCCGCCGAGTGGGCCGTCTACCGTGAACACGTCGCGCGCGGCGTCGTCCACGGCCGCCGCATGGCGCTGGCGCCGGGCGCGCAGGCGGTGCTGGCCCAGCACCACGAGCACGCCGACGGCAGCGGCTTCCCGCAGCACCTGGCGGCCGAGCGCATCTGCATGGCTGCGCGCATCGTGGCCATCATCGACCGCTACGACACCCTGTGCAATCCGGCCACGCGCACTGCGGCACTGACGCCGCACGAGGCGGTGGCGACGCTGTTCGCGCAGGGCCGCGCGCGCTTCGACCCCACCGTGCTGAACGCCTTCATCCGCGTTGTCGGCGTCTACCCGGCGGGCTCGCTGGTGCAACTCACCGACGACCGCCACGCGATGGTGGTCGGTGTCAACTCGAGCCGCCCGCTCAAGCCACGCGTGCTGGTGCACGACCCGCAGGTGCCGCGCAACGAAGCGCTGATCATCAACCTCGAGCGCGCGGCCGACCTCGGCATCCGGCGCAGTCTGCCGGCGGCCAAAGTGCCGGTGGCGGCGCTGACCTACCTCGACCCGCGGCCGCGCGTGTCCTACTACTTCGAGCCGCTGCCGCGCGAGCTCCAGGCCGAGGAACTGGCGGCGTGAAAGCCGATGCGCCCGCGCTGCTGGCCGGTGAGGCGGGTGCCTGGGCGGCTCTGCTCGACGGCCTGCCCGAGGCGGCCTGGATGGTGGACCTGGAGGCGCTGCGCGTGGTGGCCGCCAACGCGGCAGCGGCATCGCTCTTCGGCCGCACAGCCGAAAGCCTGGTCGGCGAAGCGGCGACGCAACTGGCCGGCTCGCCCGAGGACCTGGCCTACTGGGCGGATGCTGCCGCCGGCGAACGCGGGCAGCTGCAGTCCGACACCGTGGTCGCCACGGCCGACGGCCGAGCGCTGCACGTCAGCCGCAGCATCCGGCCGATCGCATGGGCCGGCACGACGGCCGCCGCCACACCCCTGCACGCGCTGGTGGTGCTGTTCGACCGCAGCGCCGAGCGGCGCGCCGAAAACGAACGCGAACTGCTGCTGGGCGAGTTGCAGTCGACGCTGGAGGCCACCGCCGACGGCATCCTCGTCACCGACCTGGCCGGCCGCGTGCGCGCCTTCAATCGTCGCTTTGCCGAGATCTGGGCCATGCCGCTGGCGCTGCTGCAGGAGCGCGACGATGCCGGCGTGCTGGCCTGGATGGTGCGCAGCGTGGTCGACGCCAAGAGCTACGAGTCACGGCTGCACGCGCTGCGCGATGCGGCAATGGTGACGGCCAGTGACCGCATCGAGCTGCACTCCGGGCAGGTGCTCGACCGCGTGACACGGCCGCTGTTCCTCGGTGGCAGCCCGCAAGGGCGGGTCTATTCCTTCCGCGACCTCAGCGAGCGCATCGCGGCGCAGGAGCGCATCGATGTGCTGTCGCGCAGCGACGCGCTCACCGGGCTGGCCAACCGCGCGCGACTGGCCGAGCGTGTGTCCGAGGCGGCTGCTGCCGTGCGCCGCGCCGGCGGCGGCTTCGCGCTGCTGGTGGTCGACCTGGACCGCTTCCGCCGCATCAACGACAGCCTGGGTCAGGACACCGGCGACCGCGTGCTGCTCGACGTGGCACAGCGCATCCAGGGCTGCCTGCGCCAGGAAGACACCCTGGCGCGCCTGGGCGGCGACCAGTTCGCGCTGCTGCTGGGCCGGGCCGATGCGCCGGCGGCCGAGGCCACGGCGCGGCGCGTGCTGCAGGTGGTGGCGCAGCCCTTCGACAACGACGGTGTGCCCTTCACGCTGACCTGCAGCATCGGCATCGCCTTGGCGCCTTCGCACGGCAGCACGCTGAACGACCTGGCGCGCCACGCCGACACCGCCATGCGCGCCGTCAAGGCCGACGGCCGCGCCAACTTCCGCCTGCACCAGTTGCGCACCGAGGTCGACCGCCGCCAGCACATACGGCTGGATCACGCCATGCGCCAGGCGCTGGTGAGCAACCGCTTCCGGCTGCACTACCAGCCGCAGGTGAGTCTGGCCGACGGCCGCATCGTCGGCGCCGAGGCGCTGCTGCGCTGGCGCGACCCCGAGCATGGCGACATGTCGCCGGTGCAATTCATCCCGGTGGCCGAAGACAGCGGCTTCATCGTCGCCCTCGGCGACTGGGTGCTGACGCAGGCCGTGCGGCAGGCCGCGTTGTGGCATCAGCGCGGGCATGCGGTGCCGGTGTCCATCAACGTCTCGGCGCTGCAGTTCAGGCAGTCGAGCTTTGCCGATCGCGTCGGCAGCGTGCTGGCCGTCAGCGGCCTGCCGGCCCAGCTGCTGGAACTCGAACTGACCGAATCGATCCTCGTCCACGACGCCGACGAGGCGCTGCAGCGCCTGCATGCGCTGGCGGCGCTGGGTGTGCGGCTGTCGATCGACGACTTCGGCACCGGCTATTCGAGCCTGGCCTACCTGAAGCGCTTTCCGATCGGCAAGCTCAAGATCGATCGCAGCTTCGTCGCCGGTCTGCCCGCTGACGGCAGCGACGCCGGCATCGTGTGCGCCATCGTGCAGATGGCGCGTGCCTTGGGCATGACGGTGATTGCCGAGGGCGTGGAGACCGAGGCGCAGCGGCAGTTCCTGCATGACGCCGGATGCGACGAGTTCCAGGGCTGGCTGTTCGCGCCGGCGCTGGACAGCCTGAGCTTCGAACAGCGGCTGGTCACGGCGGCGGCCGGCGCAGGCCCCGGCGGCGTGGCAGCGCCGCCGCGCATCAGGCTCATCCGCGGCTGAAGCCGGGCGCCGTTGCGGGCCTCACAATCACGGCAGGACAAGCTCTGTGCAAGCCAGCCGCCATGATCTACAAATTCAAGAGCAAGGCCACCGGTGACCTGATCATGCTCGGGCCGCATGGCAACCAGTTGCTGGCCCTGCTGGGCCGCGAGCCGGCGGCCCAGGGCATCATCGAAGTGACGACCATGCCCGCGGCGCTGGCGGCGCTGCAGGCGGCCATCGACGCCGAGGAGGCTGCCATGCCTGGCGGCGGCGAAGACGCCGACGAGCCGGGCGGCGCGCGCGCCGTCGCATTGCGCCAACGCCTGTGGCCGATGATCGAGATGCTGCGGCGTGCCCATGCCGCCGGCGAGCCGGTGGTGTGGGGCGTGTAGCGGTGCCGCGGCCGACCGAGCGTTGACGGCGTCGGTGACTGCCGTGGACGAACCGACGCGGGTCTTCGCACTGCGCCACGGCCAGACGGCGTGGAACGTCGCGCAGCGCATCCAGGGCCACACCGACGAGCCGCTGGACGATACCGGCCGCTGGCAGGCGGCCCGACTGGCGCAGGCGCTGGCCGCCGAGGGTATCGTGGCGATCTACAGCAGCGACCTGCAGCGCGCGCACGCCACGGCGCTGGCGCTGGCTGCCACCATAGGCCTGGAGGTGAACACCGAGCTCGGCCTGCGCGAACGCGCCTTCGGCCGCTTCGAGGGTGCCACCTTCACCGAAATCGAGCAGCGCTGGCCCGACGAGGCGGCGCGCTGGCGCCGCCGCGAACCCGGCTTCGGGCCCGGTGGTGGCGAAGCGCTGGCCGCGTTCTACGCCCGCAGCGTGGCCGCGGTGGCGCGGCTGGCGGCGCGCCATCCCGGGCAGGCCATCGCCGTGGTCGCGCACGGCGGCGTGCTCGACTGCCTGTACCGCGCCGCGCTACGCATCGCGCTGGACGCGCCGCGCACCTGGCAAGTGGGCAACGCCAGCATCAACCGCCTCCTCTACACCGACGAGGGCTGTACGCTGGTCAGCTGGAACGACGCGGCGCACCTGGACGATGCGTCTGCGGCGGCACAGTCGTAACGGCGCCGCGCCGCTACGGCAGGCTCAGGTGCCGAACAGGTCGTCCGCGGGCAGCGCCGCCAGGCGTGCCGGCGGCACCAGCCCGAGGTGGCGCCAGGCGGCCAGCGTGGCGATGCGGCCCCGCGGCGTGCGCTGCAGGAAACCCTGCTGGATGAGGAAGGGCTCGATCACGTCCTCGATCGTGCCCGCCTCCTCGCCGATGGCGGCGGCGACGTTGTCCAGCCCGACCGGACCGCCGTCGAAACGGTGGATCACCGCTTCCAGCAGCTTGCGGTCCATGACGTCGAAGCCCAGCGGGTCGACGTCCAGCATTTTCAGCGCCAGGTCGGCAATCAAAGCGTCGACGCTGCCGTTGCCCTTGACCTGCGCGTAGTCGCGCACGCGGCGCAGCAGCCGGTTGGCGATGCGCGGTGTGCCACGTGAACGGCGCGCAATTTCCAGCGCGCCGGCGGCGTCCACCGGCACATTCAGCAAGCCGGCGGAGCGCGTGACGATGCGCGTCAGTTCTTCCGGCGTGTAGAACTCGAGCCGGGCGACGATGCCGAAGCGGTCGCGCAGGGGATTGGTCAGCATGCCGGCGCGCGTGGTCGCGCCGACCAGCGTGAAGGGCTGCAGGTCGAGCTTGATCGAGCGAGCGGCCGGGCCCTCGCCGATCATGATGTCGATCTGGTAGTCCTCCAGCGCCGGGTACAGGATCTCCTCGACCACCGGGCTCAGGCGGTGGATCTCGTCGATGAAGAGCACGTCGTTCTTCTCGAGGTTGGTCAGGATGGCGGCCAGGTCCTTCGGCTTTTCCAGCACCGGCCCCGAGGTCTGGCGCAGGTTCACGCCCAGCTCGGCGGCGATGATGTGGCTGAGCGTGGTCTTGCCCAGGCCGGGCGGGCCGAACAGCAGCACGTGGTCGAGCGCTTCGGCGCGGCCGCGGGCGGCGTGGATGAAGATCTCGAGCTGCTCGCGCGCCTTGACCTGGCCGACGTATTCCGCCAGTTCCTTGGGGCGCAGCGCGCGCTCGATGGCCTCTTCGTTGGGCGTCGCCGGCGCAGCGCTCAGCACCCGCGGTGCACGCATCGCGCCGGAGGAGCCGAAGTCGTCGGTCTGAATGGCCATGCCTGCATTATCGGCACCGGCGCGCCGCCGGCGCTGGCTACACTGCGCGCATGGTGCGTCACGAAGCAAAGGCTCGACTGAACCCGCAAGGGCAAGGGAGTGCTGCTGCATGCTGCGCCAGTCCAACGGGTGAGAGTCCCGTCCCGGTAGGCGTCGGTGCGCCGGGTAGCAGGCCCCAGGTAGTGGAGGG
>JAUXVE010000004.1 GCA_030680415.1 Rubrivivax sp.
GGCACCGTCGGCGCGCTGCGCGACGGCACCCGGCTGCGGCTGCCGGCGGCGGTCGCTGCGCCAACGGCGGCCGCGGCGTCGGCGGCCTCGGCCCCCATGCGCTGAAGCGGCCGCAGCGCCATGTGGTTCACCCGCGTCTCGATCCACAACCCGGTGCTGGCGGTGATGGTCATGCTGGCCTTCGTGGTGCTGGGCCTGTTCAGCTGGCAGCGGCTGTCGGTGGACCAGTTTCCCAACATCGACGTGCCCACCGTCGTGGTGGCGATGGACTACCCCGGCGCCAGCCCCGAGATCGTCGAGGCCGAGGTCACGAAGAAGATCGAGGAGGCCGTCAACACGGTGGCCGGCATCAGTGCGCTGTCTTCGCGCACCTATGAGGGCACGACGCTCGTCATCATCGAGTTCAACCTCGACATCGACGGCCGCCGCGCCGCCGAGGACGTGCGCGAGAAGGTGGCACTGATGCGCCCGCTGCTGCGCGACGAGGTCAAGGAGCCGCGCATCTTCCGTTTCGACCCCGCCAGCCAGCCGGTCTTCAACGTCGCGCTGCTGGCCACCGACCCCAACGTCACGGCACAGGACCTCACGACCTGGGGCACGCAAGTGCTGCAGAAGCGGCTGGAGAACGTGCGCGGCGTCGGCTCGGTGAGCCTGATCGGCGGCGTGCAGCGGCAGGTCAACGTCTACCTGCGGCCGGCGGCGATGGAAGCTGCCGGCGTCGGCACCGAGCAGGTGGCCGCGGCCCTGCGCAGCGAGAACCAGGAATCGCCGCTGGGCAGCATCCGTTCGCTGGAGCAGGACCGGGTGGTGCAGATCAACGCGCGGCTGAAGACGCCGCGCGACTTCCGCGACATCGTCGTCGCGCGCAAGAGCAACGGCACCGTCGTGCGGCTCTGGCAGGTGGCCGACGTCGTCGACGGCCCGCAGGAGATCGAAAGCCTGGCCCTGTACAACGGCCAGCGCACGGTGCTGCTGTCGGTGCAGAAGAGCCAGGGCGAGAACACCATCGCCGTCGTCGACGGCCTCGAGCGCGCGCTGGCCGCAGCCCAGGTGCTGCTGCCGCCGGGCGTGAAGACCGAGATCAACCGCGACAACTCGCGCGCCATCCGGGTCTCGGTGGCCAACGTGCAGCGCACGCTGCTCGAAGGCGCGGCGCTCACGGTGCTGATCGTGTTCCTGTTCCTGAACTCGTGGCGTTCGACCGTCATCACCGGCCTGACGCTGCCGATCGCGCTCATCGGCACCTTCCTGTTCATGTACGTCTTCGGCTTCACCATCAACACCATCACGCTGATGGCGCTGAGCCTGTGCGTGGGGCTGCTGATCGACGACGCCATCGTCGTGCGCGAGAACATCGTGCGCCACATCCAGATGGGCAAGAGTGCGCGCGAAGCGGCGCTGGCGGGTACCGACGAGATCGGCCTGGCGGTGCTGGCCACCACGCTGTCGATCGTGGCCGTGTTCCTGCCCATCGGCTTCATGGGCGGCATCGTCGGCAAGTTCTTCCACGAGTTCGGCATCACCATCGTCGCCGCGGTGCTGATCAGCATGTTCGTGAGTTTTACGCTCGACCCCATGCTCAGCAGCGTCTGGAACGACCCCCAGGCGCACGGCCACCCTGCCGGGCCGCCGGTGACGCTGTACGACAGGACGCTGGGGCGCGTCACCGGCTGGTTCGACCGCCTCACGGTGCGCCTTGGTGACGGTTACCAGGCGCTGCTGGCATGGTCGCTGGTGCACAAGGTGAAGACGGTGCTGGTGGCCACCGCCACGTTCGTCGCGGCGATCGTGCTGCTGGGCGCCATCGGCAAGGAGTTCGTGCCCAAGGCCGACTTCTCCGAGACGCAGATCAATTTCTACACGCCGGTCGGTTCGTCGCTGCACGTCACCGAGATGCGCGCGCGCCAGGTCGACGCCGCGCTGCGCGAATTCCCCGAGGTGCGCCACACCGTGACCACCATCAACAGCGGCTTCGCGCAGGGCAGGATCTACGGCTCGGTGTACGTGAGGCTCACCGACCGCAAGGAGCGCGAACGCAGCATCACAGAGCTGACGACGCCGCTGCGCGAACGGCTGGCGCGCATCCCCGGCATCACCGTCACCAACATTGGCGTCACCGACCTCGGCGGCGGCAAGAGCATCCAGTTCTCGGTGCAGGGCAGCGACCTCGGCGAACTCGAACGGCTGGCGACACAGATCCTGGCCAGGCTGCGCGACATCCCGGGCCTGGTCGACCTGGACAGCACGCTCAAGCCCGACAAGCCGACGCTGGCGGTGAACGTGAAACGCGACGCCGCGGCCGACCTGGGACTGAACGTGAGCGCCATCGCCGGCACACTGCGCACGCTGCTGGCCGGCGTCTCGGTGGGCAACTGGCGCGCCGCCGACGGCGAGAACTACGACGTGCGCCTGCAGCTGGCGCCGCAAAGCCGCGATGCGGCCAGCGACCTGTCGCAACTGCCGCTGGTACTGGGCAGCAACGCCGACGGCAGCGCGCGCGTGGTGCGGCTGTCCCAGGTGGCCGAGGTGACGCCGTCGACCGGCCCCAACCAGATCAACCGCCGCGACATGAGCCGCGAGGTCAACATCGACGCCAACGCGCTGGGCCGCAGCAGCGGCGAGGTCTCGGCCGACATCCGCGCCGCGCTCGACGCCCTCGCCTGGCCGCCGGGCTACCGCTACAGCTTCGGCGGCTCGACCAAGAACATGGAGGAGTCGTTCACCTACGCCGTCGGCGCGCTGGCGCTGGCGGTGGTCTTCATCTACATGATCCTGGCCAGCCAGTTCAAGAGCTTCCTGCAGCCGCTGGCGCTGATGAGCGCGCTGCCGCTGACGCTGATCGGCGTCGTGCTGGCGCTGCTGGCCTTCCGCTCGACGCTGAACATGTTCTCGATCATCGGCATCGTCATGTTGATGGGGCTGGTGACGAAGAACGCGATCCTGCTCATCGACTTCGCGATCCGCGCGCGTGGACGCGGCCTGGACCGCACGGCGGCGCTGCTCGAGGCGGCGCGGGTGCGGCTGCGGCCGATCCTGATGACGACGCTGGCGATGATCTTCGGCATGGTGCCGCTGGCCTTTGCGCTCACCGAAGGCTCGGAGCAGCGCGCGCCGATGGGCCAGGCGGTGATCGGCGGCGTCATCACCTCGTCGCTGCTGACGCTGGTGGTGGTGCCGGTGGTGTACTGCTGGCTCGACGACCTGGCGCTCTGGGCGCGGCGGCGCTGGAGTGGCGCACCTCGGCCTGCCGTCAAGGCGGGCGCCTAGAATCGGGACAGCGTCGAATGTGATACCCTATACCGTATACTCATGAACACCGAGACCGCCCGCTTCAACATGATCGAGCAGCAGATCCGCCCCTGGGAGGTGCTCGACCAGGACGTGCTCTCGCTGCTGGCCACGGTGCGCCGCGAGGACTTCGTGCCGCCGGCGATGCGGGCGCTGGCCTTCGTCGACACCCAGGTGCCGCTGATCGCCGGCGATCCCGATGGCCCGCACATGCTCGAACCCAAGGTCGAGGCCCGGCTGCTGCAGGAGCTGCAGCTGCAGCGCCACGAGAAGGTGCTGGAAATCGGTACCGGCTCGGGTTTCATGGCCGCGCTGCTGGCGCACCGCGCGCTGTTCGTGCACACGCTGGAATGCCGGCCGGCGCTGGCGCAGCTGGCGCGCGACAAGCTGCGTCGCAACGGCATTGCCAACGTCACCGTGCATGAAGTCAGCGCCGCCGCCGGCGCGCGCGGCCTGCCGGGCGAAGCACCGTTCGACGCCATCGTGCTGTCGGGCTCGGTGGCCGCGGTGCCGCCGGCGCTGCTGGCGCAGCTGAAGGTGGGCGGGCGCCTGGTGGCGGTGGTGGGCGAGTTGCCGATGATGCGCGCCCGCCTGTTCACGCGCGTCGGCGACGCCGCCTGGTCCGACATCGACCTCTTCGACACCGTGGCGCCGCGCCTGCAAGGTTTCGAAGAGCCCACAGGCTTCCATTTCTAGGCCCGGCATGCCGACTCGGTCGCCCGCCACCACCGCCCGTCGCGCGTATGGGCCGTCACGGTGCCTGCACAGCGCAAGTCGTCGCATGGCGGCTGCGTCGAGCCCGCTGCCGCCGCTATAACCCTGCCGGCGGTCCCGGCGCCCGGCCCCTGCACGCCCGGCCCGCGAAATCGCCTCCAAAGAACCCGAAGGAACCCGCATGCGTACGCTGATCCACCGCCCGTCCCGCCTCGCGCCCGTCGCCCGCATCGCCCTGACCGCGCTCGCGCTGGCGGTGCCCGGCCTCGGTTTTGCGCAAAGCCTGCAGGAGCTGTACGAGGCGGCGCGCGCCTTCGACGCCACCTACCTGGCGGCCAGGGCCAATGCGCAGTCGGCCGAATTCCGTGCCGCACAGTTCGAAGCGCTGCTGCGGCCGTCGGCAGCCGCGACGGCAGGCGCCAGCACCGGGCAGACCGACCTGCCGCGCCTGGGCCGCGGCGACAGCAGCACGGTGCAGGGCGCCATCAACGGCCGCTACCCGCTGTTCAACCGCGCCAACGGCGTCACGGTCGAGCAGGCGCGCAAGTCGCTGGTCACCGCGCAGGCCGACCTCGACGCCGCCGAGCAGGACCTCATCCTGCGCCTGGCGCAGGCCTACTTCGACGTCATCGCCGCGCAGGACACGCTGGCCACCACGCAGGCCAGCAAGGCCGCCATCACCGAGCAGCTGGCATCGGCCAAGCGCAACTTCGAGGTCGGCACCGCCACCATCACCGACACCCGCGAGGCGCAGGCCCGCTTCGACCTAGCCACGGCGCAGGAACTGGCGGCCGACAACGACCTGCGCAGCAAGCGCATCGCGCTCGACACGCTGGTCGGCCGCACCGCGGCGGCGCCCAGGCCGCTGGTGGTGCCGGTGGTGCTGCCGGCCACGACGCCGCCGAACCCCGAAGAGTGGGTGACGGTGGCCGACCAGCAGCACCCCACGGTGCGGCGCGCCCGCGTCGGCCTCGAAGTGGCGCAACTCGAGACCGCCAAGGCACGCGCCGGCGACCTGCCGACGGTGGATGCGGTGGCCTCGGTGGGCGCCAACCACTCGCGCGGCAGCGGCGTCCAGCTGCCCGGCACCACCACCAGCGCCACTGTGGGCGTGCAGATGAACTGGCCGCTGTACAGCGGCGGCGCGACGCAGAACCGCATCAAGGAAACCCTGTTGCTGGAAGAGAAGTCGCGCAACGACCTCGAGGCTGCGCGCCGCGCAGTGGCGCAGGCCACGCGCGTCGCCTACTTCGGCGTGCAGTCCGGCCAGGCGCAGGTGAAGGCGCTGGAGGCGGCCGAGTCCTCGTCCAAGTTGGCGCTGGAAGCCACGCAGCTGGGCTACCGCGTCGGCGTGCGCGTCAACCTCGACGTGCTCAACGCGCAGACGCAGCTCTTCACCACCCAGCGTGACCTGGCCAGAGCGCGTTACGACGTGCTGGTGGGTGGCCTGCGGCTGCGCCAGGCCTCGGGGCAGCTGTCGCCGGCCGACGTGGAAGCGCTGAACCGCCTGCTGGCCAGGTAGCCGGCCGCGCGGTGGCCGCCGCGCTGGCGTGCCGACCACGGGCTCGGAGTCGCCGTGACGCCGCCAGCGCCGCTCCAGGGGCCAGCTGTGGCGGGCGTGGCTTGGAGTAAAAGCCCTGTGATGAACCTCGAGCCCCCCGATTCGGTCGATGCCGTGATGCAGCGGCTGGCCGAGCAGCAGTACATGTGCGACCGCCGCCTGGCCACGGCGCTGTTCCTGAGCCTGAAGCTGCAGCGCCCGCTGTTCCTGGAAGGCGAACCCGGCGTCGGCAAGACCGAACTCGCCAAGGCACTGGCCGCCACTCTGGGGGCGAAGCTGTTGCGTGTGCAGTGTTACGAAGGGCTGGACATCGCGCAGACGGCCTATGAGTGGAACGTGGCGCGGCAGATGGTGGAGATCCGCCTGGCCGAGGCGGCGCACGCCATCGACCACGACCGGCTCGTGCGCAGCCTGTATTCACGCGAGATGCTGATCGAGCGGCCCTTGCTGCAGGCGCTGACGCAGAGCACTTCGCCGGTGCTGCTGATCGACGAGCTCGACCGTGCCGACGAGCCCTTCGACGCCTTCCTGCTGGAGGTGCTGGCCGAGAACCAGCTCACCATCCCCGAGCTGGGCACCATCCGCGCCAGCGCCCCGCCCATCACCCTGATCACCAGCAACCGCACGCGCGAGATCCACGACGCGCTCAAGCGGCGCTGCCTGTATCACTGGGTCGAGTTCCCGAGCGTGGAGCGGGAACTGCAGATCGTGCGGTTGAAGGCGCCGGGCGCGTCCGAGCGGCTGGGCAGGCAGGTGGTGGAGTTCGTGCAGCGCATGCGCACGCTCGACCTCTTCAAGAGCCCCGGCGTGGCCGAGACCATCGATTGGGCCAACGCGCTGGTGGCGCTGAATGCCATCCGGCTGGACCCGGCCAGCGTGCACGACACGCTGGGCGTGCTGCTCAAGTACCAGGACGACATCACGCGCGTGCAGGGTGGCGACGTGCTCAAGCTGCTGGACGAGCTGCGCGAGCGCGCCATCCTCGAGCCGCCGTGACACGGGGCCGCATGCTGCTGGCCGAGAACATCGCCCACTTCTCGCGCGTGCTGCGCACGGCCGGCCTGCAGGTGGGGCCGGACCGGGTGCTCGCGGCCATCGCCGCCGTCGAAGCGGTGGGCCCGGACCGGCGCGAAGACGTGCGTTCGGCGCTGGCCGCGGTGATGCTGGATCGGCACGAGCAGCAGGTGATCTTCGACGCCGCCTTCGACGCCTTCTTCCGCGACCCCAGGCTGCTGGAGCAGCTGATGCATGCGCTGCTGCCCAGGATCGGCGGCCGCGGCGACAAGCCGCGCCAGCCGCGCAACGACCGCCTGAGCGCGGCGCTGGCCGCACCACGCGAGCCCACGCCACCGCCCCGGGCGCCGCAGACGGCCAAGGAAGAACTGCCCTTCGAAACCACCTTCACGTTCTCCGACCGCGAACGACTGCAGCACGCCGATTTCGAGACCATGACGGCCGACGAATACGCCCTCGCCAGGAACCTGGCCGAGCGCTTGCCGCCGCCCGTGCTGCCGGTGCGGCTGCGCCGGCACGAAGGCGCACCGCGCGGCCGCATCGACCTGCGCCGCACGATGCAGGGCATGGCCCGGCAGCCGCACACGCTGACGCCGGTGTTCACGCAGGCCGCGCGCCGGTTGCCGCCGATCGTGGTGCTGCTCGACATCTCCGGCTCCATGGACCGTTATGCGCGGCTCTTTCTGCATTACGTGCACGGCCTCACGCGGCGGCACCTGCAGGTGCACACCTTCACCTTCGGCACCCGTCTGACCAACATCACGTGCTGCCTGCGCAGCCGCGATCCCGACGTGGCGCTGAAGCGGGTCGAGGAACAGGTGCAGGACTGGAAAGGCGGCACGCGCATTGCCAGTTCGCTGCAGGAATTCAACCGCCGCTGGGCGCGCCGCGTGCTGGGTGCCAACGCCGCCGTGCTGCTGGTGAGCGACGGCCTGGACCACGACGAGGGCGGCCAGCTCGGCCAGGCCGCCGCGCAACTGCAGCGCATGGCGCACCAGGTGGTGTGGCTCAACCCGCTGCTGCGCTTCGACGGCTTCAAGCCGCGGGCGGCCGGCGTGCGTGCCCTGCTGCCGCACGTCGACCGCTTCCTGCCCGTGCACAACCTGGCCAGCCTGGCCGACCTGGCCCAGGCGCTGCGCGCGCCGGCCCTGCGCCCTGCATACTCAGCCTTCACATAGGAGCACGCCATGGACAGCCTCGACCTGCAGGTGCTGCAACAGGCGCGCGACTGGCACCGGGCCGGCCGCAGCGTCTGGCTCGTCACCGTGATCGAGACCTGGGGCTCTGCGCCGCGCCCGCCCGGCGCCTTGCTCGCGCTGCGCGACGACGGGCTGGTGGTGGGTTCGGTGAGCGGCGGCTGCGTGGAAGACGACTTGATCGACCGCGTTCGCCATGGCGAACGTGTCGGCAAGCCGTCGCTCGTGAGCTACGGCGTCACCAAGGAAGAAGCGGCGCGCTTCGGCCTGCCCTGCGGTGGCAATCTGCGGCTGGTGCAGGAGCCGCTGCTCGACACGGCCTGGATCGACGAGGTGCTGCAGCGCACCGCGCGGCACGAGCTGGTGGCGCGGCGGCTGGACTTCGACACCGGCGCCGTCACGGTGGAGCCCGCGTCGCGCGGCGAGGCCTTCGAATTCGAAGGGCGGCAACTGCGCGCCCTGTATGGCCCGCACTGGCGGCTGCTCATCATCGGCGCCGGCCAGCTCAGCCGCGCCGTGGCGCCGATGGCGCTGGCGCTGGACTTCGAGGTCATCTGCTGCGACCCGCGCGAGGAATATCACCTGACCTGGGACGTGCCCGGCACCACCTTCAGCCGCTCCATGCCCGACGACGTGGTGCACGAGCTGCACCTGGACCCGCACTGCGCCGTGATCGCCGTGACGCACGACCCCAAGCTCGACGACATGGTGCTGCTGGAAGCGCTGAAGTCACCCGCCTTCTACGTCGGCGCGCTGGGCTCGCGCGGCAACACCGCCAAGCGCAAGGAGCGGCTCAAGCTGTTCGACCTCGGCGACGCCGAGATCGACCGCCTGCACGGCCCCATCGGCCTGCACCTGGGCGCCCGCACGCCGGCCGAGATTGCCGTGTCCATCGTGGCCGAGATCGTGGCGGTGAGAAACGGCGTGACGCTGTCGCAGAAGAAGGCCGGCTCGGCGCTGCCGGCCGGCAGCGGCACGGCCTGCGCCAGCGGCGCGGCCTGAGGGCAGGCTCGGGAGCCGGCGGCGCGGTGCAGTACATGGCGCGCGCGTCCGACATGCGATGGTGCACGCTGGTGTTCTGATGCCCGGCCCGCAGCACGCCATCGACTGCGGCGACAATCCTCACTGCAGCCGCCCGCTGATGCGGGCTCGCAAACGCTCATGACGACACCCATCCCTGCCGACGCCGCCGGGCCCGCCGACAAGGGCTCGTCGGTGCGCCTGACCTACGAGTTTGCGTCGGGCGCGCAACGCGGCGCCGCGCTGGACAACCCGTTCGTGGCCCTGTTGGTGGCCGTGCGCGATGCGGGTTCCATCGCCAAGGCGGCCACGCTGCTCGGCTGTTCGTACCGCCACATGTGGGGTGCACTGCGCAAGTGGGAAGCCACCTTCGGTGAGCCGCTGGTGTCGTGGGTGCAAGGCCAGCCGGCGCACCTGACGCAGTTCGGCCAACGCCTCCTGTGGGCCGAGATGCGCGCGCGCACGCGCATGCAGCCGCACATCGACGCGCTGCGTGCCGACCTGGCACGCGTGGTCGCCGAAGCCCGTGACGAGCACCAGCAACTGCTCAGCTTGCATGCCAGCCACGACCTGGCCTTGCCGCGGTTGCGCGAACATGCGCAGCTGCACGTCGCGCTGCACCTGGACATCCGCTTCATGGGCAGCATCGACAGCCTGCGCTCGCTCAACGCCGGGCGCTGCCTGGTGGCGGGCTTCCACGTGCCGGCGCTGCGCGGCGCGGCGCCCATCTTTGCCGCCGAACTCAAGCCGCTGCTGCACCCCGGCACGCACAAGCTCATCGCATGCGCCCGGCGTACGCAGGGCCTGATGATGCGACGCGAGCATGCCGGCAGGGTGTGCACCGTGGCGGACCTGAGGCAGCGCTCGCTGCGCTTCATCAACCGGCAGCCGGGCTCGGGCACCCGGCTGTTGATGGACCACCTGATGCACGGGCATGGCCTGCGGCCTGCGCAGCTGCCGGGTTACGAAAGCGCCGTCGAAGAAAGCCACGTTGCCATCGCCGCCACCATCGCCAGCGGCGCGGCCGACGTCGGCCCCGGCGTGGAGGCCGCCGCCATCGAGTTCGGCCTGCACTTCGTGCCCTTGGTCCAGGAGGACTACTTCCTGGCCTGCCTCAAGCAGAACCTGGAAACACCCGCCGTGCGGCGCCTGCGCGAGCTGTTGGCCGGCCAGGCCTGGTCCGACATCCTCACCGCGCTGCCCGGCTACGGGCCGGCCGCGGCCGCTGGCCAGGTGCTGGCGATGACCCACGCGCTGCCCTGGTGGCGCTACACGCGGCCCAAGGCCGCCAAGGTGAATGCGCCGGCCAAGACGGTGAATGCTGGCTGAGTGCACCGGCTGCAACAGGGGTCAGGCCGGCGCGGCCGGCGCGCGCACGCGTCGCTGCAAGACACGCTGACCTGCGCATCTTCACGCCGGCGGCAGCAGCGCGACGACGACCGCCGCCATGCGCTCGGCCGCGCCGCGGTGGCGGGCGGCGAAGGCCAGTGCCTGCTGCGATGCGGGCTCCCGCGCCGAGTCGCCGGCCAGGTCGATGGCGCAACGCACGCCCTCGTCGATATCGGCCACGCGCCGCGCCGCGCCGGCGGCCAGCGCCCCTTCGGCGGCCTGCGCAAAGTTGAAGGTGTGCGGCCCCATCACCAGCGGGCAGCCGCAGGCGGCGGCCTCGATCAGGTTCTGTCCCCCCAGCGGCGCGAAGCTGCCGCCGAGCAGGGCCACGTCGGCCAGTGCGTAGTACAGCGGCATCTCGCCCAGCGAGTCGCCCAGCCAGACATCGGCCGCGGCGGCGGCAGCGGGCGGCGCGTCGGCCCAAGCAGTGCGGCGCAGGCCGTGCAGGCCCGTGGCGGCGACCATCGCTTCGACCGCATCGAAGCGCTGTGGATGCCGCGGCACCAGCAGCAGCAGCGGCCGCGGCCAGCGAATCGCGCGCCAGGCAAGCAGCAGCGGCTCCTCTTCGCCTTCACGCGTGCTGGCGGCGAGCACGACGCTGCGGCCCAGCGCCTGCCGCCACTGCCGGCCGCGGGCCAGCAACTCGGGCGGCGGTGTCATGTCGAACTTCAGGTTACCCATCACCTCGACCGCGGTTGCCCCGGAGTCGCGCAGCCGCTGCGCGTCTTCTTCGGTCTGCGCCAGCACCCGCGTGAACCGCGCCAGCGCCGGGTGCATCAGCGCGCGCAGGCGCTGGCCCTTGGCACGGCTGCGTTCGGACAGGCGCGCGTTGGCCAACACCAGCGGCACGCCGGCCTCGTGCGCGGCGTGCAGCAGGTTGGGCCAGACCTCGGTTTCCATGATCACCCCGGCGGCGGGGCGGTGCCGGCGCAGGAAGCGCCGCACCGCGCCGGGTGTGTCGTAGGGCAGCCAGACCTGGGCGTCGCCTTCGCGCAGCAGCGCCGCACCGGCCTCGCGCCCGGTAGCGGTGCCGTGCGTCAGCAGCAGGCGCAAGCCCGGACGCTGCCGGCGCAGCGCGGCTATCAGCGCCGCGGCAGCACGCGTTTCCCCCAGCGAGACGGCGTGCAGCCACAGCCGCCCCGGCGGCGCGTCGCCGTGGTAGCCACCCAGCCGTTCGTGCCAGGCCTGCCGGTACGCCGGCTCGTGCCGGCCGCGCCACCACAGCCGCGCCAGATACAGCGGCGTGGCCAGGCGCAGCAGCGTCGAATACGCGGCCCGCGCCAGCGACGAACTCACCGCAGACCCGTGCTGCCGCGCGTACCGGGTGGCGGCCGCTGGACCACCCGGCAGGCTCAATGCGCCGCCAGCGCCACCATCGCGTCTGGCTTGACGCTGCGCAACGCGGTCATGAACTGCGCCTCGATGCGGTGCAGCGCCTCGGGTGTGTGGCCTTCGAAGCGCAGCACCAGCACCGGCGTCGTGTTGCTGGCGCGGATGAGGCCGAAACCGTCGGTGAAGTCGACGCGCAGGCCGTCGATGGTGCCGATCTCGCCGCCGCCAAAGGCCAGCCGCCCATCGGCCGCGCGCGCCAGCAGTTCGGCCACCACCAGGTGGTGCTCGCCCTCGGCGCAGGGCACGTTGAGTTCCGGCGTCGAGAAGCTGGTGGGCAGTGCGTCGAGGAAAGCGCTGGCATCGACCTGCTGCGACAGGATCTCGAGCAGCCGCGCCGCGGTGTAGGTGGCGTCGTCGAAACCGTACCAGCGCTCGCCGAAGAACAGGTGCCCACTCATTTCGCCCGCAAACGGCGCTCCGGTCTCCCGCAGCTTGGCCTTGACCAGCGAATGCCCGGTCTTCCACATCACCGGCACGCCGCCGGCTTCGCGGATCGCCACCGGCACGCGCTGCGAACACTTGACGTCGAAGACGATCGGGGCGCCCTTGTGGCGCTGCAGGATGTCGCGCGCGAAGAGCATGATCTGGCGGTCGGGGTAGATGATGTTGCCGCCGCGCGTGACGACGCCCAGGCGGTCGCCGTCGCCATCGAAGGCCAGCCCGATCTCGGCCTCGGCGGCATGCACGACCTTGATCAGGTCGGCCAGGTTCTCGGGCTTGCTCGGGTCGGGGTGATGGTTGGGGAAGTCGCCGTCGACCCTGCTGTACAGCGCGATGACCTCGCAGCCCAAAGCGCGCAGGATGGCCGGTGCACTGGCGCCGGGAATGCCGTTGCCGGAATCGACGACGATGCGCATCGGCCGCGCCAGCCGGCAGTCGCCCACGATGCGCGCCGCGTATTCGGCGCCGATGTCCATGCGCGCGGCACGGCCGCGGCGCGCGCTGTAGTCCTCGGCCTCGATGCGCCGGCGCAGCTGCTGGATCTCTTCGCCATAGATGGCGCGGCCGGCCAACACCATCTTGAAGCCGTTGTAGTCCTTGGGGTTGTGGCTGCCGGTGACCTGGATGCCGCTGTTGCAGCCATGCCTGCCGCGCGTGGCGGCCACGTAGTACAGCATCGGTGTCGTCACCGGGCCGATGTCGACGACATCCAGTCCGGTGGACACCAGGCCACGGACCAGCGCCGCCGCCAGCCCCGGACCCGACAGGCGTCCGTCGCGGCCCACGACGACGGCCTTCTCGCCGACGGCCAGGGCGGCGCTGCCGAAGGCGCGGCCCAGATGTTCGGCAAAGGACTCGTCGATGTTGCGGCCGACGACACCGCGGATGTCGTAGGCCTTGAAGATGCTCGGGTCGATTTGCATGATGGCTGCGTTCACGGGCTGGCGATGCGGGCATTCTAGGCAGGCTGCCGTGCGCGCCCGGCAGCGATCGAGTTGCTGTCCGGCCGGCGCCTGCACAGGTCCGAAAACGGCCAGTGCGCGTCGCCGCACTGCCTATCATGGCGCCATGCCCCTGGACCCCGACGCCGCCTACCTGGCCCTGTGTGCGCGTGATGCGCGATTCGACGGGCGGCTGTTCGTCGGCGTCACGTCGACCGGCATCTACTGCCGCCCGGTGTGCCGCGTGCGCACGCCGCGGCGCGAGAACTGCCGCTTCTTCGGCAGCCGCGCGCTGGCCGAGGCGGCGTTCTTCCGGCCCTGCCTGAAGTGCCGGCCGGAGATCGCGCCCGGGCTGTCGCAGATGGACTCGTCGCGCAGTCTCGCCGGCAGTGCGGCGCTGATGATGGACGATGCGGTGCATGCCGGAGCGGGAACCAGCCTGGCGGCGATCGCCGAACGCCTGGGTGTCACCGACCGCCACCTGCGGCGCATCTTCCAGGCCGCCCATGGCGTGGCGCCGCGCGACTATCTGGCGACGCAGCGCCTGCTGCTGGGCAAGCAGCTGCTCACCGACACGACGCTGCCGGTGACGCAGGTGGCACTGGCCAGCGGCTTCGCGAGCGTGCGCCGCTTCAACGCCGCCTTCGCCGAACGCTACCGGCTCAACCCAACGCAACTGCGGCGCCAGGACCCGGGCCGCGCCAGCGCGGACACGGCACTGCGCCTGGCCTGGCGGCCGCCGTTCGATGTCGATGCGTTGCTCGGCTTCTTCGAACGCCGGCAGGTGCGCGGCGTGGAGCAGGTCGACGGGCTGGAGCTGCGCCGCACGCTGGGCTGGACGCAGCGCGGCGAAAAGCGGGCCGGCTGGATCGTCGCCCGCTTCGCGCCGGCGGCGCACGAAGTGCACCTGACGGTGTCGCCGAGCCTGGCGCCGGTGCTCGGCGCGGTGCTGCAGCGCGTGCGCCAGGCCTTCGACCTCGACGCCGATGCGGCCGCCATCGACACCGCGCTGGCCTCGCTGCCGGTGCCGCCGCGGCCTGGCGCGCGACTGCCGGGTGGGCTGGACGGCTTCGAGACCGCCGTGCGCGTGATCCTGGGCCAGCAGGTCACCGTCGCCGCCGCGCGCACGCTGGTGCAGCGCCTGGTGGATCGCTTCGGCGCCGCGGTCCAGACACCATATCCGGCGCTGACACGCGTGTTTCCCGATGCCGCCACGATCGCGGCGGCCGATGCCGAGGTCATCGGCAAGCTCGGCATCGTGCGCCAGCGGGTGGGCGCGCTGCAGGCGCTGGCGCGCGCCGTGGCTAGCGGCCACCTGGCGCTGCACCGCGCCGCGCCGCTGGAGGCCACGCTGGCCGCCCTGCGCGCGCTGCCCGGCGTCGGCGAGTGGACGGCACAGCTGATCGCGATGCGCGCGCTGGCCTGGCCCGACGCCTGGCCGGCCAGCGACATCGGCCTCATGAACGCGCTCGGCACGCGCGACCCGAAACAAGTCACCGCCCTGGCCGAGCCCTGGCGCCCCTGGCGCGCCTATGCAGTGATGCGCCTGTGGCACCACCTGGAGACCACGACATGAACACCGACCTCGTTGCGCAGTGCCGCATCGAAACCCCGCTGGGGCCGCTCACGCTGGCGGCCACCGCCCGCGGCCTGGCCGCGGCGCTGTTCGACGCCCAGCAGCACCACCCGGGCGAGATCGACGCGCCCGTGGATCCGCAGCAAGCGCACCTGGCGTCGGCGGCGCGCGAGTTGACTGACTACTTCGCCGGCAAGGGCCGCCATTTCACGGTGCCACTGGATGCCGCGGGAACCGCGTTCCAGCACAGCGTATGGCGGGCGTTGCTGGGCATCCCGCACGGCGCCATTGGCACCTACGGCGAGATCGCGCAACGGGTGGGACAACCCAAAGCGGCGCGGGCGGTGGGTGCGGCGGTCGGGCGCAACCCGATCTCGATCATCGTGCCCTGCCACCGCGTCGTCGGACGTGACGGCTCGCTCACGGGTTATGCGGGCGGGCTGGCGCGCAAGCAGGCCTTGCTGCAACTGGAAGGCGCACGGGCCTGAAGCGGAATGGCGATCACTCAACAATAAGCATAGGCGGGCTTTCGGCTGTCGGCCCGTTGCGGACGTTCGACGTCCGCTTTGCAGGCGACTGTCCGCGCGGCAAAGGCGTGCCCGGGCAGGCCGCAGCGCTTCGCTTCGGCGGTCGGCGCTGCGCGCCGACTGCCCTGCGATGCTCGGTCTCGCGGCCCCGTCGCAGAACTCACTGCGCTCACTGCGTTCGCTCCGTTCAAACAGCCGCGACGAGTCAGTCTTTGATGCGCGCTGCGCGCGCGGCCGCAAGCCCTGCGCTTCTCGGCGCCTCAGAGGCGCGCTGCAGCCTGCCCGGGCACGCCTTTGCAGAAACGGCGTTGGTTTTCGTCGCGAACACCAAGAACGATGCCTCGCGGCAGGCGGTGCCCGGTGGGGGCGATTTCTGGGGCGACGAGAAGCGCAGGGCCGGGGTCGGCGCGCGCAGCGCGCGTTGTCAACTGACTCGCCGCGGTTGTTTGAGCGCAGTGAGCGTAGCGAACGTAGCGAGTTCTGCGGCGCGACCCCGGACCGAGCATCGCAGTGGAGTCGGCGCGCAGCGCCGACCGCCCCAGCATGAGTCCCCACCGAGCACCGCCTGCCGCGACGCGCGGAACATCGCAACGAACGGACGTCCGCGAACGCCCGCAACGGGCCGCAAGCGGGCAGCCCACTTCTTTTCGATCGAGTGCAAATCGGTATGAGGCCGCCAGACGGGGCTGTGTCCCGGTCCGGCATCGACGCGCCGGGCTGAGGTGATGCAGCTCCCGGTCTCGCTGTCGCCCCTGCAGGGCCCCGTCTTCCGCGGCCTGTGGTTCGCCTGGCTGGCGGCCAACATGACGATGTGGATGAACGACGTCGCGGCCGCCTGGCTGATGACGACGCTGACCACCAGCCCGGTCATGGTGGCGCTGGTGCAGACCGCCAGCACGCTGCCGGTGTTCCTGCTCGGCCTGCCCAGCGGCGCCATGGCCGACATCGTCGACCGCCGCCGCTACTACGCCGCCACGCAGCTGTGGGTCTCGGTCAACGCGCTGCTGCTGGCCGCGTTGTCGCTGGCGGGGCAGCTGACGGCGTCGCTGCTGCTGCTGCTGACGTTTTCCAACGGCATCGGCCTGGCCTTGCGCTGGCCGGTGTTCGCGGCGATCGTGCCGCAGACCGTGCCGCGCGAGATGCTGCCGCACGCCCTGGCGCTGAACGGCATCGCGATGAACCTGTCGCGCGTGGTCGGGCCGGTGCTGGCGGGGGTGCTGATCTCCACCGTCAGCCCGGCGGCAGTGTTCGTGCTCAACGCGCTGCTGGCCGGCGTGGCCTTTGCGCTGGTGCTGCGCTGGCGCGGCGAGCCGGCGCGCGCCAGCGCCTTGCCCGGCGAGCGTTTCCTGGGCGCCATGCGCGCCGGGCTCAACTATGCCTGGCAGTCGCCGCAGCTCAAGGTGGTGCTGCTGCGCATCTTCCTGTTCTTCCTGCAGTCCACGGCGCTGGTCGCGCTGCTGCCCTTGGTGGCCCTGCAACTGCATGGCGGCGGGCCGGCCACCTTCACGGTGATGCTGTCGTGCCTGGGCGCCGGCGCCATCACCGCGGCCTTGTACTTCCCGCGCTGGCGCGCGCGCTACAGCCGCGACCAGTTCGTCAGCATCGGTTCGCTGGTGCACGCGGCGCTGTCGACGCTGATCGTCGCCGTGCCCGAGATCTGGGTGGCGCTGCCGGCGATGGTGCTCATCGGCATGGCCTGGATCTCGGTTGCCAACTCGCTCGTCATTTCGGCGCAGACGGCCCTGCCCGACTGGATACGGGCACGCGGCATGTCGATCTACCAGGTGGCGCTGATGGGCGGCGCGGCGGCAGGCTCGCTGGTGTGGGGTCAGGTGGCCGGGCTGGCCGGCGTGCGCGGGGCGGTGGTGGCCGCCGCCGTGTTCGGCGTGGTCGTCGTGCTGGCGACGCGGCGGCTGAGCGTGGATGGCGGCGGTGACGTCGACTTCACACCCGTGCCCGTGCGCAACCTGCCGCCGGTGGCGATAGACATCGCGCCCGACGAAGGACCGGTGATGGTGACCGTCGAATACCTCATCGACCCGGCCCACGCGACGGCCTTTGCCGAGGTCATGCAGCGCACGCGGAGCGCGCGCCTGCGCCAGGGTGCCTTGTCATGGGGACTGTTTCGCGACACCGCGCAGCCGGGGCGCTACGTGGAGTACTTCGTCGACGAGAACTGGCTCGAACACCAGCGCCGGCTCGAACGTTTCAGCGCCTTCGACGCCAACCTGCGCGCACGGCGACTGGCCTTCCACATCGGCGCCGAGCCGCCGCTGACGCGGCGCTACGTGGCCGACCGCCCGCCGCCGGGCGGCGGCGGCAGGAGCGCGTAAGGCCATGGATCGAACAGCTTGCCCGCCACCGGCTGCGGCGATACTTGCAGCCTGCCTGAACCTGCCGAGACAAGCACCTTGACACACACCTTCGACTGGACCACCGGCTACGCCAGCCAGCGCTCGCCCGTGTTCGCGCGCAACGTCGTTGCCACCTCGCACCCGCTGGCAGCGCAGGCCGGACTGCGCATGCTGCAGGACGGCGGCAACGCCGTCGACGCCATCATCGCCACCGCGGCGGTGCTGACCATCGTCGAGCCGTGCAGCAACGGCCTGGGCTCGGACGCGTTCTGCATCCTGTGGGACGGCACGCAACTGCACGGCCTGAACGCCTCCGGCTGCGCGCCGGCGGCCTGGACGCCCGAGTACTTCGCCGCCAGGTACGGTGCCGAGGCGCGCACGCCGCCCAAGCGCGGTTGGGACGCGGTCACCGTGCCCGGTGCGGTGTCTGCCTGGATGGCGCTGCACAAGCGCTTCGGCAAACTGCCCTTTGCCGACCTGCTGGCGCCGGCCATCGACGCCGCCGAGCGCGGCTACGCGGTGCCCGTGATCGTGCAGCAGAAGTGGCGCAACGCGGCGTCGCTGCCCGAGATCACTTCGCAGCCGGGATTCGCGGAGGCCTTCCTGCCCCATGGGCGTGCGCCGCAGGTCGGCGAGCGTTTCACGTTCGCTGCCGCCGCGCGCTCGCTGCGCCTGATCGCCCAGACCGGCGGCGAGGCTTTCTACCGCGGCGAGATCGCCGCCGCCGCCGAGGCCCACGCGCGCGCGCATGGCGGCGCCATGACGGCGGCCGATTTCGCCGCCTACCAGCCGGAGTGGGTCGAGCCGATCGGGCGCGACTACCGCGGCTGGCGGCTGCACGAGATCCCGCCCAACGGGCAGGGCATTGCCGCGCTCATCGCCTTGGGCATCCTCGACAAGTTCGACCTCGCCGCGCTGCCCGTGGACGGCGTGGCGTCGCAGCACCTGCAGATCGAGGCCATGAAGCTGGCCTTCGCCGATGTCTACCAGTACGTCGCCGAACCGCGCTCGATGCGCCTGACCGCGGCGCAGATGCTCGACGACGGCTACCTGAGCAGTCGCGCGCGGCTGATCGACCCGAAACGCGCGCAGGACTTCGGCCCCGGCCATGCGCCGCAGGGCGGCACCGTCTACCTGACCGCGGCCGACGAAGGCGGCATGATGGTCAGCTTCATCCAGAGCAACTACATGGGCTTCGGCTCGGGCATCGTGGTGCCGGGCTACGGGCTGAGCCTGCAGAACCGCGGCCACGGCTTCACGCTGGACAGCACCAGCGACAACCTCGTCGGCCCGGGCAAGCGCCCGTTCCACACCATCATCCCGGCCTTCCTGACGAAGGATGGCCGGCCGGTGATGAGCTTCGGCGTGATGGGCGGCGACATGCAGCCGCAAGGTCACATGCAGACGCTGGTGCGCATGCTCGACTACCGCCAGCAACCGCAGGCCGCCTGCGACGCGCCGCGCTGGCGCTGGAACTCCGGCCTCGTCAACGCCGAGCAGGGTTTCGACCCCGCCACCGCGCAAGGCTTGCGCGAGCTCGGCCACCGCGTCGAGCCCTTCGCCGACAGCTACCAGGACTACGGCGCCGGGCAGTTCATCTGGCGTCTCGACGAAGGGCAGGGCGACGCGGCGGTGGAAGGTTACGCCGCCGCCAGCGATCCGCGGCGAGACGGGCAGGCCGCCGGCTTTTGAAAGCCGCCGAGGGGCGCCTGGGCCCCGGCCTGGCGCTGGCCGCGGCCGGGTCGGTGGCGTTCTCGGCCAAGGCCATCATCGTCAAGCTCGCCTACCGGCACGACGTCGATGCGGTGACGCTGATCATGTACCGCATGCTGTTCGCGCTGCCGCTGTTCCTGGCGCTGGCCTGGTGGGCCGGCCGCGGCAAGCCGCCGCTGGCGCAGCGCGACCTGGCGGTCGTCACGGGCCTGGGTTTCTGCGGCTACCACCTGGCGAGCTTTCTCGACTTCGCCGGCCTGCAGTACATCACCGCCAGCCTCGAGCGGCTGATCCTCTACCTCAACCCGACCATCGTGCTGGTGCTGGCCTGGCTGCTGTTGCGCCAGCGCGTGAGCATCAGGCAGGCACTGGCGCTGGCCGTCAGCTACGCCGGCGTGCTGCTGGTCTTTGGCCACGAGGTGCAGCTGTCGGGCGCCGACAGCGCCCTGGGCGCGGCGCTGGTGCTCGGCAGTGCGCTCAGCTACGCCGTCTATCTGGTCTACAGCGGCAAGGAGGTGCGGCGCCTGGGGGCACTGCGGCTCACCGGCTGGGCGACCACGGTGGCCTGCCTGCTGTGCATCGCACAGTTCCTGCTGCTGCGGCCGCTGTCGGCGGCGCTGGTGGCGCCGGCGGTGGTGTGGCTGTCCTTGCTGAACGCCACCTTGTGCACCTTTGCGCCGGTGCTGATGGTGATGATGGCCATCGAGCGCATCGGCGCCACGCTGACCGCGCAGACGGGCATGATCGGCCCCTTGTCGACCATCGTGATGGGCGTGCTGATCCTCGGCGAGCCCATGAACGCGTGGATCGTCGCCGGCACGGCGCTCGTGCTGTTGGGCGTGTGGCTGCTGGCCCGCGCACGTTGAACCTTTCTGGAGACACAGGACATGGATCTCGGCATTCAAGGCAAGTGGGCGCTGGTGTGCGCCGCAAGCAAGGGTCTGGGCAAGGGCTGCGCGCAGGCGCTGGTGGGTGAGGGCGTCAACGTGGTCATCACCGCGCGCGGCGCCGAGGCGCTGCAGGCCACGGCGGCCGAGCTGGCGGCGCTGAACCCTTTGGTGCAGGTGCGCGCGGTGGCCGGCGACATCACCACCGTCGCCGGCCGCGCTGCGGCGCTGGCCGCCTGCCCGCAGGTCGACATCCTCGTCAACAACGCCGGCGGCCCGCCGCCCGGCGACTTTCGCGACTGGGACCGCGAGGCCTGGATCAAGGCGCTGGACGCCAACATGCTGACGCCCATCGAACTGATCAAGGCCACCATCGACGCCATGGCCGGACGCGGCTTCGGGCGCATCATCAACATCACCTCGGGCGCGGTGAAGGCGCCGATCGACATCCTGGGCCTGTCCAACGGCGCGCGCACGGGTCTCACCGGCTTCGTCGCCGGCGTCGCACGCCAGGTGCGCGTGGCCTCGCACAACGTGACCATCAACAACCTGCTGCCCGGCCCCTTCGACACCGACCGCCTGCGCGGCACGATGATCGGGGCGGCGCAAAAGAGCGGCCAGCCGCTGGAGGCGGTGATGGACGCCCGCCGCAAGCTCAACCCGACGCAGCGCTTCGGCACCGCGGCCGAGTTCGGCGCCACCTGTGCCTTCCTGTGCAGCGTGCACGCCGGCTACATCACCGGGCAGAACGTGTTGATGGACGGCGGCGCCTACCCGGGTACGTTCTGAACCGGGCCGGCCGGGGCCTCAGCGCCGGCCGCCCCCGCTGCTCACGGCGATACCCGCCACGATGAGCACGAAGGCCACCGCGTGGTAGCCCTGCGGCACCTCGCCCAGCACCAGCGCCGACATCACGCCGGCGAACAGCGGCGTGAGGTTGTTGAAGAAGGCGGCCAGCGCCGGCCCGCCCTGCACCACGCCCAGGCCCCAGCAGCGGTAGGCCAGGACCGACGCGCCCAGCGACACATACAGCAGCGCCGCCAGCACGCCCAGGCTCCAGTGGATCGGTGCGGCGCCGGCGATCTGTTCGCCGGCGCTGAACAGGCTCGCCGCCACGAGGCCGAACAGCGTCTGGACGAGCAGGAAGCCGGCCCAGTCCCAACCCTCCTCGGGCGTCGGCCGCGCGGCGCCGCGCATGTGCGCCGGCGGCCGCACGAGCAGCCAGCTGTAGAAGGCCCAGCCGACGACGGCGGCGAGCATGAACAGGTCGCCCGGCACCGGGCGCACCGCCAGCAGCGTCGGCAGCGAACCGCGGCCGATGACCCACAGCACGCCGGCCAGGCCGATGGCGGCGCCGAGCAACTGGCGCCGGCTCGGGTGCACGCCGTAGAACAGCGTGCCCACCGCCAGCATCCACACCGGCATGCTGCAGGCCACCAGCGTGACGTTGATCGGCGTGCTCGTCACCAGCGCCAGGTACTGCAGCGAATTGAACAGGCCCACGCCGAGCAGACCGACCAGCGCCAGGTAGCCCCAGCGCCGGGCCAGACGCTGCGGCTGGCGCAGCGCGCGCCAGCCCAGCGGCAGCAGGATCAGCGCCGTGAGCACCCAGCGCAACAAGTTCAGCGTCAGCGGTGGCACCTGGCCCACCATCAGCCGGCCGACCACCGCGTTGCCCGCCCACAGCAGCGGCGGCAACGTCAGCAGCAACGCCAGCCGTGGCGTCAGCGGCAGGTTCAAGGCCGCATCGCCCCGCAGTTCCAGCACTGCTCGAAGGGGCCGTCGACGGCTTCACCGCAGGTCGTGCACACCCAGTGCACGTGCGGCAGGTGGCGCAGCTGGTGCAGCAGCTCGGTGGCGCGCGCATGGTCGTCGTTGTCCAGCACCCAGACCTCGGGCAGCGCCTGGTCGGGCGGGATCTCGCCGGCGATGCTGCCGGTGTAGTAGCGCTGCACGCTGACGTCGATGCCGGCCTGCTGCAGCAGGTCGGCCCACAGCGTGGCAATGGCGGCGTTGGGGGCTTGCACGAGGCGTTTCATGAAGCCCGATCGTGCCACGCCGTGCGGGATGTCCCGTGCTGGGCAGCACGGTACGGCTTGTCGTAACCTCGGGCCCCCAAGGAGAAGACCATGCCACTCGCGATCCAGATCACCGCCTACGGCGGCCCCGAACAACTCAAGCTCGTCGAGCTGCCGGTGGGCGACCCCGGCCCCGGCGAGATCCGCATCCGCCATATGGCCTGCGGCCTGAACTTCATCGACGTCTACCAGCGCACCGGGCTGTACGCCAACCCGCTGCCGCTGACGCTGGGCATGGAAGGTGCGGGCATCGTCGAGGCGGTGGGTGAGGGCGTCACGCACCTGCAGGCGGGCGACCGCGCGGCCTATGCCAGCAACCCGCCGGGCAGCTACAGCCAGCTGCGCGTGATGCCGGCCAAGACGGTGTGCCGGCTGCCCGACGCGATCGACTTCGACACCGGCGCGGCCATGATGCTCAAGGGCCTCACGGCGCAGTACCTGCTGAAGAAGACACTGCCCGTGCACGGCCTGCAGCCGGGCGACCATGTGCTGTTCCACGCCGCCGCCGGCGGCGTGGGCCTCATCGCCTGCCAGTGGGCCAAGGCGCTGGGGTTGCAGCTCATCGGCACCGCCGGCGGCGCCGCCAAGTGCGAGCTGGCGCTGCAGCATGGCGCGGCGCATGTCATCGACTATACGAAGGAGGACTTCGTCGCCCGCGTCAAGGAAATCACCGGCGGCAAGGGCGTCAAGGTGGTCTACGACTCGGTCGGCAAGGACACCTTCGAAGGCAGTCTGAACTGCCTGCGGCCCTTCGGCCTGATGGCCAGCTTCGGCAACGCGTCGGGCCCGGTGCCGCCGTTTGCCGTCGGCAACCTGGGACCCAAGGGCTCGCTGTACCTGACGCGGGCCACATTGTTCACGCACATCGCCACGCGCGAGGCCACGCAGGCCATGGCCGACGAACTGTTCGCGGTGGTGGGCAGCGGCCAGGTGAAGATCCGCATCGGCCAGCGTTTCCCGCTGGCCGAAGCGGCACAGGCGCACCGCGACCTGGAAGCGCGCAAGACCACGGGCTCGACCGTGCTGTTGCCGTAAGACGAAAGAAGACCGCCGCGAAGAGCGGCGGTCTTCTTGCCGGCGGGCCGGCTCAGGGCTGGCTGAACTTGTAGTCGGTCCTGGCCTTGGCGCGCAGGTCTTCCTGGTACTTCTGCATGCGGGCCTGTTCCATGCGCTGCTTGAGCTGTGCCTTGACCTCTTCGAAGCCCGGGAACGCGGCTTCGCGCGTGTCTTCCAGGCGGATGATGTGCCAGCCGAACTGGCTCTTCACCGGTGCGTCTGTCATCTGGCCCTTCTGCAGCTTGGCCAGCGCGCCGCCGAATTCAGGCACGTAGGAGTCGGCCTTGGCGAAGTCGAGGTCGCCGCCGTTCTGGCCGGAACCCGGGTCCTTGGAGTGTTTCTTGGCCAGGTCCTCGAAACTCGCGCCACCCTTGATCTGGGTGATGAGGCCCTTGGCCTCGTCCTCGCCTTCGATGAGGATGTGGCGGGCGCGGTACTCGGTGCCGCTGGCCTGGGTCTTGAACTTGTCGTATTCGGCCTGGGCCTCGGCGTCGGTGACCGGGTTCTTCTTGCGGTAGTCCTCGAACAGCTCGCGAATCAGCACGCTCTGGCGGGCGAGTTCCATGCGTGACTTGTAGTCCGGGCTGGCGGCGAGGCCGCGCTTTTCGGCCTCCTGGACGAAGATCTCGCGCAGCACGACCTGGT
Organism: Rubrivivax sp.; assembly: GCA_030680415.1. Classification (GTDB taxonomy): domain Bacteria; phylum Pseudomonadota; class Gammaproteobacteria; order Burkholderiales; family Burkholderiaceae_C; genus Rubrivivax. Next base: position 23,793 of record JAUXVE010000004.1, read on the forward strand.
CGCGCGCCTGGACCTGCATCTCGGGGGCGATCTGCTGGCCGGCGCGCGCCGCTTCCTGCAGCAGCATGTCGACGCGCGCCTTGGGCACGGCCTTGCCGTTGACGATGGCGATGTTCTGGGCCGCGGCGCCCAGCGGCAGCATCAGTGCGGCCACGGCAAGGGTCAGGGCCGCGCGCGCGGCAGGAGTCATCGGCTTCATCGGTGGGGAACTTTCAGGAGTGGTGCCACGCCCGGGTGGCGGCAAGGAAGTGAGAGCCGCTTCGAGTGCGGTGGCGCGGCTTTGGTTCAGTCGGCGTCCGGTGCCTCGGCCACGATGGCCAATGCATGCACGCCCTGGGCGGCCAGCGGACCGAGGGCATCATACACAAGGCGGTGCCGCGCCACCCGGGACACGCCGGCGAAGCGCGGGCTGGTGATGCGCACCGTGAAATGCCGCCCTTCGCGCGCGCCGGCGTGGCCGGCATGGAGGTGGCTGTCGTCCAGCACCTCCAGCCGCTGCGGCGCCAGCGCGGCGCGCAACCGGGCCTCGATCTCCTCGGCGGTCATTTCGGCTCGGGCTCGAAGGCGATGGCCGCCGAGTTGATGCAGAAACGCTCGCCGGTGGGCGCGGGGCCGTCGTCGAAGACATGGCCGAGGTGGCTGCCGCAATGGTTGCAGCGCACCTCGACGCGCACCATGCCCAGACTGGCGTCGACGACGCGCTCGACGACTTCGCTGTCGATCGGCTGCCAGTAACTGGGCCAGCCGCAGCCGGCGTCGAACTTGGTGCCCGACTCGAACAGCGGCGTGCCGCAGCCCACGCACAGGTAGCGGCCGTCGTCGAAGTGGTCCCAGTACCGGCCGCTGAAGGCGCGTTCGGTGGCGGCGTGGCGCGCCACCTGGTACTGCATGGGGTCGAGGCTGGCGCGCCATTCGGCGTCGGTCTTGTGCACGGGGTAGCGCGGGTCGTCGTGATGGTGCGGTTTCATGATGAGCAGGAGACCTCCAGTTGTTGCGCCCAGGCGGGCGGAAAGCCGGCGTCGGCCTCGTGTTCGGGCTGCTCGTCGAAGGGGTGTTGCAGCACCCGCAGCAGGCGCTGCACCTCGCTGAAGTCGCTCCCGCGGGCGCGCTGGATCGCCGCTTCGGCGAGGTGATTGCGCAGCACGAACTTGGGGTTGACGCGGTTCATGCGTGCCGCGCGATCGGCGTCGATGCTGGTCTCGGCGCGCAGCCGCGCGGCATAGCGGGCGGACCAGGCGTCGAAGGCGTCGCGGTCGATGAAGAGGTCGCGCACGGCGGTGTTGGCGGCGCCGGCTCCGGTGCCGAAGGTCGCCAGCCGGCGGAAGGTGATGGTGAAATCGGCGCGGTCCTGGGCCATCAGGCGCAGCAGGTCGTCGACCAGTGCCTCGTCTTCTTCGCGTTCGGCCCGCAGGCCGAGCTTGGCGCGCAGGGCCGCCAGCAGCGCGCGCGGGTAGGCGGTCTTGTACGGCTCCAGCGCGGCCAGCGCGGCATCGGTGTCGTCGATCAGCGGCAGCAGCGCCTGCGCCAGCGCGTGCAGGTTCCACAGTGCCACGGCGGGCTGGCGCGCGTAGGCGTAGCGGCCCTGATGGTCGCTGTGGTTGCAGACGTGGCCCGGGTCGAAGGCGTCCATGAAACCAAAGGGGCCGTAATCGATGGTCAGCCCCAGGATCGACATGTTGTCGGTGTTCATGACGCCGTGGCAAAAGCCCACCGCCTGCCACTGCGCCAGCAGCGCCGCGGTGCGCCGTGTCACGGCCTCCAGCAGGCCGGCGTAGCGTGCGGCCGTGCCCTGCAGCGCCGGGTAGAAACGTTCGATGGTGGCGTCGGCCAGGGTCTTCGACGCCGCCTCGTCCTGCGCCGTGTGCGTGAAATGCTCGAAGTGGCCGAAACGCAGGAAGCTCGGCGCCACCCGCGTCACCACGGCAGCCGTTTCCACCGTCTCGCGGTGCACCGGCAGGGGCGAGCCCACCAGCGCCAGCGCGCGCGTGGTCGGGATGCCCAGCGCGTGCATGGCCTCGGAACACAGGTACTCGCGGATCGACGAGCGCAGCACGGCGCGCCCGTCGCCCATGCGCGAATAAGGCGTCAGGCCACTGCCCTTGAGCTGCGCTTCCATCGGCCCCATGGCGCTGTCGGCTTCGCCCAGCAACAGCGCACGGCCATCGCCAAGTTGCCCGGCCCAGACGCCGAACTGGTGTCCCGAGTAGACGGTGGCCAGCGTGCCGCCCGGGGGCTGTACGGTGCCGGACAGCAGGGCCAGTGCGTCGTCGCCGTCGAACCAGTCGGCCCAGCCCAGTTCGCGCGCCAGCGCATCGTTGCGGGCCACCCAGTGGGCCCCGGGCAGGCCCTGCGGCAGTTGGGCGACGCTGAAAGCGGCGCCCAGGCTGCGCATCAGGCCGGCCTGTCGCCAGGCCGGGGTGGCCGCGGTGCGCCAGTGGTCGCGTGCGTTCATGCCGGGATTGTCCGCCGGCCCGGCTTGGCGCGAGGCCCTTGGGGTCATCGCGCTGTCACCAGCGAGACAATCTCTTCGGGGTAGTCCCTAAAGCCAGGGACTGTGCACTTCAGCTACCTTCCACAGACTCACCGATTCCTTCAGGAGACCACGATGACTATCCGCAGAAACGTCCTCAGCATCGCCCTGGGCAGTGCCTTGGCCCTCGGCAGCAGTGGCGCCTTCGCGCAGAAGGGCGAGACGGTCAGGATCGCCTGGATCGACGCCCTCACCGGCATGACGGCGGCGACCGGCCAGAACCAGCTCAAGGGCTTCCAGTTCACGGCCGAGCAGTTCAACAAGAGCAATCCCGCCGGCGTGAAGTTCGAGATCACCTCGTTCGACAACAAGCTCAGCCCGCAGGAAACGGTTAACGCGCTGCAGGCCGCCATAGACCAGGGTATCCGCTATGTGGCCCAGGGCACCGGCACCGGACCGGCCACCGCCATCATCGACTTCCTGAACAAGTACAACGAGCGCAACCCGGGCAAGGAAGTGCTGTTCCTGAACTACGCCGCGGTGGACCCGTCGCTGACCAACGAGAAGTGCAGCTTCTGGCACTTCCGGCTCGACGCCGACACGTCGATGAAGATGGAGGCGCTGACCACCTTCATGAAGGACCAGGCCGACGTCAAGAAGGTCTACCTCATCAACCAGAACTACGCCCACGGCCACCAGGTGTCGAAATACGCCAAGGAGAACCTGGCGCGCAAGCGGCCCGACGTCCAGATCGTCGGCGACGACCTGACGCCACTGGCGCAGACCCGCGACTTCGCGCCCTACATCGCCAAGATCAAGGCCTCGGGTGCCGATACCATCATCACCGGCAACTGGTCGTCCGACCTCACGCTGCTCATCAAGGCGGCCAACGATGCCGGCCTCAACGCCAAGTTCTATACCTACTACGCGGTCGTCAGCGGCACCCCCACGGCAATGGGTGCCAATGCTGCCGGGCGTGTCTACGGCGTGGGCGTGCTGCCCCCGTATACCGTGCCTTCGGCGCGCAAGGTGATGGACGAATACAAGGCCAAGTTCAACGACGACTTCTATACGGCGCAGATCTACAACGCCTATGCGCTGCTGTCGGCCGCGATGGCGAAGGCCAAGACCACCTCGCCCATCAAGGTGGCCGCGGCAATGGAAGGCCTGGAGGTGGCGGGCTTCGGTGGCGGGACGATCACGATGCGCAAGACCGACCACCAGTTGCAGCAGGCCGTCTATATCTCCCGCTGGGAGAAGGCCGGGCCCAAGCCCGACGACTACAGCGTCGAGAATACCGGCTACAACTTCAAGAACATCAAGACCTACGAGCCTTATGTCTCCAGCACGCCGACGTCGTGCCAGATGAAGCGCCCGGGCGGCGCCTGACCTCCGGCGTCGTCGGCCGGGCCCTGGGGAGCACGCTGCCCAGGGCCCTTTCTTTCGGATGAACCGCGCTTGGACCAGATCCTTATCAACGTCCTGAACGGCATCAGCGCCGGGCTGCTGCTGTTCATGCTCAGCTCGGGGCTGACGCTCATCTTCAGCATGATGGGAGTGCTGAATTTCGCCCACGCCAGCTTCTACATGGTGGGCGCCCATTTCGCCTACTCGCTGACGCGGGTGGTGGGTTTCTGGCCCGCGCTGGTGCTGGCGCCGGTGCTCGTGGGCCTGCTGGGCGCGCTGTTCGAGCGCACCGCGCTGCGCCGCGTGCACAAATTCGGCCACGTGCCGGAACTGCTCATCACCTTCGGCCTGTCGTTCGTGATCCTGGAACTGGTCAAGCTGATCTGGGGCCTGTCGTCGATGCCTTTCGCACCGCCCCCGTTGCTGCAGGGGCCCGCCTTCACGGTGGTGCAGTCGGTCGCCGACGGCCTGAGCCTGGTCTGGGGCGCCGCCTCGCCCGAGCGCTGTGCGTCGACGGCCGAGCTCATCGTCCACTGTTCGACATTCCCCGCCACGCGCTTCTTCATGATGGCGGTGGCCCTGGTCATGCTGCTGGCGCTGTGGCTGCTGCTGACGCGCACGCGCATCGGCCTGGTGATTCAGGCCGCCCTCACGCACCCCGAGATGGTCGAGGCCCTGGGCCACAACGTGCCGCGGGTGTTCATGCTGGTCTTCGGCAGCGGCTGCGGGTTGGCTGGCCTGGCGGGGGTGATCGGCGGCGTGACCTTCGTCACCGAACCGTCGATGGCCACCATCGTCGGCTCGATCATCTTCGTCGTCGTCGTTGTCGGCGGCATGGGCTCGCTGGCCGGCGCCTTCGTCGCATCGCTGTTGATCGGGTTGCTGCAGACGCTGCCGCTGACGGTGGACAAGTCGCTCGTCCACGTGGCCGCCAGCCTGGGCTGGTCGGTGGTGCCTGGCGACCTGGGTTACCCGCTCATGAAGATCACGCTGGCCCAGGCGGCACCCATCCTGCCCTACCTGCTGCTGGTGCTGATCCTGATCTTCAGGCCCAAGGGCCTGCTCGGCACGCGCGAAAGCTGAGCCGATGGCGCGCGCACACCAGACCCGCCCCCGCTACCGCTTCAAGCCCTGGAACGTGGGCCGCTGGGTGCTGTGGGGCCTGTTTGCGCTGGCGCTGCTGGTGGCCCCGCTGCTGTGGACCACGGGCTTCGCGCTCACCATGCTGTCGCAGATGGGCATCGCCATCGTCGCCTGCCTGGCCTACAACATCCTGCTCGGCCAGGGTGGCATGCTCAGCTTCGGCCACGCCGTGTACACCGGCCTGGGGTCCTTCCTGGCCATCCACACGCTCAACATGGTGGCCAATGGTGCGCTGGCATTGCCGATCAGCCTGATTCCGCTGGCCGGTGCACTCGGCGGCCTGTTCTTTGCCGCCATCCTGGGCTACGTCACGACGAAGAAGGCGGGGACGACCTTCGCGATGATCACGCTGGGCATCGGGGAGCTGGTCTGGTCGATGTCGCTGATGGTGCCCGAGTTCTTCGGTGGCGAAGGCGGCATCTCGGGCAACCGAGTCGTGGGCGAAGCGTTCCTGGGCATCAGCTTCGGGCCGCAGATCCAGGTCTACTACCTGATCGCGGTGTATTGCTTCGTCTGCACCGCGCTCATGTTCGCCCTCACGCGCACGCCGCTGGGCCGCATGCTCAACGCCGTGCGCGACAACCCCGAGCGCGTCGAATTCATCGGCTACAACACGCAGCGCGTGCGCTACATCGCGTTCATGATCTCGGGGCTGTTCTCGGGCGTGGCCGGCGGCCTGGCGGCACTGAACTTCGAGCTCGTCACGGCCGAGGTGGTGGGTGCCGGCCGCTCGGGCGCCTACCTGCTTTTCGTGTTCCTGGGCGGCGCCACCTTCTTCTTCGGCCCCATCATCGGCGCCGTGCTGATGGTGGTGGCGCTGGTGCTGCTGTCGGAGCTGACGCAGGCCTGGCTGCTGTACCTGGGCCTGGTCTTCGTGTTCATGGTGATGTATGCACCGGGCGGCATTTCCAGCCTGATCATGATGAATCTGCGCGTGGCCAGCTTCGGCAAGCTGCGGCCGCTGCTGGGGTCCTACCTGGCGCTGGCGGGCACGGCGGCGACGATCCTGGCCGGTGCGGGGGCGATGATCGAGATGGTCTACCACCTGCAGCTCAACGAGGCGCTGGGCCCCGAGCTCAAGTTCATGGGTGCCGCGCTCAACGCCAAGAGCCTGGACAGCTGGTTCGGCGCCTGCTTCGTGCTCGCGGTGGGGGTGGCGCTGTTCGAGATGACACGGCGCCACTTCGCCCGACTGTGGGGCCAGACGCAGGAAGAGATCGAGCGCGAGATCAAGCGCCGCGAGGCAGCGATATGACGAACCTGGCTGCGGCGGCCGGCGCCGAATTCGCCATTGAACTGCGCGACGTGCGCAAGAGCTTCGGCAAGACTGAGATCATCCGTGGCGCCAGCCTGGCCGTGCGGCCCGGCGAGCGCGTGGCCATCATCGGCCCCAACGGCGCCGGCAAGAGCACGCTCTTCAATCTCATCAGCGGCCGCTTCGGCAGCACCTCGGGCGACATCCTGCTGCACGGGCACAAGATCGACGGCCTCAAGCCCTACGAGGTCACGCGCCGCGGCCTGGCGCGCAGCTTCCAGGTCAGCAATCTGTTCACGCGGCTGTCGGTGTTCGAGAACCTGCGCTGCGCCGTGCTGTGGAGCCTGGGCTACAAGTACGCGTTCTGGAAGTTCCTGGCCGACCTGAACGACGCCAACGAGCGTGCCGAAGAAGTGATGGAGATGCTCAAGCTCGAGAAGCGGCGCGACGTGCAGGCCATGAACCTGACCTACGCCGAGCAGCGGGCGCTGGAGATCGGCATCACCATCGCCGGCGGTGCCAGCGTGATCCTGCTCGACGAACCCACCGCGGGCATGAGTCGCAGCGAGACCTCGCGCTTCGTCAACCTCATCCGCGAGGTGACCGAGGGCAAGACGCTGCTGACGGTGGAGCACGACATGGGCGTGGTCTTCGGCCTCGCCGACAAGATCGCCGTGCTGGTCTACGGCGAGGTGATTGCCTTCGACTTGCCCGAGGCGGTGCGCAGCAACGAGCGCGTGCAGGAAGCCTATCTGGGCTCGGTGCTGGCCGACCAGCAGGCCGCTGCGGCGGCGGGCCACTGAGATGCTGACGCTGCGCAACGTCCACGCCTTCTACGGCAAGAGCCATGTGCTGCACGGCGTGCACTTCGAGGTGCGGCCGGGCGAGATCGTGGCGCTGCTGGGCCGCAACGGCTCGGGCCGCTCGACCACCGTCAAGACCATCATGGGCCTCGTCGAAGGCACGGGCTCGGTGCGCTGGAAGGATGCCGAGATCCTGGGCTCCGAGGCCTTCCGGATCGCCCACGCCGGCATCGGCTACGTGCCCGAGAACCGCGACATCTTTCCCACCCTGACGGTGCACCAGAACCTGCTGCTCGGCCAGAAGCGCGGCGCCAAGACGGCGCGCTGGTCCTTCGACGACATGTATGCCCTGTTCCCGCGCCTGAAGGATCGCCAGCACAACGAAGCCGGCGTGCTGTCGGGCGGCGAGCAGCAGATGCTCACGCTGTGCCGCACGCTGATGGGCGACCCCGAGCTGATCATGATCGACGAGCCCACCGAGGGCCTGGCGCCCAAGATCGTGGAGCTGGTGGCCGCCTACCTGCACGAACTGAAGCGGCGCGGCATCTCGGTGCTGCTGGTGGAACAGAAGCTGACCATCGCGCTGGAAGTCGCCGACCGCTGCCTGGTGATGGGCCACGGCCAGATCGTCTTCGAAGGCCGGCCGGCGGACCTGCGCGCGAATGCCTACATCCGCAAGGAGTGGCTGGAAGTGTGAGCCCCCAGGCTTGTCGCTTCGCGCCTTCGCCACCCCCCAAGGGGGCTCGGTCCGCCTTGGGGCGGCCCGGCGGCGGACCGGGTCGCGCCTTGTCGCGGCAGGGACATCGAGCGTCCACACCCGAAGCCTAGAATCGCACGACCGTTCTATTTGCACCCCGAGGAGTCGCCATGGGCGCCAGCTACCAAGTGCGCGGCAACGTCGCCGTCATCACCCTTGACAACCCGCCCGTCAACGGCCTCGGCTACGACACCAGGCGCGAGTTCAGCGCCGGCGTCGAGCGTGCGCTGGCCGACGCGGCGGTGGCCGCGATCGTCATCACCGGCGCCGGCAAGGCCTTCTCGGGCGGCGCCGACATCAAGGAGTTCGGCAGCCCGAAGGCGGTGGGCGAGCCCAACCTGCTGTCGCTGATCCGCCAGCTCGAAGGGGCCACCAAGCCGGTGGTGGCCGCCGTGCACAGCGTGTGCATGGGCGGCGGCCTGGAACTGGCGCTGGGTTGCCACTACCGCGTCGCTGCGCCGGGCGCCAACGTGGCGCTGCCCGAGGTCAAGATCGGCCTCATTCCCGGCGCCGGCGGCACGCAGCGGCTGCCGCGCGTGCTGGGGGTGGAGACGGCGCTGAACATGATCGTCAGCGGCGAAGCGGTGAAGAGCGAATTGCTGGCGGCGATCCCGGGCCAGAAGCTGTTCGACCGCATCTTCAGCGAGGACCTGCTCGACGCCGCCTGCGGCTTTGCCGGCGAGACGGCGGCCGTGCATGCCGCGGGCCAGCCGTTGCCGCTGGTGCGCGAGCTGAAGGCCACGCACCCGAATGCCGACGCCTACTTCCAGTTCGCGCGCAACATGGTCAAGGGCATGGCGAAGAACTTCCCGGCGCCGGCCAGGTGCGTCGACGCCGTCGAAGCGGCGGTGAAGCGCAAGTTCGACGACGGCATGGCCTACGAGCGCGAGCTCTTCACCGCGCTGATGTTCACGCCCGAGTGCAAGGCGCTGCGCCACGCCTTCTTCGGCGAGCGTGCCGCCAGCAAGATCCCCGACGTGCCCGAGGACACGCCGCAGCGCACCATCAGGAAGGTGGCCGTCATCGGCGCCGGCACCATGGGCGGCGGCATCAGCATGAACTTCCTCAACGCCGGCATCCCGGTGGTCATCCTGGAGATGAAGCAGGAGGCGCTGGACCGCGGCGTGGCGACGATCCGCAAGAACTACGACAACCAGGTCAGAAAGGGCAAGCTCAAGCAGGACAAGCTCGACGCCCGTCTGGCGCTGCTGAGCACGACACTGGACTACGCCGACATCGCCGACGCCGACATGGTCATCGAGGCCGTGTTCGAGGAGATGGGCGTCAAGGAAAAGGTCTTCAAGAAGCTGGACGAAGTCATGAAGCCCGGCGCCATCCTGGCCAGCAACACGAGCACGCTGGATGTAAACAAGATCGCCGCTTTCACGAAGCGGCCGCAGGACGTCGTCGGCACCCACTTCTTCAGCCCCGCCAACGTGATGAAGCTGCTGGAAGTGGTGCGCGGCGCGAAGACGGCCAAGGACGTGCTGGCCACGGTGATGGCGCTGGCCAAGAAGATCCGCAAGACGGCGGTGGTGTCGGGCGTGTGCGACGGCTTCATCGGCAACCGCATGATCGAGCAGTACTCGCGCCAGGCCGGCTTCCTGCTGGAAGAGGGCTGCACGCCGGCGCAGGTGGACCGCGCGGTGGAGAAGTTCGGCTTCGCGATGGGCCCCTTCCGCATGGGTGACCTGGCGGGCAACGACATCGGCTGGGCCATCCGCAAGCGCCGCTATCTCGAAAAGCCCCACATGCGCTACAGCAAGACCGCCGACCTGCTGTGCGAGATGGGCCGTTACGGCCAGAAGACGGGTGCCGGCTGGTACGACTACCAGGCAGGCAAGCGCGAGGCGATGCCGTCGCCGGTGGTGGTGGCGATGATTGACAAGCACCGCGCCGAGCTTGGCATCACGCCGCGCCGGATCAGCGACGACGAGATCGTGCACCGCCTCGTCTATTCGCTCGTCAACGAAGGTGCGAAGATCCTGGAAGACGGCATCGCCAGCAAGGCCAGCGACATCGACATGGTCTACCTCACCGGCTACGGTTTCCCGCTGCACCGCGGCGGGCCGATGTGCTACGCCGACCAGCAGGGGCTGTTCAACGTCGTGCAGACCATGAAGCGCTTCGCCGCCAACCCGCATGACGACGCCTCGTTCTGGCAACCCGCGCCGCTGCTGGCGACGCTGGCGGCCGAAAGCAGGAGCTTCACCTGAACCTCGGTGGCATGATCAAGCGCGTCTTGCTGGGCCTGCTGGCCGGGCTGTTGCTGCTGGCCGCAGCGCTGGTGGTCAATGCGCTGCGCCAGGGCTCACGGCAGGTGGTGGTGCCGGCCCTGGCGCCCTTGGCGGTGGACGCCGACCGCGTCGCCGAGTCCATGGCCATCGCGGTGCGCGCCAAGACGGTGAGTGGCCTGCTCGACCCCGTCGGCGTGGCCGCCGAATTCGACAAGCTGCATGCGCACCTGGCGTCGCGCTATCCGCTGGTGCACGCCACGCTCAGGAAGGAGATCGTCGGCGCACACAGCCTGCTCTACAGCTGGCCCGGCTCGGACCCCCAGGCACAAGCGATCGCGTTGCTGGCGCACCAGGACGTGGTGCCGGTGGCGCCAGGCACCGAAGCGCTTTGGAAGCAGCCGCCCTTTGCCGGCGTGGTCGAGGGTGGCGTGGTCTGGGGCCGCGGCACACTGGACAACAAGAGCAACCTCATCACGCAGATGGAGGCCGTGGAGTCGCTCCTGCAGGCCGGCTTCAAGCCGCGCCGCACCATCTATCTGATCGCCGGCCACGACGAAGAAGTGGGCGGGCAGCGCGGTGCCGTGGCCATCGCGGACTTGCTCGGGCAGCGCGGCGTGCGGCTGGACTTCGTGCTCGACGAAGGCCTGGCGGTGACCGAAGGCATCCTGCCGGGCGTGGACCAGCCGCTGGCCCTGATCGGGCTGGCCGAGAAGGGTTCGGTGTCGCTGCGCCTGGCGGCGCACGCCGCGCCGGGCCATTCGTCCATGCCGCCGGGGCCGGGGCAGAGCGCCATCGGCATGCTCAGCGCCGCGCTGGCGCGGCTGGACCAGAATCCCATGCCCGGCGGCATCAAGGGCGTTGCGGCGGCCATGTTTGCCGTGGTGGCACCGGAGCTGCCGTTCGGGCCGAGGCTGGCGATGTCCAACCTGTGGCTGCTGCGGCCGGTGGTCGAAAACATGCTGTCCAAGGGCGCGGCCACCAACGCCATGATGCGCACCACCACGGCGATGACCGTACTCAATGCCGGCATGAAGGACAACGTGCTGCCGGGCCGCGCCGAGGCGGTCGTCAACTTCCGCATCCTGCCCGGCGACACGGTCGAGTCGGTGGCCGCACACGTGCGGCGGGTCATCGCCGACGTGCGCATCGAAGTCCAGCCGGTGGGGGTGGCGTTCGAGGCTTCATCGGTCTCGTCACCCACCGCGCCGGCATTCGGCCTCGTCGAGCGCACGATCCGCGAAGTCTTCCCCGACAGCATGGTGGCGCCGAGCCTGATGTTGGCCGCCAGCGACGCACGGCACTTCCAGGCCGTGGCCGACCAGACCTATCGTTTCATGCCGATCCGCTTCAAGTCGGAAGACCTGCCGCGTGTGCACGGCACCGATGAACGCATCGCCGCGGCGCAGCTGGCCGACATGGTTCGCTTCTACCACCGCCTGCTGCAGCAGGCGGCCCAATGACCCTCAAGCAAGGACGCCCGTCATGACCCGTGCCGTCATCGTCTCCACCGCACGCACGCCGCTGGCCAAGAGCTGGAAGGGCGCCTTCAACATGACCCATGGCGCCACGCTCGGCAGCTTCGCCGTCAAGGCCGCCGTCGAGCGCGCCGGCATCGACCCCGGTGCCGTCGATGACGTGCTGATGGGTTGCGCCAACCCCGAAGGCGCCACCGGCATGAACATCGCACGCCAGATCGCCCTGCGCGCCGGCTTGCCCGTCACCGTGAGCGGCACCACCATCAACCGCTTCTGCTCCAGCGGCCTGCAGACCATCGCGCTGGCGGCGCAACGCATCATCGCCGGCGAGGCCGATGTCTTCGTCGCCGGCGGCGTGGAGAGCATTTCCTGCGTGCAGCAGGAGATGAACAAGCACATGCTGGTGGATCCGGCGCTGCAGAGACTCAAGCCCGAGGTCTACTGGAGCATGCTGCAGACGGCCGAGAACGTGGCCCAGCGCTACGGCGTGGCCAAGGAACGCATGGACCGCTACGGCGCCGGCAGCCAGCAGAAGGCCTGCGCGGCGCAGGAGCTGGGTCTGTTCAAGGACGAGATCGTGGCCTGCACGGTGACCGCCGGCGTCGCCGATGCGGTGCTCGGCCTGCGCAGCAAGGAAGTGACGGTGAGCGCCGACGAAGGCCTGCGCCCGGGCACCACCTACGAGGGCATCAAGGACATCCGGCCGGCCACGCCCGGTGGCGTCGTCACCGCCGGCAACGCCAGCCAGTTCAGCGACGGCGCCGGCGCCTGCGTGGTCGTCAGCGAGACCTACGCCGAGCAGAAGGGACTCGAGCCACTGGGCCGTTTCCTGGGCTTTGCGGTGGCCGGCTGCGAGCCCGACGAGATGGGCATCGGTCCCGTCTTCGCGGTGCCCAAGGTGCTGCAGCGCTTGGGGCTGAAGGTCGACGACATCGACCTCTGGGAGCTCAACGAGGCCTTCGCCGTGCAGGTGCTGTACTGCGCCGACCGGCTGGGCATTCCGATGGACCGGCTCAACGTCAACGGCGGCGCCATCGCCGTCGGCCACCCCTACGGCGTGAGCGGCCAGCGCCTCACCGGGCACGCGCTGATCGAAGGCCGGCGCCGCGGCGCCAAACGCGTGTGCGTGACGATGTGCATCGGCGGCGGCATGGGGGCGGCGGGCATCTTCGAGGTACTGTGAGGGCAGCCCGCGCGCGCTTCGGTCCGCAGCTGCGCCGCGGCCGCCGCTCGAGCGTGGGCCGGCACGGGCACTGATGCGGTGACGCCCGACCTCGACACCGTGCGCGAGTTCTTCCGCCTCTCGCCCTTCATGGTCGACCTGGGTGTCGAGCCCACTGCGGTGAGCGCCGGTCGCATCACCACTCAGTTGGCATTGGCCCCGCGCCACATGCAGCACACCGGGCAGGCCCATGCCGGCGTCATGGCCACACTGGCCGACCACAGCATGGGCGCGGCCGCGCAGACCCTGGCACCCGAGGGCCACTGGGTGCTGACGGCCGAGCTCAAGACCAGCGCCCTGCGCCCGGGCCGCGGTGAGCGGCTGGTGTGCGAGGCGCACGTGCTCAAGGCCGGGCGGCGCATCAGCTTCACCGAGGCCGAGGTCTACGCCGAACAGGGCGGCCAGCGCACGCTGGTGATGAAGGCTTCGGCCACCATGGCCATCGTCGCCGCCGAGGCTTGACACCCGCCATGCGCCGCACCGTCGACTTCCTGCTCCACGACTGGCTCGGCGTGTCGTCGCTGTTGCAGCGCCCGCGCTTTGCCGACCATTCGGCAGAGACCTTCGCCTCCGTGTTCGACACCTGCGAACGCATCGCGCGCGACAAGTTCGCGCCCTTCAACCGGCTGTCCGATACGCAGGAGCCGCACTTCGACGGCCAGCGCGTGCAGCTGCCGCAGGCCACGCACGATGCCTGTGCCGCCTACGTTGCCTCGGGCATGCTCGCCGCGGCGCAAGATTACGAACTGGGCGGCATGCAGCTGCCCTGCGTCATCGAGATGGCCGCCAACGCCTTCTTCAGCAAGGCCAGCGTGTCCCTGGGCGGCTACGCCATGCTCACCAGCGGCAACGCCAACCTGCTGCTGGCCCACGGCACGCCGGTGCAGCGCGAGGTGTTTGCCAGGAACGAGTTCGCCGGCCGCTGGTTCGGCACCATGTGCCTGAGCGAACCGCAGGCGGGTTCGTCGCTGTCGGACGTGGCCACGCGCGCCGTTCCCGACGGCGCGGGCTTCGAGACCGACCCGCTGGGCCCGCGCTACCGCCTGCGCGGCAACAAGATGTGGATCAGCGCCGGCGAGCACGAGATCACCGAGAACATCGTCCACCTCGTGCTGGCCAAGATCCCGGGGCCCGACGGCAAGCCCGTCGCCGGCACACGCGGCATCTCGCTGTTCATCGTGCCCAAGCACCTCGTGAACGAGCGCGGCGAACTCAGCGGCGAGCGCAACGACGTCGCGCTGGCCGGGCTCAACCACAAGCTGGGCTTTCGCGGCACCAGCAACACGCTGCTCAATTTCGGTGAGGGCAAGTTTGCGGTGCGCGGCGGCCCCGGTGCCATCGGCTACCTCGTCGGCGAGCCCGGCGCCGGCCTGCGCTGCATGTTCCACATGATGAACGAGGCGCGTATCGGTGTCGGCCTGGGCGCCGTGATGCTGGGTTACGCGGGCTACGAGGCGAGCCTGGAGTACGCCCGGCAGCGCACCCAGGGGCGGCCGATCGCCGGCGGCGGCAAGGACCCCACGCAACCGCCGATTCCGATCATCGAGCACGCCGACGTGCGCCGCATGCTGCTGGCGCAGAAGAGCTATGTCGAAGGCGGCCTGGCGCTCGAGCTGTACTGCGCGCGACTGGTCGACGAACTGCACACCGGCGAGCCGCAGGCCGCGCGCGAAGCCGGCACGCTGCTCGAGGTGCTGACCCCCATCGCCAAGAGCTGGCCCAGCGAATGGTGCCTGGAGGCCAACTCGCTGGCCATCCAGGTGCTGGGCGGCTACGGCTACACGCGCGACTTCATGGTCGAACAGTACTGGCGCGACAACCGCCTGAACATGATCCACGAAGGCACGCACGGCATCCAGGCGCTGGACTTGCTGGGCCGCAAGGTGGTGATGGACGGTGGTGCCGGGCTCAAGCTGCTGGCCACGCGCATCGGCGCAACGATCGAGCGCGCCGGCCTTGTCGACGGACTCGCCGGGCCGGCCAACGATCTGGCGGCGGCGCTGCACGAACTCGGCGCCGCGACCCAGGCCGCCTGGGCCACCGGCGTGCCCGAAGAAGCCCTGGCCAACGCCACGCCCTACCTGCAGGCCTTCGGGCATGTCGTGCTCGCCTGGCTGTGGCTGGACGTGGCGCTGACGGTCCGGTGCGCCGGCGCCGAAGTGGGGGCATTCGGGCAAGGCAAACTTGCTGCCATGCGCTACTTCTACGCCTACGAACTGCCCAAGGTGGGCGCCTGGCTGGGTGTCGTCGCGCGCCGCGAAGCGCTGGTGCGCGAGATGCACGACGACTGGTTCTGACGATGGGCAATTCGGCGCTTGACACAAGGACCTGACCATGGCAACTCCCGTACTACAGCTCTTCGACCTGACTGGCCAGGTGGCGCTGGTCACCGGCGGCTCGCGCGGCCTGGGCCTGCAGATGGCCGAGGCGCTGGGTGAAGCCGGCGCCAGGATCATGCTGACTTCGCGCAAGGCGGCCGACCTCGAAGAGGCGGCGGCGCAACTGTCCGAGCGCGGCATCGACGCGCGCTGGATCGCCGCCGACGCCAGCGACCCGCTGCAGATCCGCAAGGTCGTCGACGAGACGATGCAGCGCCTGGGCCGCATCGACATCCTCGTCAACAACGCCGGCGCCACCTGGGGCGCGCCGGCCGAGGACTACCCGCTGGCGGCCTGGGACAAGGTGATGAACCTCAACATCCGCAGCCTGTTCCTGTTTGCGCAGGCCGTCGGCAAGGCCAGCATGATCCCCAACCAGCGCGGCCGCATCATCAACGTGGCCTCGATCGCCGGCCTGGGCGGCTCGATGGATGTCAAGTTCATCGCCTACGGCACCAGCAAGGGCGCGGTGGTCAATTTCACGCGCACGCTGGCGGCGGAGTGGGGCGCCTACGGCATCACCGTCAACGCGCTGGCGCCGGGCTTCTTCCCGAGCCGGATGACGCAGGGTGTGCTGGCGCACTTCGGCGCCGACAAGCTGGCGGCGGCCGCGCCGCTCAAGCGCCTGGGCGACGACGACGACCTCAAGGGCGCCGCGCTGCTGTTCGCCAGCGCCGCCGGCAAGCACATCACCGGGCAGATCCTGGCCGTCGACGGCGGCGTGTCTTCGGTGCACGGCGGGTGAAGGCGAGCCGGCGGCCCTTTCCGCGGCGCATCCCTTTCGTCGAGGAACTCGGCCTCGAGCTCTGGGGCTTCGGCGGCGGCCAGGCCGAACTGCGGCTGGACCTCGCCGAGGCGCACCTCAACTACTGGGACGTGGCGCACGGCGGTGTGCTGATGACGCTGCTCGACGTGGCGATGGCACACGCCGCGCGCAGCGTCGGCGTTCCCATGACTGCCGCGCGCAGCGTCGGCGTTTCCGTGACTGCCGCGCGCAGCACCGGCGTGGCCATGGATGCGGCGCAGACCGTGCCTGCCGACGCCGTCGAGCAGAGCCCCGGCGTGGCCACCATCGAGATGAAGACCAGTTTCATGCGCCCGGCCGAGGGGCGCCTGCGCGCCGTCGGCTCGCTGCTGCACAGGACCGCCACGCTGGCCTTCTGCGAAGGCAGCGTCTTCGACGAGGCCGGCCACCTCTGCGCCCACGCCACCGCCACCTTCAAGTACCTGCGCGCGCTGCCCACCACGGGCCGCCATTCCAAGGCGCTGCACCGTGCACCGCCGCCACCCGACAAGGAGCGTCCATGATCAACCGCCGCATCGTGCTGGCATCGCGCCCGGCCGCCGAGGCCCGCCTCGACAACTTCCGCCTCGAGGAGGTGCCACTGCCTGCGCTCGAGGACGGCCACGTGCTCGTGCGCCACCACTGGCTGAGCCTGGACCCCTACATGCGCATGCGCATGAACGACACCAAGAGCTACGCCGTGCCGCAGGCCATCGGCGCCGCGATGGTCGGCGGCACCGCCGGCGAGGTGGTCGAGTCGCGCCACGAGCGCTTCCAGCCCGGCGACACCGTCGTCGGCTCGGGAGGCTGGCAGGAGTATTCGGTGGTCGACGCGCGCCAGAGCGGCGCGCCGCGCAAAGTCGATGCGTCGGTGATCCCGCTTTCGGCCTACCTGGGCGCGGTGGGCATGCCCGGCGTCACGGCCTGGGTCGGGCTGACGCAGATCATCCAGCCCAAGGCCGGCGAGACGGTGGTGGTGAGCGCCGCCAGCGGCGCCGTCGGCAGCGCCGTGGGTCAGTTGGCCCGGGCCCGCGGCTGCCGCGCGGTGGGCATCGCCGGCGGCGCCGACAAGTGCGCCTATGTCGTCGACACGCTCGGCTTCGACGCCTGCATCGACTACAAGGCGCAGCGCGACTTCGCCTCGCTGGCGGCGGCGCTGGACGACGCGGCGCCCAAGGGCGTCGACGGCGACTTCGAAAACGTCGGCGGCATGATCCTGGACGTGGTGATGTCGCGCATGAACGCCTTCGGCCGCATCGCGCTGTGCGGCATGATCTCGGGCTACGACGGCGCGCCGATCCCGCTGGCGCGGCCGGCGCTGCTGCTCACGCAAAGGCTCAAGCTGCAGGGCTTCATCGTCAGCGAGCACATGGCCTCGTGGCCCGAGGCACTGAAGGAACTCGGCGGCCTGGTGGCCAGCGGCCAGCTCAAGTACCGCGAGAGCATTGCCGTGGGCATCGAGAATGCGCCCGAGGCCTTCCTGGGACTGCTCAAGGGCAGGAATTTCGGCAAGCAGCTGGTGAAACTGATGTGAACTGGACCTGGTCGCGCTTCCGCGAGCTCGGCGTCGACAACCTCTACGACGCCCTGGCCCTGCGCTGCCGTGTCTTCGTGCTCGAGCAGGGCCCCTACCTCGACCCCGACGGCATCGACCGCCAGGCCTGGCACCTGCTGGGGCGCGACGGACACGGCACGCTGCACGCCTACCTGCGCATCGTCGACCCCGGCGTGAAGTTCGCCGAGCCTTCGCTGGGCCGCGTCGTCACCTCGCCCGAGGCGCGCGGCACCGGCCTCGGCCGCACTTTGGTGAGCGAAGGCGTGGCGCGCTGCGCTGCTGCCTGGCCCGGGCAGGGCATGCGCATCAGCGCGCAGGCGCACCTGGAGGATTTCTACGGCGCCTGGGGTTTCCGCCGCGTTGGCGAGCCCTACCTCGAAGACACCATCCCGCATCTGGAAATGTTGCGGCCCGCAGGCCCTGGGGCAGGGTAGGCGGGCTGAGGAGAAGCTGATGAACCCCAGCCACGAAGTCACCAACCAGAGCACGCCCTACAGCGGCGTCAATCTGTTCCGTGTCAACCGGCCGCTGCGCGACGCGCTGCGCGTGTACATGCCGGACATGGATACCTCGCGGCTGGACGAACTGGGCGCCGAGGCCGGCGCGGCGGCGACGCAGGCGCATGCCCGCCGCGCCAACGCCCACCCGCCGGTGCTGCACACGCACGACCGCCACGGCCGCCGCATCGACGAGGTCGAGTTCCACCCCAGCTCCCACGCCTTGCTGGGCACGGCGCTGCGCCACGGTGTGCACGGCACGCCGTGGTCACGCGGACCCGGTGGCCATGTCGAACGCGCTGCGGCCTTCATGCTGCTCACCGAGGCCGAACCGTCGGTGCTGTGCCCGGTGTCGATGAGCTATGCGGTGACGCCGGCGCTGCGCGCCAACCCGGCGCTGCACGCGGCATGGGGCCCCAAGCTCGCGAACGCGGTCTACGACGAGCGTTTCCTGCCCTACGACCAGAAGACCGCGGTCACCATGGGCATGGGCATGACCGAGAAGCAGGGCGGATCGGACGTGCGCGCCAACACCACGCGCGCCAAGCCCGACGGCGCCGACGCCTGGGGCCGGCGCTACCGCGTCACCGGTCACAAATGGTTCCTGTCGGCGCCGATGTGCGACGCCTTCCTGGTGCTGGCGCAAACCGCCACCGGCCTGAGCTGCCTGTTCATGCCGCGTTTCCTGCCCGACGGCAGCCTCAACGCCATCGCCGTGCAGCGGCTCAAGCACAAGCTGGGCAACCACGCCAACGCCAGCGCCGAGGTCGAGTTCGACCACGCGAGCGCCTGGCTGGTGGGTGGCGAAGGCCACGGCATTCCGCAGATCCTGGCCATGGGCGCGCTGACACGGCTGGATTGCGCCTTGGGCACCGCCGGGCTGATGCGCCAGGCGCTGTCGCTGGCGCTGCACCACACCACCCAGCGCCACGCCTTCGGCCGGCCGCTGATCGCGCAACCCCTGATGCAGAACGTGCTCGCCGACCTGGCACTGGAAAGCGAGGCTGCCACCGCGCTGGCGCTGCGGCTGGCGGTGGCGGTGGACCGCACCGACCACGGCCCCGAAGAACACGAGGCGGTGATGCGCCGCCTGCTCACGCCGGTGGCCAAGTTCTGGATCTGCAAGCGCGGCAGCCACTTCGCGCAGGAGGCCATGGAATGCCTGGGCGGCAACGGCTACGTCGAGGACGGCGGCGAGGGTGTGATGGCGCGCATCTACCGCGAGATGCCGCTGAATTCGATCTGGGAAGGGGCCGGCAACATCATGGCCATCGACCTGCTGCGGGCACTGCGCGGTGCCGACTTGCTGCCGGCGCTGGAGCGCGAGCTGGCACCGGCGCGCGGCGCCCACCCGGCCTTCGAACGTGCCGCGGCGCTGGTCCTCGACACCGTGGACCAAGGCGTGCACGAGGCGCAGGCGCGCATCCTGGCGCGCGACCTCGCGCTCGTGCTGCAGGGGGCACTGCTGCACGGCCAGGCGCCGACGCTGGTCTTCGAGGCCTTCTGCGCGTCGCGCCTGGCCGCCACGCCCGACGTCTTCGGGCTGCTGCCCGCGGGCATCGACCTCGAAGCGCTCATCGAACGGGCCCTGCCCGTGGACACCCGCAAGGAGCAGCCATGAACCCCCTGCAAGGCGGCATCGCCGTCATCACCGGCGCCGCGTCGGGTTTCGGCCTCGAGGCCAGCCGCATCGCGGCGCGCCTGGGCATGAAGGTCGTGATGGCCGACGTGCAGGCCGACGCGCTGGAACTCTCGCGCCACGAGATCGAAGGCCTGGGCGCGCAGGTGCTGGCGCTGCGCACCGATGTTGCCAGGGCCGCCGACGTCGATGCGCTGGCGCAGGCCACGGTGCAGCGCTTCGGCGTGCCGCACTTCGTGTTCAACAACGCCGGCGTCGGCGCCGGCGGCCTGATCTGGGAACACAGCGCCAGGGACTGGGATTGGGTGTTCGGCGTCAACGTCATGGGCGTGGCGCACGGCGTGCGCGCCTTCACGCCGCTGATGCTGGCCGCGGCCGGCGCCGACCCGGCGTATCGCGGCCACATCGTCAACACCGCCAGCATGGCCGGCCTGTTGAACCCGCCCAACATGGGCCTGTACAACGCCAGCAAGCACGCCGTGGTGTCGCTCAGCGAAACGCTCTACCAGGACCTGTCGCTGGTGAGCGAGCGCGTGCACGCGCATGTGCTGTGCCCCTACTTCGTGCCCACCGGCATCACGCGCAGCGACCGCAACCGGCCGCCCGAGATGGCCGACGCGACGGCCGGCCCGACGCGCAGCCAGGCCATCCAGCAGGCCATGATCGACCAGGCGGTGAGCAAGGGCCGCGTCACCGCGGCGCAAGTCGCGCAGTTCGTCTTCGATGCCTGCCGGGACAACCGCTTCTACATCTACAGCCACCCGCAGGCGCTGGCCGCGGTGCAGACGCGGCTGGAAGACATCATGACGCCGCGCAACCCCAGCGATCCGTTCGCCGCCAAGCCCGAGATCGGCGCCCGCCTGCGCGCCGACTTGCACGGCCGTTGAGCCGCACGCGGGCTTGGCAGGAAGCCCCAGGCGCGCCGTGCGCGGCGTGGCCGACCGGACCCGTCAGGCCGTCATCAAGCCCGGCGCCGGCGGCCGACGGGCAGCGCAGCGCGGCGACGAACGGTGGCGGTGCCGTACAGTCCGCCGCCATGTTCGTGACTCCCTCCTCTGCCGCGCCCGAACGCTGCGCCGCCGTCATCGGCGGCGGCCCGGCCGGCCTGATGGCCGCGGAGCAACTGGCCACGCGTGGCGTGGCGGTGGATCTGTACGACGCCATGCCCTCGGTCGGCCGCAAGTTCCTGCTCGCCGGCAAGGGCGGGCTCAACCTCACGCATGCCGAGCCGCTGGAGGTGTTCATCGGGCGCTACGCCGAACGCGCACCGGTGTTGGCACCCTGGCTGCAGGCCTTCGGCCCCACCCAGCTGCGTGCCTGGGCCGCGGCGCTGGGCGTGAGCACCTTCGTCGGCAGCTCGCAGCGCGTGTTTCCGCAGGACATGAAGGCCGCCCCCCTGCTGCGCGCCTGGCTGCACCGCCTGCGCGGGCAGGGCGTGCGCTTTCACATGCGCCACCGCTGGCTGGGCTGGGCCGACGAGGGCGCATTGCGCTTCGACACGCCACAGGGTTCGCTGCAGGCGGCGCCTTCGGCCACCGTGTTGGCGCTGGGCGGCGCGAGTTGGTCGCGCCTGGGTTCCGACGGTGCCTGGTGGCCCTGGCTGCACGCGCGTGGCGTCGACCTGGCGCCGCTGCGGCCGTCGAACTGCGGTTTCGACGTCGGCTGGAGCGAACACCTGCGCCAGCGCTGGGCCGGCGCGCCGCTCAAGGGCGTGGCGCTGGCCTTCGAAGGCTGGCGGCAACCGGGCGAAATGGTGCTTACCGCCACGGGCGTGGAAGGCAGCCTGGTGTATGCAGCCTCGGCCCGTCTGCGCGAGCGCATCGCGGAGCAGGGGCAGGCCACGTTCCAGCTGGACCTGCTGCCGGCACGAACGCTCGACTGGGTGCAGCGTGAACTGGCACACCCGCGCGGGCCGAGGTCACTGTCCACGCACCTGAAGACGCGGCTGGGCCTGTCCGGCGCCAAGGCCGCACTGCTGTGGGAGGCAGTGCCCAAGGCCGCGCAGGCCGACCCGGCGCAATTGGCCGGCTTCATCAAGGCGCTGCCGATCCGCGTCAACGCGCCGCGGCCGATCGACGAGGCCATCAGCAGCGCCGGCGGCGTGCGCTTCGAGGGCCTGGACGAACACCTGATGCTGCGGTCGCTGCCCGGCGTCTTTGCCGCCGGCGAGATGCTGGACTGGGAAGCGCCCACCGGGGGCTACCTGCTCACCGCTTGTTTCAGCACCGGCCGGGTGGCGGGGCAGGGCGCGGCCGACTGGGTGCAGGGCGGCCGCTAAACTGCCCCGTTTCGTTTTCAGCACCGCGCACCTCTTGGACAACATCGTTCTGCAAATCGCCGCCGAGCTGAAGGTTCGGCCGGCACGAGTCAACATCGCCGTCGAACTGCTCGGCGCCGGCGCCACCGTCCCCTTCATCGCCCGCTACCGCAAGGAAGCCACCGAAGGCCTGGACGACATCCAGCTGCGCGAGCTGGAGACCCGCCTGGCCTACCTGCGCGAGCTGGAGGACCGCCGCGCGGCGGTGCTCAGGAGCATCGAGGAGCAGGGCAAGCTGACGCCGGCGCTGCGCGCGGCGATCGGCGCCGCGCCCACCAAGCAGGAGCTGGAAGACCTCTACCTGCCCTACAAGCCCAGGCGCCGCACCAAGGGCATGATCGCCCGCGAGGCGGGCCTGGAACCGCTGGCCGACAGGCTCTTCGCCGATCCGCGGCTCGATCCGCTGGCCGCTGCAGCCGCCTTCATCGATGCCTACAACGGCGGCCCCACCGCCTTGGCCGAAGCCGGCTTTGCCGATGCCGCCGCGGTGCTCGACGGCGTGCGCGACCTGCTCGCCGAACGCTGGGCCGAAGACGCTGCGCTGGTGGGCCAGTTGCGTGCCTGGCTGTGGGCCGAGGCTGCGCTGCAAAGCAGGTTGGTCGAAGGCAAGGACGGCCAGCATGCGGACGCCGCCAAGTTTCGCGACTACTTCGAGTACGCCGAGCCCATCCGAACCGTGCCCAGCCACCGCGCCCTGGCGGTGTTTCGTGGCCGCACGCAGCAGTGGCTGGATGCCAAGCTGGTGCTGGACGAAGAGCTCGTTGCGGGCAGACCGAGCCTGGCCGAGGGCCGCATCGCGCGCCACCTCGGCTGGAGCCACGCCCAGCGGCCGGGCGACGAGCTGATCCGCAAGATCATCGCCTGGACCTGGAAGGTCAAGCTCAGCCTGAGCCTGGAGCGTGACCTCTTCGGCCGCCTGCGCGAAGAGGCCGAGGCCGTGGCGATCAAGGTCTTCGCCGACAACCTGCGCGACCTGTTGCTGGCGGCGCCGGCCGGCAAGCGCGTGGTGATGGGGCTGGACCCCGGCATCCGCACCGGCGTCAAGGTGGCCGTGGTCAGCGACACCGGCAAGGTGCTTGACACGCACACGGTCTACCCGCACGAGCCGCGCTGCGATTGGGAGGGTTCGCTGCACGCCCTGGGCCGCCTGGTGGCGGCGCACGGCGTGAACCTGATCGCCATCGGCAACGGCACCGCCAGCCGCGAGACCGACAGGCTGGCGGCCGACCTCATCAAGCGCATCCAGGCCTTGGCTCTCGACGTCAAGCTGGACAAGGTCGTGGTCAGCGAGGCCGGCGCCTCGGTCTACTCGGCGAGCGAGTTCGCGAGCCATGAGTTGCCGGAGCTCGACGTCAGCCTGCGCGGCGCGGTGAGCATCGCGCGCCGGCTGCAGGACCCGCTGGCGGAACTGGTGAAGATCGACCCCAAGAGCATCGGCGTCGGCCAGTACCAGCACGACGTCAACCAGAGCGGGCTGGCGAAGAGCCTGGAGGCGGTGGTCGAGGACTGCGTGAATGCCGTGGGTGTGGACCTGAACACGGCTTCGGCGCTGCTGCTCGCGCGCGTGTCGGGCCTGTCGAGCGCGGTGGCGTCGAGCATCGTGCGCTGGCGCGATGCGCACGGTGCCTTCCGCAGCCGCAGGCAGTTGCTGGACGTGGCCGGCCTGGGCCCCAAGACCTTCGAGCAGGCGGCGGGCTTCCTGCGCATCCGCGACGGCGACGACCCGCTGGACATGACCGGCGTGCACCCCGAAACCTACCCCGTGGTGCAAAGGCTGCTGGCCGCCACCGGGCGCCCGGTGCACGAGCTGATGGGCCGTGCCGAGGTGCTGCGCACGCTGCGGCCGGAGGCCTTTGCCGACGAGCGCTTCGGTGCCATCACCGTCAAGGACATCCTCACCGAGCTCGAAAAACCTGGCCGCGACCCGCGCCCCGACTTCAAGGTCGCGCGCTTCGACGACAGCGTCACCGAGCTGAAGGACCTGCAGCCGGGCATGGTGCTCGAAGGCACGGTCAGCAACGTGGCGCAGTTCGGCGCCTTCGTCGACCTCGGCGTGCACCAGGACGGCCTGGTTCACGTCAGCCAGATGAGCCACAAGTTCGTCAACGACGCGCGCGAGGTCGTGAAGACCGGCTCCGTGGTCAGGGTGCGGGTGCTCGAGGTGGATCTGGCGCGCAAGCGCATCGCGCTGACGATGAAGCTCGACGTGCCGGCAGCACCGCGGCACGCGGCGCAGACCGCCAACAGCTTTCAGCCCGCCGCCCGCCCGCAACGCGGCCGTGCGCCAGAGCCGGCGGCTGCCGGCGGCAGCGCCATGGCCGCGGCCTTTGCGCGGCTGCCGGGCCGGCGCTAGGTCGGCGGCACGGCCGATCGAGCCACCGCCAGGCGCCAGCCGTCGGCTAGAATTCGGCTTCGATCAACCAGCAAGGGCGAGAAAGGCATCCTGGTTATGACACCGCGGACGTCGACCTTTTTTGCCGAGGCCACGGCCCCGGCGTAAGCGGCTGCGCTGTCGTTCCACCTTTCCCCTGAACAAAGCGCGGCCACCCCCCGCGCTTTGTCGTTTCTGGAGATCAAGAACATGCTCAACATCACGCTGCCGGACGGCTCCCGGCGAGAGTTCCCCGGCCCCGTGACGGTGGCCGAGGTCGCGGCGTCCATCGGCGCCGGGCTGGCCAAGGCGGCGATCGCCGGCCGCGTCGACGGCAAGCTGGTCGACACCAGCCATGCCATCGAAGGTGATGCCCAGCTGGCCATCGTCACCGACAAGGACGCCGACGGCCTGGAGATCATCCGCCACAGCACGGCGCACCTGCTGGCCTACGCGGTGAAGGAACTGTTCCCCGAGGCGCAGGTGACGATCGGCCCGGTGATCGAGAACGGCTTCTATTACGACTTCGCCTACAAGCGCCCGTTCACGCCCGATGACCTGGAGGCCATCGAGAAGCGCATGGCCGAGCTTGCCGCCAAGGACGAGCCGGTGCAGCGCCGCGTGCTGCCGCGCGACGAGGCCGTCGCCTACTTCAAGGGCCTGGGCGAACACTACAAGGCCGAGATCATCGCCAGCATCCCGGCCGGCCAGGACGTGTCGCTGTACCGCGAAGGCGGCTTCGAGGACCTGTGCCGCGGCCCGCACGTGCCGCGCACGGGCAAGCTGCGCCACTTCAAGCTGATGAAGGTGGCAGGGGCCTACTGGCGCGGCGACCAGGCCAACGAACAGCTGCAGCGCATCTACGGCACGGCCTGGGCCAGCAAGGACGAACTGCAGGGCTACCTGCGCATGCTGGAGGAAGCCGAGAAGCGCGACCACCGCCGGCTCGGCCGCGAACTCGACCTCTTCCACCTCGACGAACACTCGCCCGGCACGGTGTTCTGGCACCCGCACGGCTGGACGGTGTGGCAGCAGGTCGAGCAGTACATGCGTGCGGTCTACCGCGACAACGGCTACCTGGAAGTCAAGGGCCCGCAGATCCTCGACCAGGGCCTGTGGGAGAAGACCGGCCACTGGGACAAGTACCGCGAGAACATGTTCACGACCGAGTCGGAGAAGCGCCACTACGCGCTGAAACCGATGAACTGCCCGGGCCACATCCTGATCTTCAAGCAGGGCATCAAGAGTTACCGCGACCTGCCGCTGCGCTACGGCGAGTTCGGCCAGTGCCACCGCAACGAGCCCACGGGCGGGCTGCACGGCATCATGCGCGTGCGCGCCTTCACGCAGGACGACGGCCACATCTTCTGCACCGAGGACATGATCCTCGATGAGTGCGTGGCCTACACGGCGCTGCTGCAGAAGGTGTATGCCGATTTCGGCTTCAAGGACATCATCTACAAGATCGCCACGCGGCCGGACGCGCGCATCGGCTCCGACGAGATCTGGGACAAGGCCGAGCACGCGCTGATCGAAAGCCTGGAGAAGAGCGGCTGCGACTTCGTCGTCTCTCCCGGCGAGGGTGCTTTCTACGGCCCCAAGATCGAATACACGCTGAAGGACGCCATCGGCCGCCCCTGGCAGTGCGGCACGATGCAGGTCGATTTCTCGATGCCCGAGCGGCTGGACGCCGTCTACGTCGCCGAAAGCAGCGAGCGCCGGCACCCGGTGATGCTGCACCGGGCCATCGTCGGCAGCCTGGAGCGTTTTATCGGCATCCTCATCGAACAGCACGCCGGCGCGCTGCCAGCGTGGCTGGCCCCGGTGCAGGTGGTCGTGGCCTCGATCACCGACGCGCACGCCGAATATGCCGCCAGCGTGGCGAAATCGCTGCAAAAACAAGGAGTTAGAATCTCTCTGGATTTGCGCAACGAGAAAATCAACTATAAAATCCGCGAGCATTCAATGCAGAAGGTCCCGTTCATCCTGGTCGTAGGCGACAAGGAGAAGGCAAACGGGACTGTTGCCGTGCGCGCCCGGGGCAACCTGGACCTCGGTGTGATGGCCCTGGCAGACTTCCAGCAGAAGCTGCTCGGCGACATCGCGCTGAAGACCTGAGACCACCCGCCACCGCACCCCATTCAGAGTTGGCGGCCCGCCTTGCCTTGCGGCCGCTTTAGGAGTTGACACATCGCTACCTTCATGGACCGTCGCACGCCGAACGCGGAGCGCAAGCACAGGTTGAACCGGGAAATCATCGCGCCGCAGGTGCGCTTGAACGGGGTGGAGAACGAGCCGCTGGGCATCGTTTCCACGATGGACGCCTTGCGCATGGCCGGCGAGCTGGACGTCGATCTGGTCGAGATCGCAGCCACGGCGGACCCGCCGGTGTGTCGGTTGATGGACTACGGCAAGTTCAAGTACCAGGAACAGAAGAAGGCGGCCGAAGCCAAGAGCAAGCAGAAGGTCATCGAGGTCAAGGAAGTCAAGTTCCGCCCCGGCACCGACGAGGGCGACTACGCGATCAAGATGCGCAACCTGCGCCGCTTCATCGCCGAAGACGGTGACAAGGGCAAGGTCACGCTGCGTTACCGGGGCCGCGAGATCACGCACCAGGACATCGGCATGCGCATGCTGGAGCGCATCCGCGACGAGTTGTCCGACGTGGCGATGGTCGAGCACATGCCCAAGCTGGAAGGGCGCCAGATGATCATGGTGCTGGCGCCGAAGAAGAAGTAGGAGTCTGTATTTCGACGGCACGGTCTGGTCACCGTGCCGGTGAAGGTGGGCCCGACGCATCGTCGATGCCGGGGCCACAACAAGCCGCTGCAGGCCAACAAGCACCGGGAACCGTTCCCGGACGCCTGCAGGGGTCACATAGAAGGAGCAGTCATGCCCAAGATGAAGACCAAGAGCGGTGCCAAGAAGCGGTTCCGCGTCCGTCCGGGGGGGACCGTCAAGCGCGGTCAGGCGTTCAAGCGCCACATCCTCACCAAGAAGAGCACCAGCCGCAAGCGCGACCTGCGCGGCGCGGTCAACGTGCACGAGTCCGACATGGGTGGCATCGCCAAGATGCTGCCCTTCGCCGGTCTTTGACCTTCCACTGACGGACCAGGAGAACACACATGCCTCGCGTCAAACGTGGTGTCACGGCACACGCCCGCCACAAGAAGATCCTCGCCCTGGCCAAGGGCTTCCGCGGCCGCCGCAAGAACGTCTTCCGCATCGCCAAGCAGGCGGTGATGAAGGCCGGGCAATACGCCTACCGCGACCGCCGTACCCGCAAGCGGGTGTTCCGCCAGCTCTGGATCGCACGCATCAACGCCGCGGCTCGCGCCGGCGGCATCACCTACAGCAAGTTCATGGCCGGCCTGAAGAAGGCCAACATCGAAATCGACCGCAAGGTCCTGTCGGACATGGCCATCCGCGACCCGGCCGCCTTTACGAGCATCGTCGACAAGGTGAAGGCCCAGCTCGCTTGAGCCCACGCTGCCGGGCCGGCAGGCGCGGCAGCCGCTCGAGCATCGTCACCGGGTTCGTGCCCGGCGACGCCCCTGCTTGCACAGGCCGTCACCTCGGGGCGGCCTTCTTGTTTTTCGGACCATGAACGATCTCGACACCCTGGTGCAGGCCGCGACGGCCGACTTCGACGCCGCCGCGCTGGGCGCCGAGCTGGAAAACGCCAAGGCGCGCTACCTCGGCAAGAGCGGCCGCATCACCGAGCAGCTCAAGAGTCTGGCGACGCTGCCTGCGGAACAGAAGAAGTCCCGCGGCGCCGAGATCAACCAGGCCAAGGCGCGCATCGAAGCGGCACTGCAGGCGCGCCGCGAAGCGCTGGCCGCCGCCGAACTCGAGCGCCAGCTGCAGGCCGAGGCGCTGGACGTCACACTGCCCGGCCGCCGCCGCGGCAGCGGCGGGCTGCACCCGGTGAGCCGCACCATCGAACGCATCGAGGGCATCTTCGCTTCGATGGGTTTCGACGTTGCCGAAGGCCCCGAGATCGAGACCGACTGGATGAGCTTCACGGCGCTCAACAACCCCGAGAACCACCCCGCGCGGTCGATGCAGGACACCTTCTACGTCGACATGAAGGACAGCGAAGGCCGCTGGCTCAACCTGCGCCCGCACACCAGCCCGATGCAGGTGCGGTACGCGCGCGCGCACGCGGCGAAGTACGCCGGCGAGCTGGCGCAGGGTCGCGCGATGCCCGAGATCCGCGTCATCGCCCCCGGCCGCACCTACCGCGTCGACAGCGACGCCACGCACTCGCCGATGTTCCACCAGTGCGAGGGCCTGTGGATCGGCGAGAACGTCAGCTTCAAGGACCTCAAGGTCGTCTTCATCGACTTCGTGCGCCAGTTCTTCGAGACCGACGATTTCGATGTGCGCTTCCGCCCGAGCTTCTTTCCCTTCACCGAGCCCAGCGCCGAAATCGACATCGCCTTTCGCAGCGGGCCACTGGCGGGCAAGTGGCTGGAAGTGGCGGGCTCGGGCCAGGTGCACCCGAACGTGGTGCGCAGCTACGGCCTGGACCCCGAACGCCACATCGGCTTCGCCTTCGGCATCGGGCCCGACCGGCTGGCGATGCTGCGTTACGGCATCGACGACCTGCGGCTGATGTTCGACGGCGACCTGCGTTTCCTGACGCAGTTCAACTGAGCACACCAGCGCTCAGAACGTCGCTCGCCTGATCTCAACGAAAACTCTCTACCAATGCAATTCCCCGAGTCCTGGTTGCGCGAGTTCTGCAACCCGCCGCTGAACACCCGGCAACTGGCCGACCTGCTGACGATGTCGGGCCTGGAAGTCGAAGAGCTGCGCCCGGTGGCGCCGCCTTTTTCCGGCGTCATCGTGGCCGAGATCCTGGAGGCGGTGCCGCATCCGCAGGCCGACCGGCTGCGCGTGTGCCGGGTCGACGTCGGCACGGGCGAGCCGCTGCAGATCGTCTGCGGCGCGCCCAACGCGCGCGCCGGGCTGAAGGCGCCGCTGGCCGTCGTCGGCGCCGAGCTGCCCGCGGGCGACGATGGCCAGCCGTTCAAGATCGGCATCGGCAGGCTGCGCGGCGTGGAAAGCCGCGGCATGCTGTGCAGCGCACGCGAACTGAAGATCGCCGCCGACCACGGCGGCCTGCTGGAACTGGCCGCCGATGCGCCGGTGGGCGCCGACATCCGCGGCTGGCTCGCACTCGACGACACCGTCTTCACGCTCAAGCTGACGCCCAACCTGGCGCACGCGCTCAGCGTCTTCGGCATCGCGCGCGAGGTCTCGGCGCTGACCGGCACGCCGCTGACCACGCCGGCCATCACACCGGTGCCGCCGGCGCACGACCAGCGCCTGCCCGTGGAGGTGCAGGCCGGCAACCTGTGCGGCCGCTTCTCGGGCCGCGTCGTGCGCGGCGTCGACACGAAGGCGCGCACGCCGGCCTGGATGGTCGAACGCCTGGCGCGCTGCGGCCAGCGCAGCGTGACGGCGCTGGTGGACATCTCCAACTACGTGATGTTCGAGGTCGGCCGGCCGTCGCACATCTTCGACCTCGACAAGATCCACGACAAGCTCGTCGTGCGCTGGGGTCGGCGCGGCGAAAAGCTCAAGCTGCTCAACGGCAGCACCGTCGAGATCGACGCCGATGTCGGCGTCATCGCCGACGCCGAGGGCGTCGAGTCGCTGGCCGGCATCATGGGCGGCGAGGCCACGGCGGTGTCCGACGCCACGAAGAACGTCTACGTCGAGGCCGCCTTCTGGTGGCCGGAGGCGGTGCAGGGCCGCTCGCGCCGCTACAACTTCACCACCGACGCCGGCCACCGCTTCGAGCGCGGCGTCGACCCGGCGCTGACGGTGGCGCACATCGAGCGCATCACGCAACTCATCATCGACATCTGCGGCGGCGAGGCCGGCCCGATGGACGACCAGGTGCTGCACCTGCCCGAGGCGCAGGCTGTGACGATGCGCGTCGAGCGCGCGTCCAAGGTCATCGGCATGCCGCTGACACAGGAGCAGTGCGCCGACGTCTTCCGCCGCCTGGGCCTGCGGTTCAGCGAGGCGCCCGGCAGCCTGACCGTGTTGCCGCCGAGCTGGCGTTTCGACCTCAGGATCGAGGAAGACCTGATCGAGGAGATCATCCGCGTCATCGGCTACGACAAGCTGCCGCTGACGCCACCGATGGCGCCGGTGACGGCGCGCGTGCGCCCCGAGTCGCAGCGCAGCGCCAACACCGTGCGCCGCGCCCTGGCCGGGCTGGACTACCAGGAAACCATCAGCTTCAGCTTCGTCGAAGAGCGCTGGGAGCGTGAACTCGCCGGCAACACCGACCCGATCAGGGTGCTCAATCCCATCGCCGCGCCGCTGGCCGTGATGCGTTCCAGCCTGCTGGGCAGCCTGCTGCAGGTGCTGCGTGTCAACCTGGCGCGCAAGGCCAGCCGCGTGCGCGTGTTCGAGATCGGCCGCGTGTTCATACGCGACGCCAGCGTTCCCGACGGCGCGCTCACCGTCGCCGGCCTGCACCAGCCCATGCGTGTGGCCGGCCTGGCCAGCGGCGCCGCCGACGGCCTGCAGTGGGGCCGCAAGGAGCAGGGCGTCGATTTCTTCGACGCCAGGGGCGACATCGAAGCGCTGCTGGCGCCGCGCCGGCCGGTCTTCGTGGCCGACACGCACCCCGCCCTGCACCCGGGGCGCTGCGCCCGTGTCGAACTCGACGGTCGCGCCATCGGCTTCGTCGGCGAGTTGCATCCGCAGTGGCGGCAGGCCTACGAACTGCCGCAGGCGCCGGTGCTGTTCGAGCTGGACCTGGACCCGGTGCTCGAGTCGCCGGTGCCGGTGTTCACGCCGGTGCCGCGCCAGCAGCCGGCATGGCGCGACGTGGCGCTGGTGCTACGCGACGTGGTCGGCCACGATGCGCTGATGGCGCGTCTGCGCGATGATCCAGCGGGTCTGATCCGCTCGGCCACGCTGTTCGACCTCTACAAGCCCGCCACGCCGGTGGCGGGCATCCATGCCGGGGAACGCAGTCTGGCGGTGCGGCTCGAGTTGCTCGATTCCGACGCCACGCTCACCGACGACCGCATCGAAGCCGCGGTCGCCGCGGCCGTGGCGCGCGCACAAACAGCCTTCGGCGCCCGCCTGCGCGGCTGAAGGGGAGGGACCCGCCATGACCGACACCCACGAGAGGGTGATCCTGCCCACACTGGACACGCCGACGCTGACCAAGGCCGAACTGGCCGAACTGCTGTTCGACCGGCTGGGCCTGAACAAGCGCGAATCGAAGGACATGGTCGAGGCCTTCTTCGAGATCGTGCACACCAGCCTGGTCGCCGGACAGGACGTCAAGCTCTCGGGCTTCGGCAACTTCAACATCCGGCGCAAGGCGCCGCGGCCAGGGCGCAACCCGCGCACCGGCGAGGCGATCCCGATCAAGGCGCGCAACGTCGTCACCTTCCACGCCAGTCACAAGTTGAAATCTATCGTGCAAGGCGACACGCCGCCGGCGGAGGAGTTCGAGTAGAGTCTAGCTTTCGGCACAGATCCCATTGATTTCAATGGAGAAAGCGCTCCCCGCCATCCCCGCCAAACGCTACTTCACGATCGGTGAGGTGAGCGAGTTGTGCGGCGTCAAGCCGTATGTGCTGCGTTACTGGGAGCAGGAATTCACGCAGCTCAAACCCATGAAGCGGCGGGGCAACCGGCGCTACTACCAGCACCACGAGGTGCTGCTCATTCGGCGCATCCGCGGGCTGCTGTACGACCAGGGCTTCACCATCAACGGCGCCCGCAACCGCCTGTCCGACGCCGCGGTGGCGGTCCGGGTGGCCGAGGCCGAAGCGGCCGAAGACCAGGCTGCCGCCGCGGCGGCAGCACAGGAAGCCGCTTCGGCCACCGAGACGCCGGCTGCGCTGGCGCCGGGGCCGCTGCGCGCGGAACTGATGTCGATCCGCGACCTGCTGTCCGTCTGAGGCCCCGGCGTCGGGTGGTGATCGGCCGACGTATACTCTTGCGCTTCGTCGGGATGTAGCGCAGCTTGGTAGCGCACTTGTCTGGGGGACAAGGGGTCGCAGGTTCGAATCCTGTCATCCCGACCACGTCAAGCCACCACCGGGTGGCTTTTCCGTCTAGGGTTCCATGCCACGCTGCGCCGGATCACCGCGCTTGGCGGCTGGCTGGCAGGTACTGCACCACCGGTCATCGCGAGCAGTGCGATGAGGGTCGCGTGCCGCCGCCATCGCAGTGCGTACGGCCCAGCGGGCGATTCGCGCAGTCGAAAGGGCTGTTCGTCGCAGCCGGGGCGCCGGCTGCGGCCAGCGCGGGTAGGCTACCGCCTTCGCTCCATTCCAGAGGGGCACCGCAGGACGGTGTCCGCTCGACCATGCGCCACACACTGATCGTCATCGTCTGCGCGGCCATGCTGGCTGCCTGCGGCAAGTTCGACAAGGCCGACGCGCCGTCCAAGGCCGCTGCGGCGGCCAAGGCGCCGCCCGCCGTGCTGCTGCTGTCGCCCGAAGACCTGCACACGGTGAACGCCAGCGCCCAGGCCACCGGCCCCGTGATCACCGGTTCGCTGCAGCCCGAGCGCCGCGCCGACCTGCGCGCCGAGGTCTCGGCGGTGGTGCTGCAGGTGCTGAAGGACAACGGCGAAGCGGTGCGCGCCGGCGACCTCATCGTGCGCCTGGACGACACCGCCATCCGCGACAGCCTGACCTCGGCCGACGAGGTCGTGCGCGCCGCCACGCAGGCCTTCGAGCAGGCCGAGCGCCAGGTGCAGCGCCTGAAGACGCTGCAGGCGCAGGGCATGACCTCGATGCAGGCACTGGAGGACGCCGAGGTGCGCCGCAACAACGCGCAGAGCGACCTCGTGGCGGCACGCGCCCGCGCCGTCGCCGCGCGCCAGCAGCTGCGGCGCACGGAGGCGCGCGCGCCCTTTGCTGGCGTGGTCAGCGAACGCAAGGTTTCGGCCGGCGACACGGCGCAGGTCGGCAAGGAACTGATCAAGGTCATCGACCCGGGCAGCCTGCGTTTCGAAGGCCTGGTCTCGGCCGACCGCATGCACGAGCTGCAGGCCGGGCAGGCGGTGAACTTCCGCGTCAACGGCTATCCGGAGACCGAATTCGTCGGCCGCCTGCGGCGCATCGACGCCACCGCCAATGCCACCACGCGCCAGGTCGAGGTTGTCGTCGACTTCGCCAACCGCGCTGGCGCGCCGCGCGTGGCCGGGCTCTTTGCCGAGGGCCGCGTCGAGGCCGGCGCGTCGCAGGTGCTGGCGGTGCCCGAAGGCGCGCTGCAGCGCGCCGGCCAGGCGGCCCATGTCTGGCGCGTCGCCGGACAGGCCATCGCCAAGGTCGGCGTCAGGCTCGGCGAACGCGACGCGCGCAGCGGCGAGGTCCCGGTGCTGGCCGGCCTGAGCGCCGGCGACCGCATCCTGCGCCGCCCGGGCAGCACACTCGTCGATGGCCAGGCCTTCGAGCTCGCCAACGGCGGCACAGCCGCCGCTTCGGCCCCCGGCACAGCGGCGCTCGGCGCCACGAAGTGAGTCGCCATGTTCCTTTCCGACTTCAGCATCAAGCGGCCGGTGGCGATGATCGTCGTCATCATCGGCCTCATGGCACTCGGGCTGCTGGCGCTGTCCAAGCTGCGCGTCAACCAGATCCCCGACGTCGAGCAGCCGGTGCTGGTGGTCAACATCGCCTATCCCGGTGCCTCGCCCGAAACCACGGAACGCGAGGTCGTCAACCGCATCGAGAAGGCGCTGCAGGGCATCGCCGGCGTCGACGAGGTGCGCGCCACGGCCGGCGAGGGCAATGCGCGGCTGGTGCTGATCTTCAACTTCGACAAGAACATGGTCGAGGCCGCCGACGAGGTGCGCAACGCCATCGGCTCGGTGCGCCACAAGCTGCCGACCGAGATCCGCGAACCGGTGCTGCAGCGGCTGGACCCGGCGGCGCAGCCGATCATGCAGCTGGCGCTGTCGTCCACTTCGCAGACCCACGCCGAGATCTCGCGCCTGGCCGAGGACCAGCTGGCCGACCGTTTTCGCGGCATCCCCGGCGTGGCGGTGGTCAACGTCAACGGTGCGCTGCGGCGTGAACTGTCGGTGCTGCTGCACGCCGAGAAGCTGCGCGAATACGCGGTCTCGGTGACCGAGGTGGTGGCCGCGCTGCGCGCGCAGAACACCACCGCGCCGGTGGGCAAGGTGCGCGGCACGCTCGAGGACCAGAGCATCCGTCTGGTCGGGCGCATCGAGTCGCCGGGCGAATTCGAGCACATCGTCATCAAGCGCCGCGGCAACGAGCTGCTGCGCCTGGCCCAGGTGGCTACGGTGCAGGACGGCTTTGCCGAACTGAGCGGCTTCTCGGTGCGCAACGGCCACCCCAACGTCGGCCTGTCGGTGACGCGCACGCGCGAGGCGAGCACGGTCACGGTGGCCGACGGCGTGCGCAAGCTGGTGGCCGAGATCGGCCCCACGCTGCCGGCCGGCACCAAGCTCGAAGTCACGCGGGACGGCGGCCGCAGCGCGCAGGACAGCCTGAACAACGTCATCCACGCGCTCGTCTTCGGCGCCGGGTTGACGGTGTTCGTGGTCTACCTGTTCCTGAACTCGTGGCGTTCGACGCTGATCACGGCGCTGTCGCTGCCGACGTCGGTGGTGGCCGCCTTCATTGCCGTCTGGCTGTGTGGTTTCACGCTCAACTTCATGAGCCTGCTCGGGCTGTCGCTGGCCATCGGCGTGCTCATCGACGACGCCATCGTCGTGCGCGAGAACATCGTGCGCCACATGGAGCGCGGCGAGGACCGCCGCACCGCCGCACTCAAGGGCACGGCCGAGATCGGGCTGGCGGTGGCCGCCACCACCTTCTCCATCGTCGCCGTGTTCGTGCCGGTGGCCTTCATGCCCGGCGTGTCGGGGGAATGGTTCCGGCCTTTCGGCCTGACCGTGGTGGCGTCGGTGCTGGTGAGCCTGTTCATCAGCTTCACGCTCGACCCCATGCTGTCGGCCTACTGGGGCGACCCGCCCGGGCATCACCAGCAGCCACGGCGCGGCATCAGCCGCGTGCTGCAGCGCTTCAACGATTGGTTCGACCACCAGTCCGACCGCTACGGCCGCGTCATCGCCTGGGCCCTGCACCACCGGCGCTGGATGGCGGTCTTCGCGCTGGCCAGCCTGGTGGCGGCGGTGGCGCTGCAGCTGCGCTTCGGCGGCTCGAGCTTCCTGCCGGTGGCCGATTCCGGCACCCTGGCGGTGGAGATCCGCACCCCCGCCAGCAGCAGCCTGGAGTACGCGCGGCTGAAGGTCGAGGCCGCGGCAACACTGGCACGCACGCTGCCCGAGACGGTGGCCACCAACAGCTACGTCAGCCCGGGGGGCGGGCGCATCTACGTCGACATCGGCAAGAGCACGCAACGCAAGCGTTCGGCGATCCAGGTCGCGGCCGAGTTGCGCCGGCTCACCGCACGGCTGGTGGGTGCCGAGTACGTGGTGCTCGACGACCTCAACAACGGCGCGCAGAAGCCGGTGCAGATCCGTTTCACCGGCGCCGACTCGCGCCAGTTGCTGGCCATCACCAACGACTTCATGGACAAGCTGCGCCAGCTGCCGGGCGCGGTCGACGTGGGCCTGTCGGAGCAGGACCCGCAGGTCGAGATGAAGATCGAACTCGACCGCGGCCTGGCCAACACGCTGGGCATCTCCGTCAACGACGCGGCACAGGCGCTGCGCGTGGCCTTCGCCGGCGTCGAAGTGGGCGACTGGGTGGACCCGAACGGCGAGACGCGCGACGTGGCGGTGCGCCTGCACCCCGACGACCGCGTCGACGCCGGCAACATCGAGCGCCTGCCCATCGCCGTGAGCGGCGGCAACCGCATGGTGCCGCTGGAGCAGATCGCCACCGTGACCATGGGCCGCGGGCCGTCGCAGATCCAGCACGTGAACGGCAAGCGCACGATTTCGGTGGCGGCCAACGTGCAGGGCCGTTCGCCGGGCGAGGTCACGGCCGAGGCGCTGAAGATCGCGCGCGCCATGGCCTACCCGCCGGGCTACGGGCTGGAACTGGCCGGCGCCTCGCGCGACCAGCAGGAGGTGTTCCGCGAGATGGGCATCGCGCTGGTCATGGGCGTGGCGCTGATGTACCTGATCCTGGTCATGCAGTTCGGCTCGTTCACGGCGCCGCTGGCGGTGATGCTGTCGCTGCCGCTGTCGTTGATCGGCGTCGTGCTGGCGCTGCTGGCCACCGGCGGCACGCTCAACCTGATGAGCTTCATCGGCGTCATCATGCTGATGGGGCTGGTGGCGAAGAACGCGATCCTGCTGCTCGACGCTGCGCGGGTGCTCGAACGCGAGGGCATCGACCGCGAAGACGCACTGATGGCGGCCGGCCGCAAGCGACTGCGGCCGATCCTGATGACGACCTTCGCGCTCATCGCCGGCATGACGCCGGTGGCGGTGGGGGTGGGCGAGGGCGGCGAGTTCTACCGCCCGATGGCGGTGGCCATCATCGGCGGCGTCATCACCTCGACGCTGCTCACGCTGCTGGTCATTCCCAGCTTCTACGACAGCATCGAGACCTCGCGCGACCGCGCCGTGGCCAAGTTCAAGGCGCGCGAGCAGCGCTGGAACACCGGGCTGGCCTTCAGCGTGACGCTGCTCGAGGCGGTGGCGGCGCTGCTCATGCTGCGTCTGGTGTGGCGTGCGCTCAGGGCCGTGCCGGCAAGGCTGCGGCGCAATGGCGGTCTCGTCGCCGGGCGAACGGCCTGAGCGACTGGGACAAGTCCCCGGACGGGATGCGCCGGACGGCTCCTAGAATGGGCCGGATTCCGACGCTCCAGGAACCTGCCGCATGCCTACCCACCGCCGTGCCCCGGCCGCCGCCACCGCTGCCGGTGCCACGGGCAGCGTGCGGGTGCTCAAGAAGTATCCCAATCGACGCCTCTACGACACGCAGTCCAGCAGCTACATCACGCTGGCCGACGTGAAGCAGATGGTACTGGCCGGCGACGACTTCGAGGTGCGCGACGCCAAGACCGGTGACGACCTCACGCGCAGCATCCTGCTGCAGATCATCCTCGAGGAAGAGTCGGGTGGGGTGCCGATGTTCAGCGCGCAGACGCTGTCGCAGATCATCCGCTTCTACGGCCATGCCATGCAGGGCGTCATGGGCACGATGCTCGAGAAGAACATGCAGGCCTTCGTCGAGCTGCAGAACCAGTTCCTGAACCAGAGCAAGGGCCTGTACGACCCCAAGCACCTCAGCCCCGAGGTCTGGACCCAGTTCCTCAGCGGCCAGGCGCCCACGCTGCAGAACCTGATGACGGGCTACGTCGAGCAGAGTCGCGAGATGTTCGAGAAGCTCCAGCAGGCCGGCGCCCTGTTCCCGGGCCTGCCCGGTTTCCCGCCGGCCAAGAAATAGGCCAGGACGGGTCTCGGGCAAGAGGCCCGAGAATCGCCACATGTTCGACACCGCTACCGCGCCTGCCGCCATCGGCAAGGCCCCCACTATCGCATTTGTCTCGCTCGGCTACCCGAAGAGCACGGGTTCCATACCCGGCTGAAGCTGCGAGATGGCCTTGGTGGCCGACTCCACGCTGCCCGTCGATCTCGATGGCTTGATGCTCGGCGCGGGTCTGGTAAGCGATGGCAATGGCCTCAGTGCGCCGGTTTCGGCGTTGATCGGCTGCGGACACTCGGCCGTCGACCAATCGGTGGCTCCGATCTATGCGAAGGTCTCCTATCTGACGACGACCTGCCACCCGCTTCGCGGTGTCGGTCGGCAGGATCCGACCCAAAGGCGTCGGCGGCACTTTTCAGTTCGAACGGCCGGTTCACTCAAATCCCGGACGCTCCAGTTTCGGCCCCTACATCACGCTCGAGCGCACCGACGCCCCGGGCGTGACTTACGCCGAAGGTGGTGCCAAGACGGTGTGAACCGACTTTTGCGCGGAAGTCGGTGCCGCTGCCGGACTGGGTCAGAGCCCTCGTGAGCTGAATGCGCCCGCGTGGGCGACTCTGCAGATTCGCTGGCAATTCACATCGCGTGCGCTGCGCCCGGGATGGTGTTCAGGTGGGTCGCGATGTCGATGCCCGGCACGACAGGCACGCCGCCATTGGCGCTGCAGGTCGCGCCGCCCATCGCGCTTTCGGCGCCGTGGTGGACGAAGCAGAAGTGGTTCTTTACCGTCAGCTGAAGCACAAAGCCCTGTGCATGGTGATGCGGCATCTCCATGCCCGTCCAGTGGAAGTGCGAGTAGGCGCCAGGTTGCGGAATGTCGGCTCGAGGCATGGTGAACATCGGGTGGTCGTGCATCGGATGGTGCGAGAACATCGCGTGCGCCAGCTTGCCCTCCATCATCCAGCCGACCACGCAGTCGCCGGGCATGGAGTTGCAGTTGACGTGGCCGGCCACCGGGTAGCCGTCGGCCGTGACGACCCCTGTGTAGCGGACATAGAAGAACCCCCACAGGCTGCCGTCGCTGCGCTGGCGCGTTTGCTGGTGGCTATCGAAGTCATTGCCGAAGAGGAACGGGTACGGCGCGGCGTGGTTGCGCCAGGGGTACCTGTTGCCGGCGTTGGCGCCCGAGAACGCGAACAATGCAGCGGCGCCGAGCAGAATGTGAAGGGTCTTGATCACGGTGCTTCTCCTGGAATGGGACGTGGTTGTCGACCGTGTAGCAGCAGGCGGCGGGCCCGGCCGGACCGAATAGATGACAGACGACCACCCATCCGCATGGGGACATGCGAATGCCGGGCGGCCGATCCTGCAACGCGGGAGTCAATCCGTGGGCGGCCTCGGTGCCGCCGCGACGTTCCGTTGCGGGGGAGTGGGGGAACGCAAACAGTCCCAGACCTTGCGCAACAGCGTCTTCCTCGCGCAGCGCGCTCCACGCCAACCTCGTCGGCCGTCGCCGACCGGCCCTGTGGCGACGGCAGCAGCTTCTCCGCGCCTTCAAGAGCTGTGCATGGCGCGCCTGCGCCTCGTTCGTCGCGAGAACCTGCGTTCGCCAACGTACAGACTTGGCGACGAGAAGCACGCAGCCTTCACTCGGTATCGGTGTGCGACGGGCGCATCGGTTCAGGGCTCTGACTCTTCTGTGCGCGGATCTGCTTCGGTCGATGTTCGGCAGGGACCTGGGCCGGATGGGGCTCCGCCTGAATTCAGCACTCTGGGTTTCTTCAGAATTGCCCCCCCCCCGCTTCTGCGTAAACCGCCACCGGATTTCACTGTGAGCTCGCCGGTATGGGATTCGGCCCAGCCGTCACTCGCGTCACCGAGGCACACCCACGAAGGGAACAGCGAAATGATGAAGTACGCGAAGTTCGCTGCGATGATCGCCACGTCGACCGTCGTGATGTTCGGCCTGATGTACCTCAACACCTATGCATGGACCATGTCTACTTCAGCGAGACGCGGGCCTACATGGCGCTCGTCATGGGTGCGGCCATGGCCGTGGTCATGCTCGCATTCATGCTGGCGATGTACACCGACCGAAAGGTCAATGTCGCCATCTTTGCCGGCTGCGCGGTCGTCTTCGTCGGGGCGCTCTGGCTGGTGCGAAGCCAGGCCACGGTGAGCGACGTCTCGTGGATGCGGGCGATGATCCCGCACCATTCGATCGCCATATTGACCAGCGAGAGAGCTCAAATCACGGATCCGCGCGTACGCAAGCTGGCGGATGCGATCATCGAGGCGCAGCGCCGGGAGATCGCAGAGATGAAGGCCTTGATCAGCGAACTCGAAGAACAGTAGGTCTGAAGTACGTAGGGCGACACCCTGCACCTAGAAGTGTCCCCGCTGAAGTTCATGCAGAAGCTGGCGGGCCTGGTTCGACACCAAGTTGGGCGGGGCCCTTGACTTCCTGCAATTGTCCGGCCAAGCGCACGCTGCGTAAGTCAGCTTCCAGGCGCGGCCTCGTACTCACACTGGCGGCCACAACAAGTCGCTCGTGACCGGCCGGTGTCGTGTGGTCCGTTCATGCGTTGGCTCGGCGCCTCAATGCGCTGATGACGCGGGTCAAGTTGCCCGTGCCAGGCTCAGGGCGGCCTCTGACGACCCAATGCTGTCGCTAGACTTGCCGAAACAACCTCACGCTCAAGGGCAGGCCATGGCAAGTCCGAGACATATGACGAAGGTGCTCACGCTACCCGGCAACGGCAAAGTCGTGCACATCGACGAAAAGCTGTTGACCGGTATTCAGCGGCTCAACGAGTTGGGTTTCACAACAAGGTTCTGTTGCCAGGGCGGGTCCGGCCACGCCATCGCCTACATCGCCCTTGAACCGGGCAAGTGCTTCCCACCCGAGTTGCAACGGGCTTGGAGAGGGGCGGGCTTCGAGGTCAACACGTCGCGGGTATATGCAACGGTCCCTCCCCAAGAGCAAGCGTCGGATGCCTACATTCTGCAGGAGTCCAACACTCGGCCGCGCAAGAAGTCGAGCATGCAGTTTCCGCCTGAGCTTCTGCATGCATGGTTTGGCCCAGGGTGCATGGCCCCAGCGTCGCATGAACACGCTCCGCCCCTGACCGGCCGAGATCAAGAGGTGGCCGACAACTTCTGTCGAAGTCTGAACGACTGGGCGCAAGGACGGTTGGATGACTCGGGGGCCTCTTATCGTCTCAGCGATCGGAGCCAAGGGCAGCAGTGCATGTCTGCAGTGAGGACGGCCCAATCCCGGTGAGGGCGGTCCTCGGCCGGCCGGTGTGGGCCACGGACCTGCCGAGAAGCGAAGCGCCGCCACCGGCCAACCCCGGCCACAAGCTGCCCGCGGCGGCTGGCTGCAGAACGTTCAATCGTCAACGGCTCTGACGAAGTGCTGCATTCGGTGACGCGCATCAGACGACAGACAGCACCAAGTGGCCCAGCGATGCACGCGCCGGCTTGACCTTGATCTCGATGTCGTACCCCAAACGATTGAGGCAATCCATCAATTTGCGTTCGGACAGGTTGGTGAAGTCGCCACGCAGCATGGCCGAGACCTTGGGTTGAGGGATCCCCATGCGGATGGCCGCCTCGACCTGGGTGAGGCCGAGCTTGCGAGTGGCCTTGGTGATCTCGATCACCAGGCCGGACTTGATCTTGAGTCTGTGGGCATTGGGCAGGCCGAGGTCGGCAAAGACGTTGCCCGAGCCTGGTTCGACCTCGATGCCATCAACGATGCGTTTTGCCATCTCGCAGATCCTTTGCCAACAGTTCGGCGAACTTGAGTCTCGCCCGGATGATTTCCATGTCCTCTTTCGGCGTCGCGATCCCATGCTTGCTTTTCTTCTGGAAACAATGCAGGACGAACATTGCTTCCTCGAACTTCACGGTGTAGACCGCGCGATACGTGCCGCCGGCATCGTCTTCGACAATCTCCAGCACGCCGGCACCGCCGAAGCCCTTCATCACCTTCGCTGCGTCGTGTCGATCTCCGCGCTGGGCGAAATCCAAGGCATGACCGAAGAACTTCCGCACTTCCGTAGGAAGCGCCATCAGATCCTTCTTGCTGCTACCCAGCCAGATGAGCAACTCTTCGTCGGAGCGCACGACAGGGAATATACCTGAAATGGAATAGATCGCTCTCGGGGCGGCTTCATGGGCGTGTAAACGCTTCGCGGCCGGTGTCGACACGCGCCGCCGGCCCTTGAGCGACCGCTTCGGAGGATGAGCACCTTTCGGCCTATGTCGGCTGTTCCTTAAAACCGGTCGGTGGCATGGCGAATTTTTGGCCGATCGTATGTCTGCAAGTGGCCGAGTCCAGGTGTCCAATCTGCCGGCTCCTACGACGGCTGGCTGCCAACAAGCTGCCGTTCGAGCGTCGAACGGCCGCTCGAGGCTGCAGCGGCAACGGTGGCTCAGGCGGAGTCGAACTCGCCCAATGGGTCGGTGGGCACCTCAAGCGCTCACGGCAGATCGGCGAAAATCGCGGCCATGGCCCAAAACACATGCACGGATTCCGCGGCGAGCAGCCCGAAGATCGCCTTCATTTCGCTCGGCTGCCCCAAGGCCTTGACCGATTCCGAGCTCATCCTCACCCAGTTGCGCGCCGAGGGTTACGAGACCAGCAAGAATTACGACGGCGCCGACTTGGTGGTCGTCAACACCTGCGGCTTCATCGACGACGCGGTGAAGGAAAGCCTGGACACCATCGGCGAGGCGCTGGCGCACAACGGCCGCGTCATCGTCACCGGTTGCCTGGGCGCCAAGGCCGGCGAGGGCGGCGGCAAGCTGGTGCAGCAGGTGCACCCCAAGGTGCTGGCGGTGACCGGCCCGCATGCCACGCAGGCAGTGATGGACGCCGTGCACCGGCATGTGCCGCGGCCGCACGACCCGTTCATGGACCTCGTGCCGGCCACCGGCGTCAAGCTCACGCCGCGGCATTACGCGTACCTGAAGATCAGCGAAGGCTGCAACCACCGTTGCACCTTCTGCATCATTCCCAGCCTGCGCGGCGACCTGGTGTCGCGGCCGGTGGGCGAGGTGCTGGGCGACGCGCGGGCGCTGTTCGAATCGGGGGTGAAGGAGCTGCTGGTGATCAGCCAGGACACCAGCGCTTACGGCGTCGACGTCAAGTACCGCACCGGTTTCTTCGACGGCCAGCCGGTGAAGACGCGGCTGCTGGACCTGTGCACGCGTCTGGGCGACCTGGCGGCGCCGTTCGGCGCCTGGGTGCGCTTGCACTACGTCTATCCCTACCCGCACGTCGACGACATCCTGCCGCTGATGGCCGCCGGCCGCGTGCTGCCCTACCTGGACGTGCCCTTTCAGCACGCGCACCCCGAGGTGCTCAAGCGCATGAAGCGCCCGGCCAGCGGTGAGCGCAACCTGGAGCGGCTGGCGCGCTGGCGCGAGATCTGCCCCGAGCTCGTCGTGCGCTCGACCTTCATCGCCGGCTTTCCGGGCGAGACCGAGGCCGAGTTCGAGACGCTGCTGGACTTCATGCGCGAGGCCCGGATCGACCGTGCCGGCTGCTTTGCCTACTCGCCGGTGCAGGGCGCAGCGGCCAACGAGCTGCCGGGCATGCTGTCGCAGGAGGTGCGCGAAGAACGCCGCGCGCGCTTCATGGCGGTGGCCGAGCAGGTGTCGGTGGCCCAGCTGCAGCGCCGCGTGGGCGCGTTGATGCAGGTCCTGGTTGACCACGCGCCGGCGCTCGGCCGCAAGGGCGGCGTCGGCCGCAGCTACGCCGACGCGCCCGAGATCGATGGCCAGGTGCGCCTGCTGCCGCCCGAAAAGGCGTCGAAGACGCTGAAGGCGGGCGAGTTCACGCGCG
Source organism: Rubrivivax sp. (assembly GCA_030680415.1). Lineage (GTDB taxonomy): Bacteria > Pseudomonadota > Gammaproteobacteria > Burkholderiales > Burkholderiaceae_C > Rubrivivax. Next base: position 67,324 of record JAUXVE010000004.1, read on the forward strand.
CCCGCATCGTCGCCGCCGACGGCCACGACCTCGTCGCCGTGCCGATCTGAAACCTGCAGGAACCCCCATGCCGCGCGACCTGAGCACCGAGCTGATCCACCACCCCTATCGCCCGCCGGCCGGCTTCGAGGCGCCACAGCTGGGTGTCTTCAAGGCCTCGACGGTGATCTTTGCCGACGTCGCCGCGATGCGCGCGCGCGACTGGCGCAACAAGAGCGGATACACCTACGGCCTGCACGGCACGCCGACGACCTTTGCGCTGGAAGAACGCATCGCCGCGCTGGAAGGTGGGCGGCAATGCGTGCTGGTGCCCAGCGGGCTGGCGGCCATCGCGCTCGTCGACCAGGCGCTGCTGGCACAGGGCGACGAGGTGCTGCTGCCCGACAACGTCTACGGCCCCAGCCGCGAACTGGCGCGCTCCGAGCTGGCGCGCTGGGGCGTCACGCACCGGCTCTACGACCCGCTGGACGCGCCCGCGCTGGCGGCCATGATCGGCCCGCGCACCAGGCTCGTCTGGCTGGAAGCTGCGGGCTCGGTGACGATGGAGTTCCCCGATCTGGCGGGCCTGGTCGAGGCCGCGCGCAGCCGCGGCGTGACGACGGCGCTGGACAACACCTGGGGTGCCGGCATCGCGTTTTCGGGCTTCGATCTCGGCATCGACATCGTCATGCAGGCGCTCACCAAGTACCCCAGCGGTGGCGGCGACGTGCTGATGGGCTCGGTGACGACGCGCGACGCGGCCCTGCACGAACGCATCAAGCTCACCCACATGCACCTGGGGCTGGGCGTGGCGGGCAACGACGCCGAGCTGGTGCTGCGCTCGCTGGCCACCTTGCCGCTGCGCTACCGCGCGCAGGACGCTGCCGGCCGCGCGCTGGCGGCCTGGCTCGCCGCGCGCCCGCAAGTGCGGCAAGTGCTGCACCCGGCGCTGGAGGGGGCGCCCGGCCACGCCCATTGGCGTGCCACCTGCAGCGCGGCGGCGGGGCTGTTTTCGGTGCTGCTGGATGAGCGCTACACGGCGGCGCAGGTCGATGCCTTCGTCGACGCGCTGCAGCTGTTCCGCATCGGCTACTCCTGGGCCGGGCCGGTGAGCCTGGTGGTGCCGTACGACGTGGCCACGATGCGGGCCGGCGCGGCGCGCGGCAGTGCACACCTGCGCGGCCACCTGGTGCGCTTCTCGCTCGGCCTGGAGGCCGTGGCCGACCTGCAGGCCGACATCGAGCAGGCGCTGGTGGCGGCCTTCGGCGCGGCGGTCTGAAGCCGGATCAGACCTCAACGCCCAAGGCCTCGAGCAAGGCCTTGTCGCTGAGTGGATCGACTCTCGCCACCGAGCCACCACGCTTGAGCACCGGCAGGCGCAGCTTGCCGCGTCACGGGCGTCATCGTGGGGCGGCCCTTGGCGTGCGCGCGCTTGCCGCCGGCCGCTTGAACAGCGATCGCAAGATACCGCGCAGCCACTGGTGCCCCGGGTCTTCGCCGACGCTGTCGTGCCAGAGCATGCGTACTTCATACGGCGGGCCGTGGCGGGGCAGCTCCCAGATGCGCAGCTTGTAGCGCGGCTGCAGCGAGCGCGCGTACATCAGCGGCACGATGGCCAGCAGGTCCGATCCCGAAACCAGGTGCGGCAGGGCGCCATAGTGGCGGGTGCGCAGCGCCACGCGGTCGCTCAGCCGCAGGGCGGTCAGCATCTGCTGCACGCTGTCGTGGAAGGTGGCCGTGGGTGCGGCGGTGACGAGCGTGGCCTGCGCCAACTGGGCCACGCTCAGCGTGCCAGCGACGCTGCCGCCGGCCGGGCGCCAGCCGGGCGCCGTCAGCGCCACGTAGTGCTCCTGGAACAGCCGCTCGCTGGCGATGCCCGAGCGACCCGGGTCGAGGATGCCGACCGCCAGGTCGATCTCGCGCGACGCCAGCGCAGCACCGACGGCCGCCGCCGGCACCGCCACGTTGGACATCCGGCTGCGTGGCGCTTCGCGCCGCAGCGCGTGCGCCAGCGGGGCCAGGAACATCATCTCGCCCAGGTCCGACAGCGACAGCCGCCAGTGCCGGTCACTGGTCTGCGGATCGAACGGCACGTTGCCGCACAGCTCGGCTTCCAGCGCCTGCAGGCAGCTCATCACCGCCGGCACTGCGCGCTCGGCCACCGGCGTCGGCTGCATGCCCTGCGGCGTGCGCACGAAGAGTTCGTCGCCGAAGAAAGCGCGCAGCCGCGCCAGGGCATTGCTGGTGGCCGGCTGCGACAAGGCCAGCTGCCGGCCGGCCTCGGTCACCGAGCCGCTGCGGTAGACGGCCACCAGCACGCGCAGCAGGTTCAGGTCGAGTTGGCGGAAGTTCATCGCGGGGGCCTTGCGCACGACGCGCGCAGTGAGGGTTGACCCGAAAAGGGTATCGCCCAATTATTCAGCCATCGCATGCGGCACATTCTGACAATCCATTGGCCCAATGGGCCAAGGCTGACTAGATTGCACACCCACCCTCGTGCCAGCCAGCACCGGAGCCCGCCTCTTGGAAGTCTCTTTTCACCGTGAAATCGAATCGCTGAAGCTCGGTGCGGGCGAGGTCTTCCATGGCGAAGGCATCCTCGCGGTGACCAAGGCGCTGCTGCAGTCGGGCGTCACCTACGTCGGCGGCTACCAGGGCTCTCCGGTGTCGCACCTGCTGGACGTGATGGTGCAGGCACGGCCTTACCTGGACGAGTTGGGCGTGCACGTGGAGGCCTGCAGCAACGAGTCGGCGGCGGCGGCGATGCTGGCCGCGTCGATGGTCTACCCGGTGCGCGGCGCGGTGACCTGGAAGTCCATCGTCGGCACCAATGTGGCGGCCGATGCGCTGTCCAACCTGGCATCGCCCGGCGTGCTGGGCGGCGCGCTGGTCGTGGTCGGTGAAGACTACGGCGAAGGCGCCAGCGTGATCCAGGAACGCAGCCACGCCTTCGCGATGAAGTCGGCGATCTGGCTGCTCGACCCGCGGCCCGACCTGCCCAGCCTGGTGCGCCTGGTGCAGCAGGCCTTCGAGCTGTCGGAAGCTTCCAACACGCCGGTGATGATGGAGCTGCGCATCCGCAGCTGCCACCTGCAAGGCAGCTTCGTGGCGGCCGACAACGTGGCGCCGGCCATCAGCAGCCGCCGGTTGCAGGCCGAGCCCGCGGCCTTCAGCTACGACCGCCTGTCGCACCCGCCGTCGACCTTCCGGCAAGAGAAGCTGAAGTACGAGGTGCGCATGCCCGCCGCCCGCCGCTTCATCGCCGACGCCGGCCTGAACGAGCTCATCGACGACACCGCGACCGATCTGCGCGAACTCGGCCTGATCGTGCAGGGCGGCCTGACCCACACCCTGCTGCGCGCGATGTCCGAGGCCGGCCTGACCGACGCGCAAGGCCGCCCGCGCATGGCGCTGCTGGTGCTGAACTGCGTCTATCCGCTGGTCCCCGAGCAGATCACGGCCTTCTGCAGCGGCCGGCGCGCGGTGCTGGTGGTGGAGGAAGGCCAGCCCGACTACATCGAGCAGGACATCGCCACCACGCTGCGCCGTGCCGGCATCGACACGCCGCTGCACGGCAAGGACCTGTTGGCAATGGGCGGCGAATACACCGCCGAGCTGCTGCTGGGCGGCCTGCTGCGCTGGCTGGAACGTTATCGGCCGGCGGCCGAGGCGGTGCCGGCGCGCACGCAGCTGGCGGCGCTGGACGCGCTGCGCCAGTCGGCCCGCCAGCTGCTCGGCCAGCCGGTGCCGCCGCGGCCGCCCAACTTCTGCATCGGCTGCCCCGAGCGGCCGGTGTTCGCGGCGCTGAAACTGGCCGAGCGCGAGATCGGCCGCGTGCATGTCTCGGCCGACATCGGCTGCCACGCCTTTGCCACCTTCGAGCCCTTCTCATTCGGCCAGTCGATCCTGGGCTACGGCATGAGCATGGCGTCGAGCGCGGCGGTGAAGAACTTCAGTGCCCGGCGGCCGCTGGCGATCATGGGCGACGGCGGCTTCTGGCACAACGGCTTGCTGTCGGGCGTGTCGTCCACGCTGCTCAACGGCGGCGACGGCGTGCTGCTGATCATGAAGAACGGCTACACCTCGGCCACCGGCACGCAGGAGACGATCTCCACCCCGGGTGCCGAGGCGCGGCGTGAGGCCGAGGGCGCCAGCGCCACCGGCAAGGAGCTGACGATCGAGCACACGCTCAAGGGCATGGGCGTGCGCTGGCTGCGCACGGTGCACAACTACCGCGTGGCCACCGTGCGCGACACGCTCAAGGAGGCGCTGACCTCGCCCTTCGCCGGGCTGAAGGTGATCATTGCCGAGGGCGAGTGCCAGCTCGAGCGCCAGCGCCGGCAGCGCCCGCTGCGAGCGGCGGCCTTGAAGCGCGGCGAGCGCGTGGTGCGCACCCGCTACGGGGTGGACGAATCCACCTGCAGCGGCGACCATTCCTGCATCCGCCTGTCGGGCTGCCCGACGCTGACCGTCAAGACCGCCAGCGACCCGCTCAAGCGCAGCCCGGTGGCGTTCGTGCAGAACGAGTGCGTCGGTTGTGGCCTGTGTGGCGAGGTGGCCCACGCCGCGGTGTTGTGCCCCAGCTTCTACCGCGCCGAGGTGATCACCAACCCGAGCTGGTGGGAGCGGCTGACGGACCGCTTGAACCGGGCCGTGATCGGCTGGCTGCAGCCGGCTTGAGAGCTTGGAGGGCATCTCGTGCACACCCCCGTCGCAGCCGCTCCGGCGCCCATCACCCGCGTGCTGATCGCCGCGCTCGGCGGTGAGGGCGGCGGCGTGCTGGCCGGCTGGCTGGTGCAGTGCGCGCGCGATGCCGACCTGCCGGTACAGGCCAGCTCGGTGCCCGGCGTCGCCCAGCGCACCGGTGCCACCAGCTACTACATCGAATGGTTGGCCGCGCCGGCCCCCCCCGCCGCGCCCGTGTTCGCGCTGCACCCACTGGCCGGCCAGGTGGATGTGCTCGTCGCCAGCGAGCTGGTCGAAGCCGGCCGCATGGTCGAGCGCGGCTATGTGGCGGCCGGCACCACGCTCATCACCTCCACCCACCGCGTCTACACCACGCTGGAGAAGATGGCGCCCACCGACGGCCGCTATGACGACGGCGCCGTGCTGCGCGCGGCGCGGGTGCTGGCCGGCCGCTGCATCGCCTTCGACATGGGCCGCGTCGCGCGCGAACGCGGCACCGTCGTGTCGGCGGTGATGTTCGGCGCCCTCGCCGGCGCCGCTGCATTGCCGTGGCCGCGCAGCGCCTGCGAGGCAGTGATCGGCGACGGCGGCAGGGGTGTCGCCGCCAGCCTGGCCGGCTTTGCAGCGGGCTTCGACGCGGCCGCGGCAGGCGGTGACGAGGTGGCGGCAGCCGGCGCGGTGGTCGTGGACGAGCTCGGCGCCGGGGCCTTGCAGCAGCGCGCAAGTGCAGTGGCCGCCGCGGCGCTGTCGGCCGCGGCTGCGGCCGCGCTGCAAGCTGCCCCTGCCGGCGCCGACACCGCGCGCTGGCAGCCGCGTCTGGCTGCGCTGCCGGCACCGGTGCAGGCGACCGCCGTGCACGGCCTGCTGCGCTGCCTGGACTTCCAGGGCAGTGCTTACGCCACACGCTTCCTGGACGCCGTCACTGCGATCTGCGCCGCAGCCGGCAGCGCCGGCGTTGCGCCCGCAACAACGGCAGGTGCCGCGCGTTCGCTCGCGGTGGCCGAGGATGCAGCGGGTCCGCTGGCGGTGGCCGAGGATGCGGCGCGTTCGCTGGCCCTGTGGATGTGCTTCGAAGACGTCATCCGCGTCGCCGACCTGAAGACCCGCCGCGCCCGCTATACCCAGTTGCACGCCGAAGTGGCGGCCCGCCCCGGCGAGCTGGTGCGGGTCACCGAGATGCTCAAGCCCGGCGTCGAGGAAGTCGCGGCGATCCTGCCGCGCCGGCTGGGCCAGGCGCTGATGCGCACGGCAGCGCGCCGCGGCTGGATCGGCCGCGCCCACGTCGGCCTGCAACTGCGATCGACCAGCGCCTGGGGCTTTGCCCTGCTGCGGCTGCTGGCCGCACTGCGGCCGCTGCGCCCGCACTCGCTGCGCCAGGCCGAGGAAGACCAGGCCGTCACCGCCTGGTGCCAGGCGATGGGCCAGGCGCTGCCGCGCTCGACCGCCTACGCCGCCGCACTGGCGCGCCTGCCCGAGGTGCTGAAGGGCTACGGCGAGACCCAGCGCCGCGGCCGCGCGGCCTACGCGCGGCTGTGGGCCGAACACGTGGCGCCCGCGCTCGCCGAGCCGGCCGGCCTCGATGCCCGCGCTGCGGCCTTCGCCGCCGCGCAGCGCGCCGCACTGTCGCTGGCGCCGCCGCCTGCGACACCCGCTGCGACGCCGGCCGCAGCGGTGTCGATCACGCCGCAGCCTCTGCACTTCTTCCGCACCCGCCCGGGGTCGGCGCCCCCGCCAGGGGCCTGACCCGTTTCAGAAACCCGCCCACCACAACGACTGGAGACTCGCATGAAGACCCCCCGCCTACGCCCCCTGACCCTTGCCACCGCCGTCGCGCTTGCCGCCGTGGCTCTTGCCGCAGGCCCCGCCACGGCGCAGGACAAGCCCGTCGAATTGAAGTTCGCGCACTGGCTGCCGGCGGCGCACCCGCTGTTCCGCACCGGCTTCGAGCCCTGGGCCAAGTCGGTGGAAGCGGCATCCAACGGCAGCATCAAGATCGCCTTCTTCCCCGCGCAGCAACTCGGCAAGGCGGCCGACCACTACGACATGGCACGCGACGGCATCGCCGACATGACCTGGGTCAACCCCGGCTACCAGGCCGGGCGCTTTCCGCTCTACGCCGCCGGTGAACTGCCCTTCCTGACCGGCAAGCCCGGCGGCGCCTCGGCCGCGCTGGACGCCTGGTACCGGCCCTACGCAGCCAAGGAAATGGCCGACGTGAAGTTCTGCTTCGCCCACCTGCACGTGGGTGCGCTGCACTCGAAGAAGCCGATCACCGAGCCCGGGCAGATCAGGGGCATGAAGATCCGCCCGGCCAACGGCACCGTGGCGCAGACCATGAGCCTGCTGGGCGCCACCAACGTGCAGGTCTCGGCGCCCGAGTCGCGCGACGCGCTCGAAAAAGGCGTCGCCGACGCCATCACCTTCCCCTGGAATTCGATCATCACCTTCGGCATCGACAAGGCGGTCAAGTTCCACACCGATTTCCGCCTCTACGCGGCCAACTTCGTGTGGGTCATCAACCCGGGCTGGTACGGCAAGCTGTCGACGGCACAGAAGCAGGTGATCGACAGCCACTGCACCAACGACTGGGCGGCCAAGGTCGGCGCCGCCTGGGGCGACAACGAGGACTCGGGCCGCGAGAAGCTGGAGCAGACCGCCGGCCACACCATCGTCAAGCTCACGCCCGCACAGCTGGCGGCCTGGAAGACCGCCGTCGAGCCGATCTACGGCAACTGGATCGCCAGCGCCAACAAGGCCGGCATCAACGGCGCGCAGGCGCTGGAGGCCCTGCGCAAGGAACTGGCCGCGCGCGGCGGCGCCAACTGAGGCCCTGGCCACGCGATGCACCGCTTCCTGTCGGCCGTGGAGACCACGGCCGCGGTCTTCCTGCTGCTGATCGCGCTGCTGACCGCCAGCAACGTGCTGCTGCGCGACCTGTTCAGCATCCAGATCCCGGACTGGTTCGACGGCACCAAGCTGCTGCAGGGCGTGGCGCTGTTCTGGGGCATTGCGCTGGCCAGCTACCGTGGCTCGCACATCTGCGTGGACGTGGTCTGGGAGCAGCTGCGCGCGCCCGGTCGCCGCCTGATGGACCTGTTCGCTACCGTGGTCACGCTGGCCTTCCTGGCGCCGCTGGCCTGGATGGTCTGGGTCAAGGTCGGCCGCACCGGCACGCAGGCGACGATGGACCTGCGCCTGCCGATGACCAATTTCTACGCCGTGGCCGCCGTCGGTGCCAGCGTGGCGGTGGTGCTGGCGGCCTGGCGGCTGGTCGAGTTGTGGCGCGACCATGGGCGCGCGGGCCAGTCCGGGATGGTGAAGGGCCACGATGGACCGTGACCTCGTCGCGCTGCTCGGCTTCGTCGGCATGTTCGCGCTGATGGCGCTGCGCGTGCCGATCGGTGTCGCCATGGGCATCGCCGGCGTCGGCGGCTTCGCGGTGCTGTCGGGCAGCACGCCGGGCTTGAACCTGCTGGCCAACGTGCCGCTGTCGGTGCTGACCGACTACAACCTCAGCGTCATCCCGATGTTCATCCTGATGGGCGCCTTTGCCTCGCACTCGGGCATGAGTACCGAACTGTTCGCCGCCGGCCGGGCCTGGCTGGGCCACCGCCGCGGCGGGCTGGCGCTGGCCACGGTGACGGCCTGCGCTGGCTTCGCGGCGATCAACGGCTCGTCGGTGGCCACCGCCGCCACGATGAGCCAGGTGGCGCTGCCCGAGATGCGCCGTGCCGGCTACCACGCCGGCTTCTCGGCCGGGCTGATCGCGGCCGGCGGCACGCTGGGCATCATGATCCCGCCGTCGGTGATCTTCGTGCTCTACGGCATCATGACCGAGACCGACATCGCCAAGCTGTTCGCCGCCGGCGTGGTGCCGGGGCTGATGGCGGTGGCCCTGTACATCGCCGTGGTGCAGTTCATGGGCTGGCTGCGGCCGGCGAGCATGCCGCAGGGCGAGCGCCACGGCTGGGCCGAGCGCTGGGCCGCGGTGCGCGCCTTGTGGGCGGTGGTGACGCTGTTCGTCTTCGTGCTCGGCGGCATCTACGGCGGCCTGTTCACGGTGCAGGAAGCGGCGGGCATCGGTTCGGCCGGCACACTGCTCATCGGCATGCTCCGCGGACGCCTGCGCTGGCCGCAGATCAAGGCGGCGCTGGTCGACGCGCTGCGCGTGTCCTCGGCCATCATGCTGATCGTCGTCGGGGCCTACCTGTTCGGCTACTTCCTGACCATCACGCAGTTCACGCAGAAGGCGGTCGAGCTGCTGGTGCACCTGCCGGTGGGCGCCTACGGCGTGCTGGCGCTGGTGATGGTGGGCTACCTGGTGCTGGGCGCGGTGATGGACGAGCTGGCGATGATCCTGCTCACGGTGCCCATCGTCTTCCCGGCGATGATGCAGCTGGGCTTCGACCCGGTGTGGTTCGGCGTCATCGTGGTGATGGCGGTCAGCCTGGGCATGATCTGCCCGCCGGTGGGCATGAACGTCTTCGTCATCAATTCCATCGCGCGCGACATCACGTTGATGGGCATCTACCGCGGCACCATGCCCTTCATCGGCGTGGACCTGCTGCGGCTGCTGCTGCTGTGTGCCTTTCCGATGCTGTCGCTGTGGTTGCCCGGCCTGCTGGCGTGAGCCAGTTCAGGGATTCATCGCACTGCCTCCTGCAGCAGCGCCTTCACTTCGCGAACTTGCGGAACTGCGGCTTGCGCTTTTCCTTCAGCGCGGCCACGCCCTCTCTCGACTCGTCGGTGTCGTAGTAGAGCTTGAGCGCCATCATGCCCATGCCGGCAATGCCCGCCTGGTGCGCGGTGTCCATGTTGAAGCTGCGCTTGGCGATGGCCAGCGCGGTGGGGCTGCGCTCGCACAGTTCCTCGGCCCACTGCTGCACCACGGTGTCGAGCTGGTCGTGCGGCACGCAGGCATTGGCCAGGCCCATCGCCACCGCCTCGGCGCCCGAATAGCGGCGACAGAAGTACCACATCTCGCGCGCCTTCTTCTCGCCGACGACGCGCGCCAGGAACGCGGTGCCGTAGCCCGGATCGACCGAACCCATCTTCGGCCCGACCTGCCCGAAGACCGCCTTGTCGGAGCAGATCGTGAGGTCGCAGATCGTGGCCAGCACGTTGCCGCCGCCGATGGCGTAACCCTGCACGCGCGCGATCACCGGCTTGGGCACGTTGCGGATGGCGTCGTGCAGCTCTTCCATCGGCAGCCCGATGGTGCCGCGGCCGTCGTAGTTGCCGTCGTGCGCCGACTGGTCGCCGCCGGTGCAGAAGGCGCGGTCGCCGGCGCCGGCCAGCACGATGGCGCCGATGTCCCTGTCGTAGCCGGCCTTGTTCAGCGCCCGGATCAGTTCGTCGCAGGTGGTGCCGCGGAAGGCGTTCATCTTTTCCGGGCGGTCGATCGTGATCCAGGCGACGCCGTTGCGGACCTCGTACAGGATGTCTTCGAATGCCATGACTTGCTCCTTGTCGATGAAATCAGCCGGCCATCGTCAGGCCGAACGGCAGATGGGAATCAGCCCGCGACCGTCACTCCCACTCAATCATTTCTGCACTGGTAACCCGTTGTCGTCATTGGATCAACTATTGCGGACATCGTCACCGCTGTCATTCCTGGGCCGACGCGCCTCGTCATGCCGCCCTCACCTCGCCCAGCAGTTCCGGGTGGCGATCCAGCACCTTCAGCAGCTTGACGAGCGCCAACGGTGGCTTGGTCTTGCCGTTCTCATACCTGGAGAACGCATTCACGCCGCCGCCGAAGATCTCGCCAGCTTCGCGCTGGTCGAGGTCAAGCTTCTTGCGCACGCTGGCAATGAAGTCCGGATCGACGAAAGAGGCATTGACCTGCTTGCCGAAGGCCAGCATCAGCTCCATGGTGCGGCGCGACTCCGACGCATCGAGGATGTATTCGTCGCAGGCCGGACAAAAGTCCCCCTTCACCTGGGGAAGGATCGTCGACTTGCCTTTGTAGGTGTAGGGCACGTCGCGGGTGTCATGCACCAGCTTTGCCGCACCGCAGCTCGGGCACTTCATGGTCACAGCTCCTTGAACGACACGATGAGCACGTCATCGATCACCGTCAGCTTCAGATAGACCTCGCCGGCCGGCGTCATCGGCCGGTACACGTCCTGCCACACGCGGTGATCGGCGTGCGTGGCCATGCTCTTGTGGAAGTCTGCCGAGGTCAGCGCCATCACGACGGCGAGCATGCCGTCGAAGTCCAGCCCCAAGGCCACTGCACCCTCGCGAGCGCTTCGTGTTGTTCGAACGTGACCGGCGCCAACCAGGGCCTTGACGACGCTGAGCTTGCAGTGAGGGGTGGCTCCTTCCACAAGAAAGCATGTTAACCTGGTAGGTTAGTTTCGACAAGCCGTTGCATGGATCCTGTCCAATGGAGTCGGCGCAGGCAAGATCGCCTGGCGCTCGCCCTGATGCAACCGAAAGTCCGGTGCTGCGCCTCGCCACTCCTGGAAGCGGCGCGCAGAGGCTGCTGTCTCCTTGCCCTTGCCGGACTTGCGCTGTGTGGCGGCAACGAGGTGCTGGACGCGGTAGCGTGTGGACCTGGAAGCGACCCATTCCAGTCACGCACCCCGCGCCCTGAAGCAGCCGGTCGAGCAAAGTATGCGTGGCCGGCACGGTGTGAAATTGAGCGGTGCGTGGATAAGCGCCCACTCGGATGTGTCGGAATTTTTTGCAGCTCCGTCGTTGTCGGGCCGTCAGGCCTGAGCGTTTGTCACTGAGTGCCTGTCGGCACAGGTTGGCTACACTGCCGTTCATGGTGCGTCACGAAGCAAAGGCTCGACTGAACCCGCAAGGGCAAGGGAGTGCTGCTGCATGCTGCGCCAGTCCAACGGGTGAGAGTCCCGTCCCGGTAGGCGTCGGTGCGCCGGGTAGCAGGCCCCAGGTAGTGGAGGG